>JAQWFW010000032.1 GCA_029238515.1 Flavobacteriaceae bacterium | reverse complement strand
ACTATTTGTGAAGGCGAATCTTTAACCCTTTCAAATTCAGAAATATCCGCTTCCAATTATGGTTCAGTATTATGGACTTCATCAAACGGATTAGGAACGTTTACTCCTAACAATGATTTAGCAACGATTTATACTCCAGCTCCTGGTCAAACAGGAACAGTGAATTTAATCCTAACTGCTTCTTCAACTTCTGGTTCTTGTTCAAGTGATTCAAGTCCTATACAATTGGAAATTATTCCAAATCCAATTGTAGAAGCTGGTGTTGACGCTTCTATTTGTGTCACTGAAACATATACTGTGGTTGGAGCGAGTGTTTTAAATGAATTTACATATACGTGGAGTGTTACTGGTCCAGCTCAGATTGTTTCTGGCGAAAGTACTACAACACCGGTTATTGCATCAGATGCTGGGGCAACCGGAACAGCTGTGGTGACCTTAACTGCTGTTGGAAATGGCGTATGTCCAGTTTTGATAACGGATAGTTTTAACCTAGAAATAAACGCTGCTCCAGTAGTTAATGCCGGTAACGATGATATTCTTTGTGAAGGAGTATCTTCTTATCAACTTCTTGGCTCTGTGGTAGATGCAGATGCCTCTACAACATATTCTTGGATAACTTCAAACGGTAGTGGAATTATTCAGTCTACAGCTGACCCATTACAACCAATTTACATACCTGGCCCTACAGATTTTAACTCTGCTACAGGTTCCAAGGACATTCAGTTTGATCTCACATCAACTTCAACAAATGGTTGTGCTTCGTCAACAGACTCGATGGCCTTAACGATTTACGCAAATCCAATTGTAAGTGCAGGCCCAGATATTTTTGATATTTGTGAAGATACAGATGTCATTTTGAGTTTGGCAACGGCAAGTAATTATAGCAGTATCACATGGTCCACTTCAGGGAACGGTACGTTTGATTATTCTAGTAGTACAATTAACCCAACATACAGCCTTGGCTTTAATGACACGACTTCTGTCACTCTAACGCTTTCAGCGATGCCTAATGCGGCATGTTCACAAGTTGCTGTTTTGGATGAAATGACGATTTTCATCAATCAAGATACAACGCTTTCAGCGACAACCAATACAATTACAATGTGTGGTGAAACTTTCACTATGCCTGATTTGATAGATGTAAGTAATGCTACATCTGTTCTTTGGACAAATATTACAGGTGCTTCTGGAACTCCAGGAGTCCTAACAAATGTAAACTCAGAAACACCAAGCTTTACGCCTTCAGTGAATGAAATAGTCAATGGATTCGTATTGCTTAGAGTAGAGACTGTACCTCAAGCAGGTTGTATAACTACATTGAGTGAAACGATTACGGTCAATCTACAACCGCTTTTAGAAGTTGAGGCAGGGACCTCCCTATTATTTTGCGATGGCGATGATGTTATAGTTTCAGGAAATGGAGCTACAGTGACAAATTTTTCAACATATACTTGGTCTCATAACGGAACAGGAAGTATTGATCCATCCACTATTAATACTTTAAATCCAAAATACATACCTGGGGTTAATGAAACTGGTGATATAGTTCTTACTCTAACCGCTACAAGTATCGCCCCATGTACAGGGGATGTTTCCGACTCAATGACCGTAACAATTCAGCCGCAACCAACGGTTACTGTTGGCCCTGATTTTACTGTTTGTGAAGGCGCTAACATCAATATTGTAAACACAACAGTAACGGGCGATGATACTATAATTTGGACGAGTTCACAAAACAGTGATGGGTCGTCTTCGGGTGCTTATGTAGGTGGAACTTTTACAAACGATACGATTTTGAATCCGAGTTATACACCTTCGCAAGATGATATCGACTTAGGATATGTGTATTTGACAATTAGAGTGTCTAATACTGCTTGTGGGACATTTGTTACAGATTTAATAAAAGTAACTATAGCTGACGGCGTTGGAGTCTTTGCAGGAGTTAATGCATCTATTTGTGAATCAGAAACCTATACATTGTTGGACGCTACTTCCAGTGCTACTGACGTCATGTGGATGAGTTCTGAAAATAGCAATGGAACGTCTTCAGGTACTTATTTGCCTGGTTCATTTACAGACCCAACGGCCGTAAATCCAGAATATATTCCAAGTATAGATGATATAAACAGGGGTTATGTGTACTTAACAGTCACAGGAACGGGGAATAGCAGCTGTGCTGTAGACAGTAGCTTTATGTTGTTAAATATAATTAAGAATCCAACCGTGACTGCAAGTGATATTGACGTTTGTGTTAGTACTACAACAGGCGTACCATTAAACGGAACAGGATCTAATTATGATACACTTGAATGGAGTATTATTGAAGGCCCTGGTCAGGTTGTTAATGATGTATATTTTTCATACTTAGGAACTGATATCCCTTCAAATGTAGTAACAAGACTTCGTCTTGTAGCAACTCCATTATCGCCTTGTGCAGAAAATGCAATAGAAGAAATTACTGTTACCACTCAAGCGCTTCCCTCAGTTGAAGCTGGTGATAATGGTGCCATTTGTTATATTCCAGGAACAGCAATTGCTCCTTTTACAATTCTAGGAACAGATGTATCCAATGCGAGTTCTACAAGCTGGTCCACTTCAGGAAGTTTATCAGGTAATTTTAACTTAGGAAATCCTGTTGTTTATGAATCATTTAGTAATAGTTGTACTCCAGAAGTACTAACGTTAACCGCCAATGGTGTGGGGGCTTGTAGTTCAGAATCTGTATCAGATTCTGTAACATTAACAATCAATTGTACGATTCCAAATTTAGGGACCATTACAGGTTTAAATACGATTTGTCAAGGCAATTCAGGAGTTGTATATACCGTTCCGGTGAATTCAAATGTGGTTAGCTATGAATGGCAAGTGCCAACGGGTGCTACAATAGTTTCTGGTCAAGGAACGAATTCAATTAGTGTTGATTATGGCGCAAACGCAGTTTCAGGGAATGTGTCTGTAAATGGCGTAAATGGCTGCGGTAGTGGTCCGAATTCTACATTACCAATTACTATTGATGAATTACCAACTACGGGGATTGTATCAGGAGAACAAACAGTGTGTGCTGGATCGACTCATGATTACACAACCACAATAATTCCAAACGCATTGTCCTATTTATGGACATTACCTGACGGCAGTACAATTTCTACAACCGCCAATACAATTTCTATTCCGTTTTCTGCTTCAGCTATCTCAGGAAATTTATCTGTTCAAGGAAATAACTCTTGTGGATTGGGAGCTTCTTCCGCAGCTCTACCAATAACAGTTCAATCACAACCAACTTTGACGAGTACATTGACTCCACCTTCAATTTGTAGTGATGAAATTTTTGAATATGTACCAACTTCGGCATTGGCTAGTACAACCTACAGTTGGACTAGAGCAGTTATTTCTGGAATTTCAAATACTGCTGGATCTGGAACAGGAATAATTAGCGAAGCTCTAACCAATACAAGTTCTGTAACAATTCCAGTAAATTATATTATCACTTTAACCTCAGAAGATGGCTGTACTGATTCAGAAACTATTACTGTTGACGTCAATCCGAATCCAATCCTTACTTCAGCTAATCCAGTAGCAGCTATTTGCTCTGGCGATGCATTCAATCATACATTAACCTCTAATGTCCCTGGAAGTATTAATTGGACTAGAGCGAGTGTCACAGGAATTACGGAATCCGGAACTAGCGGAGTCGATACGATAAGTGAAGTTTTAACTAATGTTACAACTGCTCCAATAACAGTTGTATATTCATTATCACTGCCTGCAAATTCAGCTGGATGTACTGGAGATCCAATTACATTTGATGTTGTTGTGAATCCAGAACCAAATGTAGATCAACCGTTATCACAGATTTTATGTGTAAGTGAAATATTAGATGTAGATTTTGTAACAACCAATACTGGGGGAGTCTCAGGGTTTACATGGATTAATGATAATCCATCAATAGGATTACCATCAACGGGATCTGGAGATATTTCAGGCGTAACAGTGATTAATACTTCACCAATAAGTCAAGTTGCAACTTTGGTTGTAACACCAACATTTGATAACGAAGGGATTTCATGTACAGGTGCTTCAAAAACCTTTACAATTACAATAAATCCAGCGGCTCAAGTCAATCCAATTCCTTCAGAAGTAGTGTGTAATGGAGACAGTTTTACTCCGATTACATTTTCAACTTCAAATACTTCAGGGACAACCACTTATAGTTGGACGAACGATAATACGAGTATTGGTTTAGTTGCATCTGGTTCTACAGATATTGCAGCATTTACAGCAACTAATATAACGACAATTCCACAGGTTGCGACTATAGTTGTAACGCCAACGTATACCTTTAATGGTCAGTTTTGTTCTGGATCACCAGAAACATTCCAGCTTACGGTAAACCCTTCAGCTCAAGTAAATCAACCAACATCTCTGATACTTTGTGAAGGCGAATTAGTACCAAACATAGATTTCGACACATTAAATACTGGTGGCACAACCACTTACGATTGGACTAATGATAATGTAACTATAGGTTTGTCGGCTTCTAGCGGCTCTGGAGATATTAGCTCGTTTACAGCGGTTAATTCTACCGGAATTCCTCAAATTGCAAATATCACTGTAACACCAACATTTACGAATGGTTTGGTTTCTTGTACTGGTAATCCTAAGTCCTTTACGATAACGGTAAATCCATCGGCACAAGTCGATCCGATCACCTCACAAATTGTATGTTCAGGAGATTCAGTTGCAGATATTAACTTTTCTACCTCAAACACAGTAGGTACAACAACGTATTCTTGGACAAATGACAACACAACCATAGGATCTATTCCTGCTAATGGGACAGGGAATATAGCTTCTTTTACAGCTGCCAATGTAAGTACTATTCCTCAAGTTGCAACCATTACTGTAACGCCAACATTTACATACAATGGCATCAGTTGTCCAGGCCCAACAGAAACATTTCAGATTACAGTGAATCCTACAGCAGAGGTGAATCAACCTTCAGACGAAGTTTTCTGTGCATCAGATGTTGCGGTTATCAATTTTACCACTCCTAATACGGTAGGTACAACCACTTACAATTGGACTAATAGTAATACTGCAATTGGTTTACTTAGTAGTACTGGTTCTGGATCTAGTATATCATTTACCACTACAAATCCTGGAACTACACCTATAACCTCAACAATTATAGTAACTCCAACATTTAGTTATAATGGTGTAGATTGTGATGGACCAAACAAAATATTTACAATTACAGTCAACCCTAATCCAAACATGATATCTCCAAGCTCACAAATTGTATGTGATGGAGATACCACAACAGTTGACTTTACGACATCCAATAGTGTGGGGACTACCACTTATGCATGGACCAATAACACTCCTAGTATTGGGATTCCAGCATCTGGAGTTGGATCGATTCCAGCATTTTTGGCTGTTAATACTGGTAATGCACCAATAACAGCAAGTCTTACTGTGACACCAACATTTACCAATGAAGGTGTAAGTTGTATTGGCTCAACTGAAAATTTTACTATCACAGTTAATCCTTCTGCACAAGTTAATCAACCTGTTTCGGTCGTTGTTTGCGATGGTGATTCTGTAGGCAGCACTAGCTTTAGTTCATCAAACACGATGGGCACAACAACATATTCGTGGACAAATGATAATTTGTCGACAGGTTTAAACATAAGTAGCGGCACAGGAGATGTTCCTGCTTTTACGGCAACAAATACTGGGACAGCCCCCTCGGTGTCTACGATCACAGTGACTCCAGTTTACGAGAATGCTGGGGTAATTTGTTCTGGACCTTCAAAAACGTACACAGTAACGGTCAATCCCGCAGCACAGGTGAATTTACCAGCCTCACAGATAGTGTGTAATGGAGAATCTACTAATGTATCCTTTACATCTGCCAATACTGTTGGATTAACAACGTACAGTTGGACAAACTCTGACACTTCTATAGGTTTAGCAGCATCAGGGACTGGAAATATACCAACGTTTATAACATCCAATTTGAATCCAAACCCAGTAATATCAACTATAACGGTAACCCCTACATTTATTAATGGTGGTGTTTCTTGTTCTGGACCATCAGAAACGTTTACAATTACAGTTAGCCCATCTGGTCAGGTAGATCAACCAGCCTCACAAGTTGTGTGTAATGGTGATTCTACAACACCAGTCAACTTTACAACCACAAACATTACTGGAACAACAACTTATAGTTGGACTAATTCAAATCCAAGCATTGGATTAGCAGCAACAGGAACAGGAACAATTCCGTCTTTTGTAGCTTCTAATAGTTCAACTACTGTGGCTGTAGGAACTATTGTTGTAACTCCATTTTACGAATATGGAGGAGTAAGTTGTCAAGGAGATTCAAAAACCTTTACAATTGAAGTTAATCCTGAACCTGAAATGATTCAACCCGATGCACAAGTTATTTGTGATGGAGATACATTCTTTTATAATTTTGATTCTAACAATTTAGGTGGAACAACTACTTATGAATGGTCTAACAACAATTCATCAATTGGGTTGATTGCTGGACCTTCAACAGGGAATATTCCTTCTTTTACAGCAACTAATCCAGGGTTAGTTCCTTCAGTTGCTACAATACAAGTAACACCTACCTTTACAAACGGAGGAGAGAGTTGTGAGGGCTCAACATTAACGTTTACAATTACTGTTAACCCTTCAGCAAGTGTGATTCTACCTCCAAACCAAACGGTTTGTAATTCTGATTCAACTACTTCTGTGAACTTCTCATCAGTAAATACTTCAGGTTCCACAACCTATGAATGGACTAACAATAATCCAAGTATTGGTTTAGGAGCTAATGGAACAGGGAACATACCTTCGTTTGTTGCTGTTAATACTGGGAATATTCCAGTCGTAGCATCTGTAGAGGTTACACCAATTTATAATAATGCTGGAGTAAGTTGTCCAGGACCCTCCCAAACGTTTACAATTACAGTCAATCCAACCGCAGAATTGACCACTCCAATTTCCCAGGTTCTTTGCAATGGTGAAAACACAAACTTAGCTAGCTTTTCATCAAATAATTTAGGCGGAATAACGACTTATGACTGGGTTAATAATAATACAACGATTGGATTAGCTGCAAATGACTCTGGAGACATTCCGTCCTTTACGGCTATAAATACAGGGTTTACCCCGATTGTAGCTACAATCACTGTTACTCCAACGTACACAAATGATTTGGTTTCATGTGAAGGACCTTCTGAAGTATTTACTATTACAGTAAATCCAAGTGCTCACGTAATTCAGCCAGCAGATCAAACCATATGTGCTGGAAATTTATCAACAGAGGTTAATTTTAATTCTTTAAATACACTTGGTGCTACCACGTATACTTGGACTAATGATAATACGAGTACAGGTTTGGGTGCTAGCGGAACAGGAAGTATTTTACCGTTTACGACACTAAATACAGGCCCTTCTCCAAATGTTTCAACAATTACAGTAACTCCGGTTTACACAAATAATGGAGTTGTTTGTAATGGCACTTCAAAAGACTTTTTGATAACAGTAAATCCAACCTTAGATTTAGTTCAACCTGCAGATCAAATAGTCTGTAATGGACAAGTTTTATCGCCTGTAGTTTTCAGCTCTAATAATTCAGGGGTTTCTGTAAATTACTCATGGATTAATGATAATACCTCTATTGGACTTGCGCCAAACGGATCAGGAGATCTTCCGTCGTTTACAGCAGTTAATACGGGCTCAACACAACAAACTGCGACAATTTCTGTAACAGCTACTTATACAAATGCTGGAGAAACGTGTAGTTCAACTGAAGTATTCACAATTACCGTGAATCCTAGTCCTGTTGCGACAATTACGGGCCTTAATAACTTCCTCGTTTGTGAGAATGATGCCGTACCTTTTATCACTTTTGAAGGTTCGAATGGAGTTGCTCCATATACGTTTACATATCAAATAAACTCAGATCCAGTTCAGCAAGTTACTTCTAGTGGAACCTCAAATTCCGCTACAATTTCAATTTCAACTGCTAATTCCGGATCAAATGTAATAACTCTACTGAGTGTTTCTGATTCCTCAACGCCAACAGCTTGTGAGTCAACAGATGTAATATTGCCAAATGAGGCTTTTGTAGATGTTCAAGAGCAAGGGACGATTATTCCACAGGACTCTAGCACAGTGAGTCAAGTTATTTGTGAAGATACCGCCCTTACCCCAATCGTATATGCGATAGGTGGTTCAGCGACCAGTGCGTTTGTGACGGGCTTACCCTCAGGTATCGTTTCAGCTTTTGATTCAACTGTTAATACATTAACTATTAGTGGACTGCCAACCAGTACAGGTACCTTTAATTATGTAGTAAATACTGCTGGCTCAACAAACGGATGTAATTCATCTTACAGTGGTTCTATCGTTGTTAATTCTAATGATATAATCACAGAATTAACACCAACCACTATTGATCAAGAAGTTTGTTCTTGTGATACTATAGCACCTATTTCCTACAACTTGGGAGGTGGTGCTACTGGAGGAGATGTTCAATTTTCCCCGAATATGCCGGCCGGAATTTCTTGGTCAATTTCTTCCAATATATTAACTATTTCAGGTGCTTCATGTGATATTGGTACTTTTGATTATACGGTGAATTCGTTCGGGATTTGTAGTTCGGACACTTATGGAGGTACAATTGTGATTAAAGAAAATTCTTCTATTTCTCTAGTTTCAGGAAATCCTGATCCAATTGTTTGTGAGGTAAGTGCTTTTGCAACTCCAATCCAATATGCGATATCACCAACAACCTCAACTCTTGTAATGACGCCAACTATTCCAGGAGTTACTTTTAATCCAACAACAGGAATTATATCAGGAGTACCAACACAGAGTGGGGTTTACAACTACACAATCAGTTCTAGTCAAGGATGTAGTAATATTTTATCTGGAGTTATTACAGTAAATCCAGATCAGGGAATATCTTATATTTCTACAAACCCTACGCAAACTGCTTGTCAAAATACGCCTATAGATCCGGTTGTTTTCTCAGTGTCTCAAGGGGTTAATGATGTTACTATTACACCTTCATTGCCAGCTGGATTGAGTTATTCTGTGACCTCAGGAATAGTCACAATTTCGGGAACTCCTATCAATGCGATGGGTGTTGCTCAAAATTATATTGTAACGACGGTTGGTTCTTGTGGTGTTGCGGCATCTCAGGCTTTCATATTAGATATCCGACCAGAAGCTACAATAACAGTTACTAGCGATATTTCAACGATTAACCAAGCCATTTGTCAAAGTGGAAGTATTGAGCCAATTACGTTTACAATTGGAGGAGGAGCAACGGGAATAGAACCACTTAACCTACCTGATAACCTTGTTTTAGATTTTGATGCTGGTACTGGAGTATATACAGTGTCTGGAACACCAGCCACGTTTGGAACTTTCAATTTTAACGTGGTTACAACAGGATGTGTCGCGACACAATTATTTTCTGTTACGAATATTAATACAAATGTTTCTATTGAATTAACATCTGCTGTGGGCACTGACGACCAGCAATTGTGTCAATCCAATTTTAATACACCAATCACCCCAATAGAGTATGCATTATCTGGCGCTACAGCAGTTACTGTAACAGGGTTGCCGCTTGGTATAAGTTCGAATTATGACAACGCCACTGGGCAGCTAGTAATTTCTGGAACTCCAATAGATTCTGGAGAATTCAATTATGCCATAACAACCTTTCCGTGTCAACGTATAAAAACAGGAGTTATAAAAGTCTCAACGCCAATTGCCTTTTTTGATGAACAAGTGACTCAAGTTTCTTGTCATGGTGAGAATGATGGTGCAATTTCAATTGATATTCGCGGCGGTGCTAGTGCAGGAGGTTTGTATGCTATTTCTTGGACTGGACCAAATGGTTTCCAGCAAAATCAAGCAACAATTACAGGGTTAGAGCCTGGAGTTTATACAATTTCAGGAACCGATCTTCTTGGATGTGCAATACCAACAAAATCATATGTAATTGATAACATCCTGCCAGTAGAAATTTCATTACTTTCGACGTCTAATGTGACATGTAATGGGGATTTGGGCTGTGCCAATTTTGATTTTACTGGTGGAACAGGAATTTATACAAACTTTTCTTTAGAGTATTTAGATCCATCATCTGAAACATTAACTCCAATTACAGTTGCAAATAATAACTACTTTAATATTTGTGACCTGCAAGCTGGATTGTATTATTTAACGATTGAAGATAGTAATTCATGTACGTCAACTCCTTATTTGTTCACAATATTTGATTACAGTTCTCTTAATATCGAATACCTTGAATTAGATGATTCATTATGTGCTGATAATCCAGGAAATATTAGAATTAAAGTAGCGAGTTTAGATCCAAGCTTAACGTTCTATTATAATAGTGTTTTAGTCCCTCATGTTTATTTAGGGGATTCTACATACGAATTGGCAATTAATAACCCAACAACCCCAACAGGAGTTCTTAAAGTGAAAAATGATCAAGACTGTTGGAACACAATTGACATTAGTACGCCAATTGAGTCACCAGGTTTTGATTATACATCACTTAATTTTGCAGCCTATAGTTCAGTTGATGTTAATGAAAGTATAGAATTCACCAATACAGTTGATCTCAGTGACATCCCAGCCGAATATGATTACATTGTTTGGGATTTTGGGGATAATTCGCCTTTCAAAGTATTTTTTAATCCAGAAGATTTAGTTCCGAATTCTGAAGGGGATAGCTTCAAAACAGTTTTCCATTCCTATACGATTGACGGGGTTTATACAGTCACACTTACCGTTTTCAATAGACTGGGTTGTTCGCGATCAGTATCTAAAACTATTAGTGTTGGTCGTGGTGCAAATATTATGACACCTACAGCTTTCTCTCCTAATAATGACGGAATAAATGATTTATTTAGAGCATCATTAATTGGCTTTACAAAAGTTTCCATGTATGTGTATGACCCCTGGGGGAATGTTGTTTATGAAATAACCTCTGATGTAGATTCATTAGATCCTAATTGGGGATGGAATGGTATAGAAAAAGGAAATGATGAGCCAATTAATGGAAATTATAAATACTACGTAGTAGCTACAACTATAGACGGAAAAGTTGTTGAGAAAACGGGTCAATTTATGCTTATAAAATAATACAGACTATGAAATTGAAATCTCTATATATCACCCTTGTAATCTTAGTTTACAACTTTGGATTTTCACAAGATAATATCATAAAAAACCAAAACAAAATCATGGGTGCTCAAAACCCTAGCTTTTATGCTTTTGGAGACTCTTCAAAAGTAGGAGTGCTAACAGGTTCAGAAGGATTTAATGATGCTAGTGAAGTCGAATCAAAATTTGCATTTGTAAATCATTTCTTTGAGCAAAGTAATTTTTCATTGGCTTTAGATGTTAAGAGCATTGATGTGAAAAGTCTTGGATATTCAGTCTCGATTGCTAACCTACATTATATTTATAGAACACAATTTAATTACAAATGGACGTTTAATCCGTCCGTGTCCATAGGATATGGTAGCAGTTCATTAAATTATAATAGTTTGATTTTTGAAGATCAAATAAATGTATTAACAGGGAGTATTGCAGGAGTTACTATTGATCCGGTAAACATTGATGGTCAAATTAATTATTTTGATTTGGCTGCAGGGTTTTCGCTTCACAACAACGAAAATTTGTTTTTTGGGCTTAATGCAAAGCATATGAATACTCCTGATACATCTTTTAATTCCACTGCAAAAAACAAGAAAGACTTATTACTCTCCTTGCAAATGGGTTATGAGTATGATTTAAACCCTTACGGCCAAGGTATTTTGCCTTCATTTTCTTATTTGTTTTTATATAATGCTATTACTATGCAAGGCGCAAAATCTAGAATAGATCTTTTTCAAGAAGTGATATTAGGAAATATTTCTATAGGCCTTAACCAACACTTTAACAATTATGAGGGGTTTTCAATATCTCAATTTGGAGCATCTTTAAGTCTCTTTGTTCAACAAATAGAGCTTGGGGTTAATTATTCGATAGATATGGTGTCTCCTGGTCCGACAGGCACTGATTTTAATAGTTTTGAATTGTATATTACATTTGATTTTAACCCTGACAACAAGAATAAAAGAGGGAATAATAGTCGCTTCTACGGGTTGTAATGTAAGCTAATAAAATATAACCGCTACAAGTACGAAGAGAATTAGGATTAAAGTCTTTGGTATTGCATTCTTATTTGTACAATTAATTCTTTAGATTTATCAACGTTAAATAAAGAATCATCTGAGCTATAATTGCAAGTCAAGGTTTATCCAAACTCTGCAACAGAAGCCAATTACATCACCCATCCCACAGAACAGTTGTTTGAGGTAAGAATAACAGACATAAACGGAAAACAAATCCATCAAACTGCACATCAAATACAGCAGCATTTAAATATTCAAACGTAAAGGCTCGATAACCAAGCTACAGAAAGCTATGGGCATTCGTCTATAAATGTATCTCTAACCTACTTAAGAGGATTAGAAATAGCAGAACAGAAAGAAGAGGATATGCCTACTGTTTAGTTATTACTTAACTTATTATTTGTTTTTCTTTAAATTTTTGCCTGCCAAATAAGTAATAAAAAAAAACCAAAATAATAATGGAATTTCCAAAATTGGTGGAACAAACTCAAAATCAGTAAACTCATTACAATAAATATCAAAAATGACTATTCCAAGAGACCCAAAATATAAAATTGAAGGAAGATATTTTTTTGAGTATATAAATTTTTCAAGTTTATTCATAAGCTAAATATTGTAATTTTTTTCTTCATTTATTACTTTTAAATAAATTACTACAATTATTCAAATACATAACAACACCTGCAAAAATGAATCCTAAACCAGTTAAAAACTCACTATTAGTTAACTCATAAATCCCCCATCCTACAGCGCCTAATGAAACAACTGCAGACCCTATAACTAACGATTTTGTGTATTTTACTTTATTTTTCATTAGTGTTGTCTTTTAGTTTTTCTATAAATAATCTCAAATAAACCGCCTATTAAAATGAAAGCAACAATACGTTCCAAAAGACTTAAGCCAATGTATCTTCCCCCTACAATAACAGCTCCGCCAATTATAAAGCCTAATATGTTATAAGTTTTTTTATTCATTGACATTCATAGTTTACTCAAATATATTGAATTTTATTTCAATTATTGATATATAAAAAGTACATCTTAGCGCAGTAGCTTTGGAACAAAGCGTGTTGAAGCGCTTTTTGGTTTTTTCTAAGTGCGGTAGCATAACAAAAAACCCCTCAATTAAGAAGGGTTTTAAGGGTGGTCCCACTTGGGCTCGAACCAAGGACCCTCTGATTATGAGTCAGATGCTCTAACCAACTGAGCTATGGGACCAAAAGTGGCTGCAATATTACAACCATTTTTAAAATTATAAAAAGAAATCTATTCTTTATTGTTTGTGTCTTGACACAGTTCTACAAGTACTCCACCAGATGATTTTGGATGCAAAAATGCAATTATTTTTCCATCTGCACCAGGTCTAGGAGTATGGTGAATCAATTCAAACCCTTCTGTCTTCAAGCGTTCAATCTCGGCTTCAATATCATCTACTGCAAAAGCAATATGATGCACGCCTTCCCCTCGTTTTTCTATAAATTTAGCAATAGGACTATCAGGGTTTGTCGCTTGTAACAATTCAATCTTCTGTTCACCAACTTTAAAAAAAGAAGTTTCAACTCCTTCAGACGCCACATCTTCTATTTTATAATGGGGCACCCCCAGTAGTTTTGCGTACAAGTTGTTGGAAGCCACTAGGTCTTTTACGGCGATGCCAATATGCTCTACTTTTTTCATCCTTTTACAAATTTAAAGCAAAAAACAGGGCTTTTGAACAAATCAAGAAGAATTATAGTATTTTTGCTTTATGGAAAGTCAAAGACAAAAGAAAATAGCATCGGTTTTGCAACGCGATTTAGTTGAAGTGCTACAAGGGGCTGCAAGAGAGGGCGGCATGCAGGGCGTTATCATTTCTGTAACCCAAGTAAAAGTCACAGTTGATTTGTCTATTGCCAAAGTTTATCTAAGTATTTTTCCCATAAAACAAGCCAAAATTTTGATTGAAGGGATTTCTTCAAATGCTCCAATTATCAAACATGAATTGGCTATGCGCACCAAGCATCAACTTCGCCGTATGCCCGAATTGTTGTTTTTTATTGATGATTCTTTAGAATACATAGATCAAATAGACCGATCGCTTAAAGGGACAGAAAACCCTATTCTCAATGACAATATTCTTCAAAAAAGAAAAAAATCATAGTTGAATTTTTCGCTTTACATAGCCAAACGGTATTTGTTTACAAAAAGTAAAAACAAAGCCATTAATTACATCACTCTAGTCGCAGGGTTAGGGATCATTTTGGGAACTGCAGCACTTTTTATTGTGCTTTCTGGGTTCGATGGGCTCAAGGCGTTTAGTTTAGAGTTTACGTCTTTTTCAGATCCTGATTTTAAAGTTTTTCCGCAACAATCCAAAACCATTTCTTTGTCTTCTGTACAGCGACAAAAAATCAATGCTATAGATGGGATTGCTTCGTTTTCAGGGGTTGTAGAAGACAAGGTTTTGTTGCGTTGTGAAGACAAGTATTTGGCCATCGACCTCAAAGGAGTTGATGTACATTACCCTCAACAAACCATAGATTCTATTTTGACTTATGGCGATTGGTTGGCACCAGATCTTCCGCATATTGTTGCTGGTTGGGGAGTCACCAATACTTTGGGGTTTGGGGTGTACGATCTTACAAAAACTATCCGTATGTATGCACCAAAACCAGGAACAGGACAAATTAGTTCTGTAAAAAGTGCATTCAAAAGCTTAAAAGTTGCCAATGTTGGTGTTTTTCAAATCAATGAATCAATCAATGGCTCTAGAGTCTATACTTCGATTAAGAATGCACAATACCTTTTAGGACTTGAAGAAAATCAAATCAGCGCCCTCGAAATCCTAACTTCTCCAAATGCAGACTTAGACCATCTAAAATCGGAGCTGAACAAGGTGTTTGAGGATGGCATTATACTTAAAAGTAGAGTTCAACTTAATGATGCCTTATACAAAATGCTGAATACAGAACACATCGCAGTGTACCTTATTTTTACGCTGATTTTGATGATTGCGCTGTTTAACATTGTGGGCTCGATTATCATGATGATTTTACATAAAAAAGACAACTTGAAAACGCTATACAGCATTGGTGCCAACAAAAAAGAGATTCAAAATATATTTTTTATGCAAGGCGTTTTGTTGACAGTAATTGGAGGATTAACAGGGTTAATTTTAGGAGCTATTGTAATCGCGCTTCAGTTGTATTTCGATTTGGTAATGATTTCTCCAACTTTGCCCTACCCTGTGGTTTTAAAGGGTTCTAATTTTGTGATTGCTTTTGCTACAATTTTTGTTTTAGGCATTATTGCCGCCCGAATGGCATCTTGGAATTTAAAGAAACTGGAATTTACTGACTAAACAAACTCATGCGTTGCAAAAACGGATTCCACTTCATCAAATGTTTTGAATACATCAATACTGTGATCGCTAGTCACCATCTTTGTTCTGTAGGGCTTGAAGTTTGGAATACCCTTAAAATAGTTTGTATAATGCCTTCTTGTTTCAAGAACTCCTAGTACTTCACCTTTCCAATCAATGGCCATTTTTAGGTGTCTTCTTGCGGCTTCAACGCGCTCTGTCATGCTAATAGTCGCTAGGTGTGTGCCTGTTTCAAAATAGTGTTTTACTTGCTTAAAAAACCAAGGATTTCCAATACTGGCACGTCCAATCATAGCACCGTCTAAACCATAAGTGTCGCGCATTTCTACTGCTCGTTCTGGAGAGTTGACATCGCCATTTCCGAAAATAGGAATATGCATTCTAGGATTGTTTTTTACTTCGGCAATAGGCCCCCAATCGGCACTACCTTTGTACATTTGGGCACGTGTTCGTCCATGAATAGACAATGCTTGGATGCCTACATCTTGAAGTCTTTCGGCGACCTCAACAATGCGAATAGAGTCGTGATCCCAACCTAATCGAGTTTTTACAGTCACGGGTAAATGGGTACGTTTAACCATTTCTGCTGTAAGCTTCTCCATCAAACAAACGTCCTTTAGAATTCCTGCACCAGCCCCTTTGCTCACAACTTTTTTTACTGGGCAACCAAAATTGATGTCAATGATGTCTGGATTAGACTTTTCTACGATTTCTACTGCACGAAGCATACTGTCCAAATTGGCACCAAAAATTTGAATCCCCACCGGACGTTCTTTTTCATAAATATCGAGTTTCATGGTACTCTTAGCGGCATCTCGAATAAGTCCTTCGCTAGAGATGAATTCTGTGTAGACCACATCGGCACCTTGCTCTTTACAAAGTGCTCTAAAGGGGGGGTCGCTCACATCTTCCATGGGGGCTAGCAAGAGCGGGAATTCTGTCAATTCTATGTTTCCAATTTTTACCATACCTATTTATAAAAATTCATTTCGTCTAAATATATCCAAACAGATTCGGGCAAAAGTGGCCGTATATTTTTACCAGATTTTATGGATTTCCTTATGAAAGATGAAGAAATTTCAATGATTGGGGCATCAACTTTTTTTATTGTTCCTTCCAAAGAGTCTTGTGTTATAACACCACTTATTTTTCTGGGATATACGTAAATGGGGTAACGTTCTAGTATAACTTCTGCATTTTTCCATTTTGGCAAGGACACTACATTGTCTTCACCCATAATGAGTACAAACTCGTGTTCGGGATATTTTTCTTCTAGATAAGCCAAGGTATGTATAGTGTAGTTGGGCTGAGGTAAGTGAAATTCAATGTCACTTGGGTTGATTTTTGGATACTCTTTAGTTGCCAAATACACCATTTCTAAGCGCTGATGATTATCCAAGATGCTCTGTTTGGTTTTGAATGGGTTTTGTGGGGTTACGACACACCAAACTTGCTCCAAATCGGAATGCTCGGCAAAATGATTTGCAATAATCAGGTGTCCCACATGAATAGGATTGAAAGTACCAAAATAGAGTCCGATTTTCATTTTCCTGAACTAAATTTGTTTTTTAAGATTCAATAAACTTCAACACTTTTGTGTGTGCATTCTTTTTTGCTTTTTCTAAAATTTCATTTTCAATAATACAATCGAAAAGCGGTGCAGTTGCCAGTTCGGCCGATGCTTTAGAAATACGCATATTGATCTTGTCTTCAGATTCTGTTTTTCGTTTTTTCAATCTAATTTTGAGCTCATCTATACTTGGTGGTTTGATGAAAACAGCAAGTGTTTTTTCTGGAAACTTCTTTTTGATGCGCAATCCTCCAGAAACATCAATATCAAAAATAACGTGTTTGCCCATAGCCCAAATGCGTTCAACTTCTGTTTTTAGTGTGCCATAAAAATTATCTCGGTAAACTTCTTCCCATTCCAAAAAATCTCCTGCTTTGATGTGTTTTTTAAAGTCTTTAGTTGATAGAAAATAATAGTCTTTACCATCAATCTCTTCCCCTCTTTTTTCGCGTGAAGTTGCCGAAATAGAAAAAGCAAGATTTAGTTCTTTTTGCGTTAAAAGGTGCTTGACTATGGTTGTTTTACCAGAACCAGAAGGTGCAGAAAATACAATGAGTTTGCCGTTGAACATATTTAGAGGACGTTGAGCAGTTGTTCTTTTATTTTTTCAAGCTCGTCTTTCATTTGTACCACGAGTTTTTGCATTGGCGCAAAGTTTGCCTTAGAGCCAATAGTATTAATTTCTCGGCCAATTTCTTGACTAATAAAACCAAGCTTTTTTCCATTTGAATCGTCAGAATTTAGGGTTTTTATAAAATACTCTAAATGATTCTTCAAACGTATTTTTTCTTCTGTAATATCTAATTTTTCAATGTAATAAATAAGCTCTTGTTCAAACCGATTTTGATCTATTTTTTCTTTTAAATCGGAAATCCCTTTATTGAGGCGACTTCGAACGTGTTCGATGCGTTCAGCATCCATATCAATGACGCTGTCTAAAAGCGCCTCAATATTGGAAATACGTTTCGAAAAATCTTTTTCGAGGGCAATACCTTCATCTTTTCGATAGTTCTGGATTCGATCTAAAACAACACCAACTTCATTCGAAATAATTGCCCATTCTTCCGAGTCAATATCTTCACGATCTGTACTTATTGCATCTGGCATACGCACGGCCATTTTGAGTAATTCTACCGAAGCTGAAGGTGATATGTCATGGAGTTGTTCCATATAGTTTTTTACCACTTCTGAGTTGATTTTGGCTGGTGCTTCCCCTTTATTAAATTCAACATACAGAGAAAAATCAACTTTACCACGCCCTAATCTCGTTCCGATAAGTTTACGAAGTTCAAGTTCTTTTGCTCGATACATTGAAGGCATTCGCATATTCAAATCTAAAGATTTGCTGTTCAGTGATTTTAATTCTAAGCGGATGGTCTTTGCGGGTAATTCTAATACAGATTTCCCATATCCAGTCATGGAGTGTATCATGCCTTATTATTAAATTTATGGCTCAAAGATACAGAAAAGCAGGCACTATTTGAATGGGCTATGCTGTTTGAAGCTTTTGATTTGAATTCTTTTGAAGAAAGGACGGATCAAGAAGTTGATAAATTTGTTTTTATGCTTGATGTAGCAACTTAATTCCAAAGGGGTTGCGCCAACAGTCGATTTTATTTCTGAAGCTGTACGCCCCAGGTTGATGGTGGTAACACCTTTTTCTAGACCTAAGCGGATATAATCGTTAAGAATTCTTGGATAAATAGCATGTGTCTTATTAAGGGCGTAGTCAAGTCCTATAAAATGAGCATCCAGATGATTTTTGTTGCACAAGGCCGACAGAAATCCGACAATTTTTTTATCCAAAAAATAACCTTGGACAATGAAATCTTCTTTATAAGTGTTCTTTAGCTCTACATAGGTGTTTAGATCCAAAACTTGCGCGTTGAAATTTGCATTATCAATTGTATTTTGATACAAGTTCTGAAGTTCGTCTTTATAAAATTCAATGTCCTTTTTTGAAAAATTACGCAGTTCTAATGGCTTGCTTTTAGTATCTGCTTTGTTGGCCTTTACACGATATTTTGATTTTAGCGCCATTTTATAATCTTCAAAAGTTGCCCAATTGGGATTCAGCGTTATCATCATGTTTGGCTCTACCTTTATGTTTGTAAACCCAAAGTGTTCAAAAGAAGTGGTGTATGTTAGTGCTGAGGTTTCAAAATCTTTTATAAAAATGGCATGCAGAGGGCGAACCGTCTTTGCAATAGCATTTAGCGCATGACCAACATGGCCAGTTATTTTTTTTCTATTGCTGTTTTCAGCAAAACTAATTCCGTGTTCTCCACTCAGAAAAACATTACCACAAAACATGATTTTTATGTGATCATTACAAAAAAATAAGGTTAATATTTTTCTAATGAAAGGAGATGCTTTAATGTTTTTTAGGATGACATCTACACTCAATTCAATAATTTGCACCAAAGCAAGTGCTTGTGGCGCACCTTCATCAGAAATACAGACATAACGCATTTGTACCTGAGTGTTAGAAGCTTCAAATCCATGAAGCAAAGGACGTGAAAAATAGACACTGTTGCCGGGGTTGATTATCTCCAAAAACTCATCGTCTAGCTCTTTTATTGATAAATGAAATGATGTCTTCAAAAAGATTATTTTTTGGTGACTAAATATACGCCAATAAAAATTAACAATGTCGCCAATCCTTTAACCAAGTCTAACTGATCGCCCCCCATAATGATAGCAAAAAGTCCAGCAAAAATAGGTTGAAGGTACAAGAATGTACTTACCGTTGTGGCTTTCAGGGTTCTTAGTGCCATAGGGTTGAGCAAATAAGTGCCAAAAGTCGCAAAAACAATCACAAATCCTATTGAGAACCAAATGTAGACAGGGAAATCCCCCCAGTCTACAACGCTGAGTTCGTTGTATCCAAATGGTAAAACCATGATAGAACCAAACAAAAACAACCATTTGATAAAATCATAGGGATGATATTTGGCGGTCAGTTTCTTTATCAAAATCAGATAATAACTATAAGATGCAGCATTGATAAAAATTAAGAAATTACCCAATAAAATATCCTCTCCATTTGATGAAGATTGGCCATACAAACTAAGCACTAAAGCCCCTGAAAGCCCTAGCCCAATGCCAAATACTTTTGACCCTGTAATGCGTTCTTTTAATATAATTGCAGATAAAATAAGTACGATTATGGGCACCGTAATCATAATCACAGAGCCATTGATAGGCGTGGTGTATTGAAGTCCTTTGAAAAAGGCCAACATATTTAGAGCGACTCCAAAAAAGGCCGCAGCGATTAATTTTGGGAAATCGTTACGATCAATTTTTTTACTTGGGACAACAAATCCAAATAACCAAAACAGAACAGCAGCACACATAACTCTTAAAAGAATAAACCCAAACGGCATGATATATCCACCAACAATAACATCGTTTGCAAAAGTGAAGGTGACACCGTAAAATAATTGCACCAAAATTAGAGCTACAAGCGCAGTGGTTCGGCTATTCATGTGGAAGGGCTAGTTTTGCGGCTGCAATAGTTTTAGGGTTATTCCCTATAAAAATTTGTTGTTCTACCACCAAGACCGGACGTTTCAAAAATGTATAATGATCAAGAATGTAACGTTTGTAGTCACGTTCCTCCAGAGATTCATTTTTCAACCCCATTTCTTTGTAAAGTTTTGCACGTCGACTAAACAGAGCTTCGTAACTTCCCGCCAATGTTTTTAGATGTGTCAAATCTGTTGAGGACAGAGGGTTTTCTTTGAGGTCTTGTAACTCAAAATCATCTGAAAGTTCTAATGATTTGATGATGCGCAAACATGTAGTGCAACTTTTGAGGTAATAGATTTTTTTCATGCGATTGTTTCATTACTTTTACAAAGAAAATCATTTCTTAAATAACATTTGACGTATTTAATTTAATTATGAATTGTAGTTTTGATATTGCCTTGAAAAACAGAGCAATACTGTTAAAATTTTTAACCGATTTTTCTTTAGATCAGCTTAATGAGGTACCTAAAGGATACCGAAATTCTATATACTGGAATATTGCTCATGTGGTTGTAACCCAACAATTGTTGGTATATAAACTATCTGATGTTCCAATGCTTATTGATGCTGATTTGGTAGACGCTTACAGAAAAGGCACCAAAACGGAACATGATGTTACTCAACAAGAGGTTAATCACCTGAAAACACTACTGTTTTCGACGATTGAACAAACACAAAAAGATTATAACTCAGGGACTTTTAAAACCTATAATCAGTACACGGTTTCAACAAAGAGCACGCTTACTTGTGTTGAGGAAGCCATTGAATTTAATAATTTTCATGAAGGGATTCATTTGGGCTATATTCTAGCTATGAAAAACTCTATTATCTCCTAACAACTCCAATAATTTAAATAATGAAATTTAACACAAAAACCATTCACGGTGGTCAATCACCAGATAAAGCTTTCGGCTCAGTTATGCCGCCAATCTATCAAACATCTACTTATGCACAAACCACGCCAGGGGGGCACAAAGGGTACGAATATTCTCGAACGCACAACCCTACTCGCCATGCCCTAGAACAATCCTTTGCAAGTATAGAAAATGGAAACTATGGACTGGCTTTTGGTTCTGGGTTGGCTGCTATCGATGCTATTATTAAACTTTTGAACCCTGGCGATGAAGTCATTTCAACCAACGACTTGTATGGCGGTACATATCGTTTATTTACAAAAGTTTTTGAGAAATTTCAAATCAAATTTCATTTTGTTGGGATGGAGAATGCCGATAAAATTGAGCAGCACATTAATCCAAAAACAAAACTCATTTGGGTAGAAACGCCAACCAATCCAATGCTGAATATTATCGACATTAAAGCGGTCTCTAAAATATCCAAAAAGCATAATATTCTTTTGGCTGTGGACAATACTTTTGCCACACCTTATCTTCAACAACCTTTAGATTTAGGTGCTGATATTGTGATGCATTCAGCCACAAAATATCTTGGTGGTCATAGTGATGTTGTTATGGGAGCTTTGGCTGTTAAAGACAAAGACCTTGCAGAACAACTGTATTTTGTTCAAAACGCAAGTGGGGCTGTATGTGGACCACAAGATAGTTTTTTGGTGTTGCGAGGCATCAAAACACTTCATGTACGTATGCAGCGTCACTGTGAAAATGGGCGAGCCGTTGCCAAATTTTTACAGCAACACCCAAAAGTAGAACATGTATATTGGCCAGGACTACCCACTCACCCCAACCATCAAACTGCGGTAGAACAAATGCATGATTTTGGAGGAATGTTATCCTTTACAACAAAAGGAAATAATTTCGAAGAAGCTATAAAAGTTGTAGAACGACTAAAAGTGTTTACACTTGCAGAATCTTTAGGCGGTGTAGAGTCTTTGGCGGGACATCCAGCGAGCATGACTCATGCCAGTATCCCAAAAGAGGAACGAGAAAAAACAGGAGTGGTTGACTCATTAATTCGGTTGAGCGTTGGAATTGAAGATCAGCAGGACCTTATTGAAGATTTAGATCAAGCGCTAAACGGCTAATTTTTAAATAATTCGCAATATTAGCGCTTAATTTGAGGCGTTAATTACGAATTTAAAAAAATATCAATTTATTTTTTAAGATATTATATATTTGTACTATAAATAATTATAATAATGCCCTTAAAATTAAATTAAATGAAACACAAAATTGAAGGATTTTTAGATTTGGTACGCCAAAGAAACAGTCTAGAACCTGAGTTTTTGCAAGCCGTTGAAGAAGTTGCAGAAACAGTCATCCCCTACATTGTACAACACGACATTTATCATGGCAAAAATATTCTTTTGCGTATGGTAGAACCTGAACGCGCAGTTATGTTTAGAGTCAATTGGGTAGACGATTCGGGAGAAATACAAGTCAATAGAGGTTACCGTATACAAATGAACTCGGCCATTGGCCCATACAAAGGGGGATTACGTTTTCACCCTTCGGTCAATATGAGTATTTTAAAATTTTTGGCCTTTGAACAAGTGTTTAAAAACAGCTTGACCACCCTTCCAATGGGCGGTGGGAAAGGCGGTAGTGACTTTGATCCTAAAGGGAAAAGCGACAATGAAATTATGCGTTTTTGTCACGCTTTTATGAGCGAATTATTTCGTCATATTGGACCAAATACCGACATTCCAGCAGGAGATATTGGAGTCGGAGGACGAGAAATTGGATTTTTGTTTGGGATGTATAAAAAATTAAAAAATGAATTTACAGGCGTCCTCACAGGCAAAGGAGTAACATGGGGAGGGTCGCTTATTCGTCCTGAAGCGACAGGGTACGGAACAGTCTATTTTGCACAAAAAATGTTGCAAACTAAAGGAGATGATATAAAAGGGAAAACCGTTACGATCTCAGGATCTGGAAATGTAGCACAATTTGCCACAGAAAAAGTCACTCAGTTAGGAGGAAAAGTCATTACACTTTCAGATTCATCTGGATACATACTAGATAAAGATGGTATTGATGAGCAGAAATTAGCTTTTGTGATGGATTTAAAAAACAACAAACGAGGGCGTATTAGCGCTTATGTTGATGCTTATCCTAACGCAAAGTTTTTCCCTAAAAAAACTCCTTGGAGCGAACCATGCGCAATAGCTTTACCGTGTGCAACTCAAAACGAACTCAATGAAAATGACGCCAAAATATTACTGAACAATGGGTGTATTTGTGTTAGTGAAGGTGCAAATATGCCATCGACCAAAGAGGCCATTGCTTTATTCCAAAAGGCAAAAATTCTATTTGCACCAGGAAAAGCATCTAATGCCGGTGGGGTTGCAACTTCTGGATTAGAAATGACACAAAATTCGTTACGTTACAATTGGACTCGAAAAGAAGTCGATGACAAACTTAAAGACATCATGGGTAATATTCATGACAAATGCATTAAGTACGGTAAAGATGAAAAAACAGGTTATATAGACTATGTTAAAGGAGCCAATATTGCGGGCTTTGTAAAAGTGGCCGATGCGATGCTTGCCCAAGGTGTTGTTTAAGTTCTTTTCTTACAAAGAAAAAAAAGCTTCTACATACAAGTATAAGCTTTTTTTGTTTATGTATAATAATACCGTGTTTTGTCGTTAGATATAAATATATTTGATAAAATCTTTACACTTTTGAAGAAAGCGTTTTTTACTCTTTTACTGTTTTTTTGCTGCATCACAGCAATGCTTGGTCAACAGTTCAATACAGATGACTGGCAAGGCCATTTTTCGTACAATAATATTAAATCTATAGCGAAAGGAGATGGAAAAATTTATGCTGCCAGTGAAAATGTAATATTTACATATGATTTTTTGACGAATGAACTTGAAACTATAACAACCATTGAGGGACTTTCAGGCGAGTACATTACATCGATTCACTACAGCAACAACAGTAATCTTTTAATTATTGGCTATGGCACAGGGCTTGTGGAGGTATATAATTTAACAACAAAATCTGTTTTAAAAGTTGTGGATATTTTAAATAAAACCACCATATCTCCAGAGAATAGACGGATAAATCATTTTTATGAACACAACAATCTTGTTTATATTAGCACCAACTATGGTATATCAGTTTACAATTTAGAAGCACTAGAGTTTGGAGACACATACTACATAGGAACCAATGGCACCCAAGTACAAGTACAGCAAACGGTTGTTTTTAATAATGAACTTTATGCTGCGACCAACGCAGGATTAAAAAAGGCGGATTTAGACAACCCAAATTTAATTGACTTCCAGTTTTGGGATACACACTCTTTAGGTAATTTTTTATTAATAAATTTTGTTGAAAACAACCTCTATACAATCAAATCTGATAATAAATTGTACGAAGTTGTGGGCTCAAACTTACTGCCGTCTTTAAATTTTTCAGAATCAGTGGTCGATTTAAAATCAAATGATGATCATTTAATAGTAGCCACAAAAGACAATGTGTACCGATACGAATCCGACCTAAGTCTTATGGATACTTTTACGGGGTCAGCACAATTTGATACGAATTTTACTACCGCACAATTCGTTGATGAAACTATATATATCGGAACAGAAGATTTTGGTATTTTAAAATCTTACGTAAATATGCCCAATGCTTATGAAGAAATCCATCCTGACGGCCCCCTTAGGAATACTCCATTTATGCTAAAATATGGATATGGTAATCTATGGGTTACTTTTGGGGATTATGATCAAAATTTTAATCCTCATCCATTAAAAAAACATGGATTTAGTTATTTTGAGGACGAAAAATGGCACAACATTACTTATGATAGTATTCAAGATGCAATCCAAAAACCAGTTCATAATCTGAATGTGGTCGCCATTAATCCTATTAATTCTAATCAAATTTTTATAAGCTCATTCCATAACGGTATATTGAATTTTCAAAAGGATAATCCTATGGAGTTTTTTGATGATACCAATAGTGCTTTACAGTCGTTATTTGTACCAAGTATTCCAAACTACAGAAGCATTCGTGTATCAGGGCTAAAGTTTGATGAACAAGCTAATCTTTGGAGTTTGACGTGTAAAAATGAAGAACCTTTAAAAAAATACAATCCGACCACAAATCAGTGGCAAACCTATAGTTTTAGTTCACTTATTGAAGATTATCTTGCCGACGAAAATGGTTTTGGCGCGTTAATTATTGGCCCTGATGGGACCAAATGGATTGGGAGTTATCAGAATGGTGTCATTGGATTTAATGAAAACGGAAATTTACTTCGACAAATTAAAGGAGAAGGAACAGCAAACCTACCTATAAACCACATAAAAGCACTTGCCTTAGACAATAATGATGTACTTTGGATTGGGACCTATAAAGGATTACGAATTTTGTATAATACTGCTAATTTCTTTACAGAAGAAGTTATCAGCACCGAACCCATTATTATTTCGGAAGATGGATTGCCAAAAGAACTTTTGGAACTCCAATTCATCACAAAAATAATTGTTGATGGGTCTAATAACAAATGGATCTCTACAGTAGATGCCGGTGTTTTTTATTTAAGTGCTGATGGTCAAAAAACGATTTATCACTTCACCAAAAATAATTCTCCATTACCTTCCAATAGCGTAACGACGATGACTCAAAATGAAAATGACGGCACCATATATTTTGGCACTTCAAGAGGATTAGTTTCTTTTAAAGCAGGGGGCTCTAGCCCTTCCGATTCTTTGGAAGATGCGTTTGTATATCCAAATCCAGTCCGTCCAGGATTTAATTTGGCCATTGATAAAGTAAAGATTAAAAACCTAAGTGAGAATGTTAATGTTAAAATTACAGATGTCACAGGGAATTTAGTCGCCGAAGCCCAGTCCAATACGAATTTGCGCTTCAAAGGATATAACTTAGAAATTGATGGCGGAACGGCCTATTGGAATGGTAAAAACTTAGCCAACAATACAGTTGCTTCTGGAGTTTATGTTGTGTTGATTTCAGATTTAGATAATTTGGAAACAAAAGTTCTAAAAATCATGCTCGTTCGCTAATGATTGTCTCTACAAAAGCAATAGTACTTTCAAAACTAAAATATAAAGACAATGATCTTATTGTTAAGTGCTATACGGAGTCCAAAGGAGTTGTCAGCTTTATGGTCAAAAATGCATTTTCCTCAAAAAAAAGCAAGCTTAAACCCGCTTATTTCCAACCTCTTTCTATGCTTGAAATTGAAGTAGATTACAAGAACAACAGAGACCTACATTACTTTAAAAATATTCGTTTACTCCACTCTTTTCGATCATTACACACAGCGATACTAAAGTCTACAGTTGTGATTTTTTTAGCCGAAATATTAAGTATGATTTTAAGAGAAGAAGAAGCTAATCCAGCACTTTTTTCATACATAGAAACCACATTTTTGTGGTTTGATACAGTAGAACATAGCAGTATTTTTCATCATAAATTTCTAATTGGGCTATCGAAATACATCGGATTTTACCCGGAAATTACCACCGATAATTTTTCTTATTTTAATTTGGAAGAAGGAAAATATCAAAGCACAAATAATGGGCGGTATTGTGTTTCTGGAGAAAAATTAATTTTGTTCAACACCATCTTGGGTACGAAATTTGATAAGTTAAAAGACAAACCAATGAACTCGATTCAAAAGCAAGAATTGTTGAATATGATATTGTTGTATTTTAAATTACATTTGCAAGGATTCAAATCTCCAAAGTCTCTTGCTATTCTGAACCAGGTATTTAATTAAATGAAACATTTTTATAGTTGTTTTTTATGTATTTTCCTTTGGAATTTATCGGCACAACAGGTTGTTGTTGTAGACGAAACAAATTCGGAACCCATTGCTGGTGTTGCGGTTTTTAATTTGGTTAAAACCAAAACAAATGTTTCAAATCTTGATGGTATAGCATCTATTGAACGTTTTCAAAGCTTCGAACGAATTTACTTCCAACATCTATCTTATCACAGAGAATCTATATTAAAATCAAAGTTAAGAGACACCATTTTTTTAAGCCCAAAGTCAACCAGTCTAAACGAAATAGTCATCTCAGCGTCAAAGTTTGAACAAAGCAAAAAAGAAGTTCCGCAAAGAATTATAAGCATAGATGCAAATGATATTCAACAAGCTATGCCCCAAACTTCCGCCGATCTATTGGCACAAAGTGGTCGTGTATTTGTTCAAAAAAGCCAGTTGGGTGGTGGAAGCCCTATGATTCGAGGATTTTCTACCAATCGAGTGCTTATTACAGTTGATGGTGTGCGGCTCAATAATGCTATTTTTAGAGGAGGAAATGTTCAGAATGTCATCTCGATTAACCCATTCAATGTTCAAACCACCGAAGTTATTTTAGGCGCAGGATCAGTAATTTATGGTAGTGATGCTATAGGCGGTGTGATGAATTTTTATACAACATCTCCTCAGTTATCGAATAGTGAATCTCCACTAGTTTCAACCAAAAGTAATTTGCGTTATTCCTCAGCCAATAGCGAAAAAACAGCTCAAATAGGATTAAACATTGGGCTGAATAAATGGGGATTTCACACCAGCATGAGTTTTTCTGATTTTGGGGATTTAAGGATGGGTAAAACAGATGTTCAAGATTATTTAACCCCATTTTATGTAACCCACCGCAATGAACAGGATATGTTGATACCAAACCATAATCCGCGCATTCAAAAGTTTACAAATTTCAATCAATTTCATGCCGCTCAAAAAATTCTATTCAAACCCTCAGAATCATTAACCTTCGATTTTGGACTTCATTACGCGACGACTTCTGATATTCCAAGATATGATCGCTTGGTGGTTCAGAACTCTGATCAAACTTTGAAATATGCAGAATGGAATTATGGTCCACAACAATGGCTTTTAGCCAATTTTCAATTGACAAAGTTAAGCAGCAGATCTAATCTTTACGATAAAATAAAATCGACAGTTGCTTATCAGCATTTTGGTGAAAGTCGAATAAGTCGAAAATTTGATGACGTAGATCAAAAAAGAAGAACTGAAGCCGTCGAAGCACTGTCTTTCAATCTTGATTTTGAAAAAACAATTAATGACAAGACGAATCTTTTCTATGGTGCAGAATATATTTATAACAAAGTGAACTCAGAAGGAGTATCTCTCAACGTTGAAAATAATATAATAGATCGTATTGCATCTCGATATCCAGATAATGCACAATGGACAAGTTTGGCATCATATTTAAGTTTAAAATATAAGCCGTCGACTGAGCTGACTTTCCAATCTGGTATCCGATACAATATGATTTCCATCAAGGCAGATTTGACCCCAAATGCTCAATTTTATGATTTACCTTTTACAAACGCAAACTTAAACACAAGTGCTCTGACTGCTACTGCTGGGCTCACTTGGGCGCAAAGCAAAACATTGTCGTGGAAATTCAATACGACAATGGCCTTTCGCGCTCCAAATATCGATGATGTCGGCAAAGTATTTGATTCTCAACCAGGTATTGTGGTTGCGCCAAATCCAAGTTTAAGTCCAGAACATGCTTATGGTGCAGAACTAGGACTAAACCTCAATTTTGATGATTCTTTACTGTTAGACTTTTCTTCTTACTATACCTATCTGGATAATGCTATGACAAGAGATGACTTTAGCATTAATGGCGTTTCAGAACTTATTTATGATGGAGAGTTAAGCACTATACAAGCCATCCAAAACACATCAAAGGCATGGATTTATGGCTTTGAAGTAGGATTACACGTGCGCTTTTCTAAAGCGTTAGAGCTTACTTCGCAGCATAGTATTACTAAGGGCCGTCAAAAAAATGCGAATGATAGAAATATGCCTGTTCGTCATGTCGCCCCTGCTTTTGGGAACGCACATATTGTTTGGAAACACAATAAAATAACGCTTGATGGCTATGTAAATTATAATGCTCGTCTTTCTCATGAAGACATATCTCATGAACTCTCTAGTCACTTATTTGCCAAAGATGCTGATGGGAACCCTTATGCACCATCTTGGTTAACGTTTAATCTTAGAACGCAATATAAATTCAGCGATACAATTTCGTTTGTTGGTGCTATTGAGAATATTACTAATGAGGGGTATCGCCCTTTTGCATCTGGGATAAGCGCACCCGGTAGAAATCTGATTTTCTCGATTACCTATCAAAATTGATGTACCTCCCCAAAAAAACATACACTGTAGATGAAGCATTGGCAAAACTCCAAAGGTATTGTGCCTATCAAGACCGCTGTAACAAAGAAGTCGCTCAAAAGCTTAGAGACATGCAGATGATCCCTCAAGCAAAAGAACAAATCATCATGACGCTTATTGAAGAAAATTTTTTAAATGAAGAACGTTTTGCGATGGCTTTTGTGCGTGGGAAATTCAAAATTAAAAAATGGGGGCGACGGCGTTTAACTTCTGAACTCAAACAACGAAATATTTCAAAATACCTTGTCAAAAAGGCCTTAGCGCAAATCTCGGACGTGGAATACAAAACAACATTCGAAGCATTAGCGCATAAAAAAGCGAATTCTCTTAAAGGAGTTTCTATACTCAAAAAAAAGAAAAAACTGGCCGATTATCTCTTATACCGAGGATGGGAACCCCATTTGGTTTATGAAAAAATCAACCAGCTTTTTTGAGTTTATTACATCAAGTGTTTAGAAGAAGGCACGTAGTCCAAATAAGACATTACCTTTTGGCATGGGCACGATACCTGTTTCTATATACGAGGTGTTGAAAACATTGTTTCCTGTAAGGGTCAACTCTAGTTGGCCAACCAATAATTTTATTTGAACATCTACAACACTATAGCTTTCACCTGTAGCTCTTTCAGCAAATTTGTAAACCAAACTTTGGCTTAGGTTTTTTGTAAATTGTGTCTTTACATTAGCTGTAAGATGATGATTTAGTGAATTGATGATATACTTCGAATAGTTAGCTCTTACAGCTTTTAAATCTTCATTTAAATAAGTATATCCTAGGTTAAAGTTTTGTATATATTGTCCTATTTTAAATGGAGTAGACAATTGAACCTCTATTCCGTTAGAATTTAAACTTTTTAAATTATTGGACTGCCACTTATCTGCCTCATTTTCTTTTGTATAGTCTATTAAATTATCGGAATCTCTATTGAAAAAAGCAACAGAAGCTGTTAGGGTTTCTCCAAAATATTTTAACCCAATTTCTTCTGAAATGGCTTTTTCAGGCACCAAATTTTCATTTCCTACATCCCTACTCCCTACATAGTAAAGGTCGTTGTATGTAGGGACTCTATACGTATATCCTGCATTTGCATATAATCGGAAAGAATCGTTAATGGTATAACCCAGATCTATTCCTGGGAAAGCATTGAAATCAAATTCAGAAAAGTAGTTGACCGCTACACCAGGAGTAACATCAAGTTTATCGTCTAAAAATGAAAAGCGATGTTCCAAAAAGAAATTCCCCATCCATCGGTCACGATCTCCTAATCGATTACTGCTCATAGTTACTTTAGCAACATCAACACCAAAACCAGTAACCCCAAGCGATGAAGAATAAGACGCATTGATTTGCGCACCGATTTTATTAGAAATGTGAAGGTTTCTATACACTGAAGGTTTATTCCTAATGTAGAGGTACATATCCTGGTTGCGTTTCCAATACAGTTGAGGGCTAATTTTTAAGTCTCCTCGATGCATTACAGTAGAAATACCAACCAAACTACTCTGTGTTTCTTCGTATTGTTCTTTAGCATCAATGGCATAAAATTGATTTCCACCAAACTTACGTTCTGAAAATGTAGCGATAACATCAATAGGATTTGTATTAAAGCTGCTTTTTAAAAAGTAATTGTGGTTGTCAAAATCTGTATTGTAACGATATCCATCGGAGCTATTGACTGAAGCATGCCCCATAAGATTTGTATTGCCTAAACGTTCTCCCACTGTTGCTGCTGCGTGTTGTTGGTTGTAAGAACCCAATTGAAATCCGATATTATTTTTTAAATCTCCATTTGACTTTGTAACAATATTGATTGCTCCTGTAAATGCATTTTGGCCAAAGACTCTTGCCGCAGGGCCTTTAATAATTTCAATGCGCTTGATGACTTCCAGAGGGAGTGCTATATTCAAAGTGTGATGCCCTGTTTGAGGATCCTCCACCTTGATACCGTCAATAAGTAAAAGTGTTTGGTCAAAGCTTCCACCACGAATGTATAAATCCGATTGCATACCGTAGATCCCTTGACGACGAATGTCTATTCCCGCTTCTTGTTGTAGTAGTTCTGCCAAATTTGTGGCTGGGCTTTGTTCAATAGCTTCTGAACTAATGACGCTAATTGTTCGTGAATTTTCTTTGAAAGGCAAATCAATTCTTGTGGACTCAATAGTAACTGAGTCTAATGATTGGACTTGTTGTGCAACACTAAATTGTGCTGTAAAAACCCCAATGAGCACGAATGGTTTAAATCTAATTTTCATTTTAAGTTTGTTTTAAGTAGGTTTAAAATAAGCCCCAAAGGTATATAAATCCATAAACCACGCATCATAAAATTGTGGAAATAATGTTAAAACTTTACTTTCATAACACCATTTTATATTAAAATAAATTACAATTTCTATTTTAAAAAAAAGCAGAAATACACTACCTTTCAATCGTGTTTGCACTAGTCGATTGTAACAATTTTTATGCCTCTTGTGAACGGGTTTTTAATCCGAATTTACAAGGGAAACCGGTTGCTATTTTATCTAACAATGACGGTTGCGTTATTGCGCGTAGTGATGAAGCAAAGGATTTGGGGCTTCCCATGGGCGCGCCTGCATTTAAATACAAATCATTTTTTAAGGCCAATAAAGTGCATGTTTTTTCTTCTAATTATCCTTTGTATGGCGATATGAGCAGTCGTGTCATGAAGATTTTAGAACAATTCACCCCAGACGTTGAGGTTTATAGTATTGATGAGGCATTTTTGCAATTCAAGGGGTTCGAACATTATAAGCTTGAGGCCTATGGCCATGATATCCGTAATCGTGTTTTGAAGTGGACAGGAATTCCGACTTGTGTAGGCATTGCTCCAACAAAAGCACTTTGTAAAATTGCCAATAAAATTGCTCGAAAGTTTCCTAAAGAAACAGGAGGGGTCTATGTTATTGATACTGAAGAAAAACGCATCAAAGCACTCAAATGGACTTCCATAGATAACGTTTGGGGTATTGGCCACGCACTCCACAAAAGATTGGCACAAAAACAAATTAAAACAGCCTATGATTTTGTTCAGCTTCCAGACCTTTGGGTATGCAAAACATTCTCTATTACCGAATGGAAGTTAAAAAAAGATTTAGAAGGGATTTCTAAAATAGAGATGGATCAAGTCAAAAACAAACGCGCCATTGCTACTACAAGAAGTTTTGAGACCACGCTGACTGATTTAGGCGATTTAAAGGAACGTATTTCTACATTTGCCAGCAGTTGCGCAGAGAAACTCCGGCGTCAAAATTCCAGCTGTCATATGCTTGTTGTGTTTTTACGCAGCGATCGTTTTAAAACAAATACAGAGCAATACCGTGCCAGTACAATGGTCAGTATTCCTTTTCCTACAGATTCTAGTCTGGTGCTCAGCTCAAGTGCTGTTCGTGCCATAAGCTCTATCTATAAAAAAGGAATTCATTACAAAAAAGCAGGAGTCATTCTTACAGGCATTGTGCCGACACATAATCATCAATTACAAATGTTTGCACATGAAGATGCACGCCACAAACCTTTGATGCATGCCATTGATCGAGTGAATAAGAAATACAATGCCCCAAAACTCAAATTAGCCAATCAAGATTTAACCCTTACGTGGAAAATGCGTCAAGAACATTTATCGCCACAGTACACCACCAATTTAAAAGATATAATTACAGTTCAATGTCAAAAAAAACCAGCCAAGCGTTAACTTTTTTTATTCCAAAACCTCCAGAAAATGATCGAGGGGTTATTTATTTTGATACCGGAATCTCGGCAGGATTTCCCTCTCCAGCCGACGATTTTAAGCAAGAACGACTATCGTTAGATTCGGAATTAATCAAGAACAAAGAAGCAACATTTTTTGCGCGAGTAAGTGGTCAATCCATGATTGATGCGGGGTTAAATGATAACGATTTGTTGGTGATAGACCGAAGTCTTACACCAGAACACAACAGGATTGCTGTTTGTTTTTTAGATGGTGAATTCACGGTGAAAAGATTAAAAGTTGACAATGGAGAGGTTTGGCTACAACCTGAAAATAAAAACTATAAACCGATTCAAATTACATCTGAAAACGACTTTGTGATATGGGGGATTGTCACCAATGTAATTAAAAAAGTATAGCTTAAATCTGTTTGCGCAGTCGGGCTACAGGAAAATCCAATTGCTCTCTGTACTTTGCTACAGTTCTTCGTGCAATGGGATACCCTTTTTCTTTAAGTATTTTCGCAAGTTTTTCGTCGGTCAAAGGTTTTTTCTTGTCTTCTTCGGCAATAACAGTTTTTAAAATACTTTTGATTTCTCGAGTTGACACTTCTTCCCCCTGATCGTTGGTCATGGATTCACTAAAAAACTCTTTAATCAGTTTGGTTCCATAGGGGGTGTCTACATATTTACTGTTGGCAACTCTAGAAATTGTCGAGACATCCATTTCGACCTCATCGGCAATATCCTTTAAAATCATAGGGCGAAGTTGTTCTTCATCGCCAGACAAAAAGTATGCTTTTTGGTAATGCATAATGGCGCTCATGGTAAGTAGTAGTGTTTGTTGCCGTTGGCGTATGGCATCAATAAACCATTTGGCGGCATCAAGTTTTTGTTTGATGAACAGAACAGCTTCTTTTTGTGCTTTAGATTTTTCTTTTGAAGCTTTATAGCCAAGTAACATTTCATTGTAGGATTTTGAAACGTGTAGTTCTGGCGCATTACGGCCATTCAATGTGAGCTCCAATTCGCCATCTACAATTTTAATCGTAAAATCAGGAACAACATGTTCCGTAGAGCGGAAATTGTTGGAAAAAGAACTTCCAGGTTTTGGGTTCAATCGCTCTATTTCTAAAATGGCGTCTTTAAGCTGAAGCTCTGAAATATTAAATTTTTTGAGAAGTTTTTGGTAGTGTTTTTTTGAGAATTGCTCAAAAGCATTTTCAATGATTTTGATAGCGTATTCTGTATGTTGAGTTTGTGTTTTTCTTTGTAGTTGAATAAGCAGACATTCTTGTAAATCTCTAGCACCAACACCAGGAGGGTCCAGCTGTTGAACAACTTTTAATACTTTTTCAATCGTTTGAATATCGGTGTAAATATTTTGTGTAAAAGCCAAATCATCTGTCAAATCTAAAAGTTGCCTTCGGATATAACCACTGTCGTCGATACTGCCAATAAGAAATTTGGCAATTTCATAGTTTTGATCCTCCAATCGAAAGGTGTTGAGTTGATCAATCAAAATTTGTGTAAACGATGTGCCTGAAGCATAGGGGATTGTTTTCGAATCATCATCTGCACTATAGTTATTGGCGTGGAGTCGGTATGCAGGAATTTCGTCATCACTGAGGTAATCATCTACATTGATGTCTTCTGCATTAATCTGTTCATTGTCTCCTAGATCATGATCTGAATATGCATCTTCAAAACCATCATTTTCATTGTCTTTACCATGCTCTAAAGCTGGATTTTCTTCGAGTTCTTGTTTTAATCGCTGTTCAAATGCTTGTGTGGGCAGCTGAATAAGTTTCATCAACTGAATCTGCTGTGGAGACAGTTTTTGAGAAAGTTTAAATTGTAAGTACTGCTTTAGCATTGCTTATTTGGGTTTGTATAAAATTAAAAAAACTATTGATATTGTTGAGTTCTAGTTTTGATTAATTACTCGACTGTTGCTTTTTGCAGTTAAAATTCGGCATTTTGTGGCGTTCTAGGGTAAGGAATGACGTCTCTAATGTTACTCATCCCTGTGGCAAACATCACCAATCGTTCAAATCCAAGTCCAAATCCAGAATGCACAGCTGTCCCATAAGTTCTGAGGTCTAAGTACCACCACAGTTCTTCTTCTGGGATATCAAGTGCTGCCATTTTTTCTTTGAGGACTTCGAGGCGTTCTTCACGCTGAGATCCGCCTACAATTTCTCCAATTCCAGGAAAAAGGATATCCATCGCTCGCACTGTTTTTCCATCTTCGTTCAAACGCATATAGAATGCTTTAATATTGGCGGGGTAGTCAAATAAAATAACGGGACACTTAAAATGTTTTTCAACTAAAAAGCGTTCGTGTTCACTTTGTAAATCTGCGCCCCATTCATTGATTGGGTATTTGAATTTTTTCTTTTTATTGGGTTTGCTATTTCTTAAAATATCAATCGCTTCAGAATAACTTACCCGTTTAAAATTATTCTCTAAAACAAATTCTAATTTTTCTGTTAAGCGCATACTGCTACGCTCATTTTGTGGTTTAGACTTTTCCTCTTGTTCTAAGCGTTGCTCTAGAAAAGCGAGATCTTTTGCATTATTTTTTAATACATAGCTGATGACGTATTTTAAAAAATCTTCTGCAAGATCCATATTGCCTTCCAAATCCATAAACGCGACTTCGGGTTCTATCATCCAAAATTCGGCAAGGTGTCTGGAGGTATTGGAGTTTTCGGCTCTAAATGTTGGGCCAAAAGTGTAGACTTTTCCTAGCGCCATAGCGTAGGTTTCGGCTTCTAGCTGTCCAGAAACGGTTAGGTTTGTTTCTTTTCCAAAGAAATCTTTGGAATAATCTACTTTGCCATCATCTGTAAGTGGTGGATTTTTTGGATCTAAAGTGGTAACACGAAACATTTCACCTGCACCTTCAGCATCGCTTCCTGTGATGATGGGCGCATGCATATAATTGAAGCCGTTTTTATGAAAATAATCATGAACAGCAAACGAAAGAGATGAGCGCAAACGCATGACAGCGCCAAAAGTATTGGTACGCACTCTAAGGTGCGCTTGTTCTCTCAAAAATTCTAATGAATGACGTTTTGGTTGTAAAATGGTTTTGGACACAAGCTCGGGGTCGGCATCCCCTAAAATTTCGATACTTGAGACTTGAATTTCCACATCTTGTCCTTTACCTTGACTTTCGACCAAATTGCCTTTTATGTGCACCGCAGCTCCTAAGGTGATGCGCTTTAGAAGTTCTTCTTCCATAGATTCAAAATCGACAACACATTGAATATTGTGTAGTGTAGATCCGTCATTAAGGGCAATAAAGCGATTCGCTCTAAATGATTTTACCCATCCTTTAACCTCAACATCAATATGTTTTATCTCTTGTGCAAAAAGTTCTGCTACTGTACTCTTGATCATGTATCCCTAAAATTAGCTACAAATATAAAACTTTAGAAACAAAGAAGAAGGATATTTATTCTTCTTCAGCATCCTTGATCTCGGGGATGATATTTAGCGGTGGTTCTTTCAAAACTTGTTTGTTTGCAATACTGCGTTCCAAAGACAGAAGCAATACAGGCAAAAGTAATAAATTGGCCATCATTGCGAGCAATAAAGTCCCTGAGATGAGCGCTCCTAAAGCGACTGTTCCACCAAAGTTAGAAGTAATGAATACTGAAAAACCAAAGAATAAAACAATGGAAGTATAGAACATACTTACCCCTGTTTCTCGCAGTGCAGCAAAAATAGATTTCTTTATGCGCCAGTGGTTTGCAAGTAATTCTTGACGATATTTCGCCAAAAAGTGAATGGTGTCATCTACGGATATTCCAAAGGCAATGCTAAACACCAATATTGTCGAAGGTTTTATAGGAACTCCTAAATAACCCATCATTCCAGCAGTAACCAAAAGCGGTAGAAGATTAGGGATTAAAGAAATGATGATCATTCGGAATGACCTAAACATGTAAGCCATAAACAATGAGATTAGTACAATAGCAAGTGCCAGAGATAAAATTAAATTGCGAATGAGAAAACGAGTTCCTTTTTGAAACAGAAACGCTTTTCCAGTGAGTGTTACCTCGTAGCGATCTTCTGGAAATATTTTTTCAATTTTTTCTTTTAATCGTTCTTCAATGCGCTCCATTTTTTCAATTTCAGCATTTTTCATAAATGTGGTAATACGTGCATATCGCCCTGTCGAATCCACATAATTTTTCAACAAACTCACATCGTTTGTTGTGTTTTTTGCATAAGACAAAATGAAGCTGTTTTCTTGTGCTGTGGGTAATTGATAGTATTTTGGATTTCCATTATAAAACGCTTGTTTAGCATATTTGACTAGGCCAACAATGGAAAGCGGTTTTGAAAGTTCGGGGATTTCCACAATAAGCTCTTCCAGTTCATTCATGCGTTTTAATGTAGATCTTTTCAAAACCCCTTTTTTGCGCTTGGTATCGATGAGAATCTCTAAAGGCATTACTCCGTTGAATTCTTGTTCGTAAAACTCAATATCTCCGAAAAACTCGGCGCTTTTCGGCATATCTTCCAAAAGACTGCCAGAAGTTTTTATTTGATAAATTCCGATAATACTCGTGGCTAAAAGAATGATTGAAATGGAGTAAATGGCTATATTTTTGTGTTTAACGGTTTGCTCTATCCAATCGCCCAATCGATTGATCCAGCGTTTATTCAGGTGCTCCAAGTGCTTTTCTTTGGGCATAGGCATGAAGCTGTAAATAATTGGAATAATGAGCAAACAAAGAATAAAAATAGCCATGATGCTCAGCGAGGCCACAGTACCAAATTCTATGAGGAGTTTACTTTGTGTAATCACGAAGGTGGCAAAACCAGATGCTGTTGTTGTATTGGTCATTAGGGTGGCATTACCGACCTTGGTAATTACACGTTGGAGTGATTTTGCTTTATTCCCATGATTGTTGACCTCGTGCTGGTATTTATTAATTAAGAAAATACAGTTTGGAACACCTATGACAATAATCAGCGGAGGAATGAGTGCTGTTAGTACAGTAATTTCATATTCGAGAAGCCCCAAAATACCAAAGGTCCACATTACGCCAATCACCACTACAAACATAGAGATGAATGTTGCACGATAAGAACGGAAAAATAAATAAAATATAAGCGAGGTAATGAGTATAGCGGCTAAAATAAAAATCTCTATTTCGTCAATGATATTTTGAGAATTCAATGTACGGACATAGGGCATTCCAGATGCTCTTACATTTAAATTTGTGTGGCGTTCAAAGGCTTCAATTTTAGGAATCAATTCGTCCATAATAAACTCCTTTCTTACAGAAGTATTGACAATTGATTTTTTTAAATAAACAATGGTCCGAATCGCTTTCGATTCTTTATTGTAGAGGACATCGTCATAAAACGGAAAATCTAAAGATAATGAACGTTGCAATTGTTCTACCTCTTCATTTGTTTGAATAGAATCGTTGATGATAGGTTCAAAATCAAACTGTTGTTTTTTCTCGTTTTTAATTAATTTTTTTAAATCTTGAAGCGTTATGACGGCTTCAATATTTTCGTTGTCACTAAATGATTTGCTGAAACGATTCCAAGCGTTTAATTTTTCTACAGTAAGAAGTGTGCTGTCTTTTACTCCTATGACAATGATATTGCCCTCTTCGCCAAAAACATCCAAAAAAGTGTTGTATTCTAGGTTTGTTGGGTGTCGATCAGGGAGCAAGTTGGCTTCAGTATAAGTAAAACGCATTTTATTCCATTGCGACACCATAAGCCCTGTTCCAATACCAATCAATATAAGAATAAGGATGCGATTACGAAGAATAAGACGGGCTACAGCTTCCCAAAAGCCTGAAGAAAATACTTTAAACATACTTGATTATGAAGTCGTCAAAGGTATACAAAACCATTGGATTTGTGAGCATAATTTTTAGGGGGCTTTCTAAAAGAAAAGTTAAATTTATTTAGAGAATTGCAGAGGGTTATACGGTCAAAATTTCTTTTTCTTTTGCGTTAAAAAGAGTATCGGCTTTGACAATGTAGGCGTCTGTCATCTCTTGAATATCAGTTTCGGTATTTTTCTTAAGATCTTCAGAAATATCACTTAGCTTTTTGAGTTCATTATTGCCATCTTTTCGCGCTCCTCGGATGGATATTTTTGCATCTTCAGCTTCAGATTTTGCTTGTTTTGCAAGTTCTCGGCGACGTTCTTCTGTTAGTGGTGGAACATTGATGATGATACTCTCACCATTATTCATTGGATTGAACCCTAAGTTGGCGACCATAATGGCATGTTCTATATCTTGTAACATGCTTTTTTCCCATGGTTGAACCGTAATTGTTCGACCATCTGGGGTGTTTACATTTGCAACTTGAGCCAAAGGGGTTTGTGTTCCATAATAATCAACAGTGACGCTGCCCAACATAGAGGGGCTTGCTTTTCCTGCACGAATGTTTACAAACTGTTTTTCAAGGTGCTTTAGGGCTTTATCCATAGCTTCCTTCGCACTGTCCAATATGAATTCAATTTCTTCGTTCATTTTTTTTCAATTAACTTACTGTAGTTCCAATTTGTTCTCCAGAAACAATTTTCATTAAATTTCCTTTTTTATTCATATCAAAAACAATGATAGGCAATTCATTTTCTTGACTTAGGGTGAATGCTGTAGTATCCATGACTTTTAGCCCTTTGCTGAGAACATCATCGAAACTGATGGTGCTAAATTTACTTGCTGATGCATCTTTTTCGGGGTCAGCAGAATAGATTCCATCTACTCTAGTTCCTTTTAGGATCACATCGGCTTCTATTTCAATAGCCCTCAGAACAGCTGCAGAATCTGTTGTAAAGTATGGATTACCTGTTCCGCCACCAAAGATTACTACTCGTCCTTTTTCCAAATGACGCATGGCCTTTCGGCGAATAAATGGCTCTGCAACTTCATTAATTTTGATTGCAGATTGTAATCGGGTAGGGATTTCTTCATTTTCTAAGGCACTCTGTAAAGCCAATCCATTGATGACTGTGGCCAACATCCCCATATGATCGCCTTGAACGCGATCCATACCGTTGCTGGCTCCTGCTACTCCTCTAAAAATATTTCCACCGCCAATAACAATAGCAACTTCGATACCTTTATCTACAATGTCTTTGATATCTTTTGCGTATTCGGAAAGGCGTTGTGGGTCTATTCCGTACTGTCGATTACCCATGAGTGCTTCGCCAGAGAGTTTGAGTAAGATGCGTTTATAAGCCATAATTGTTTTGATCGTTGCACAAATATAAGCAATATCTTAAAATTTTTTGAAGACTTGGTGTGTGCAAAAGGTTTTTTAGTGTTTAAAAAAACCCTGTGTCGGTTAGGCACAGGGTTTAATTTAATAGTTGTAATTCTTGGTTTGTATTAACCTAGCGTTACTCTTTTGAATCCAGTTACTTCAACCTCACCATAAGAAGCGACATATTTTGCAACAGTGCTTTTATCATCTTTAATGAAGTCTTGGTCTAACAAACATTGCTCTTTGTCGAGTGTAGTGTTATCAGATATAAATCGGTCCATTTTACCGGGTAAAATTTTATCCCAAATTTGCTCTGGTTTTCCTTCTGCTTTTAGTTGTGCTTTTGCATCGTCTTCTGCTTGAGCCAAAACTTCGGGGGTCAATTGAGCCATTGAAATGTATTTTGGAACATTCTTTAATGTTTTGCCCAATCGTTCAAGTTCGATATTGTCTTTTTCAATGACCGCAATACGCGCTTCAGTTTCAGAAGCAACAAAAGCGGGATCAAAATCTTTGTATGACAATGAAGTTGCCCCCATTGATGCTACTTGCATCGCAAGATCTTTGGCAAGTGTTGCGGCATTTTCAACGTTTGCAGAGAGTCCTACAAGGGCTGCAATTTTGTTGATATGCACATAAGCACCTACATATGGAGCTTTTACTTTTTCAAAGGATTTCAAATCAAGTTTTTCGCCAATAACACCTGTTTGTTCAATAAGTTTTTCTGCTACAGTCATTCCTCCAAAATCTGCAGCTAAAAAGGTGTCTTTAGAGTCCTGCTCAAGGGCAATTTCTGCCAATTGATTTGCTAAAGCAAGGAAGTTTTCATTTTTTCCAACGAAGTCGGTTTCACATCCTAAAACAATTGCTACCCCAGAGGTGTTGTCGCTGTTTACTTTTGCAACTGCCGCTCCTTCTGTGGAGTCACGGTCTGCTCTTTTTGCAGCAACTTTTTGTCCCTTCTTGCGAAGAATATCAATAGCATTATCAAAATCCCCTTCAGCTTCTACGAGGGCCTTTTTACAGTCCATCATTCCTGCACCAGTAGCCTGTCTTAGTTTATTTACTTCAGCAGCTGTAATCTTTGTCATGATTTTTAGTTTTAAAAAAAGCCGAAAAATTATTCAATAGAAGAACTTTACGACTTTGTTGTTTTTTATTTATTTAAAAAAATTATTCTTCTTCTTGAGTTGCAGTTTCAACAGTAGGAACTTCGGCTTTTGGTGCAGCTTCTTGAGCATTACTTTCATTAGCTTTTCCTTCCTTTTCTGCTTTTCTGTTTGCAAGTCCTTCAGCAATCCCTTCTGTTACGGTTGTCAATATTTTGTTGATTGACTTGGATGCATCGTCATTTGATGGAATAACGAAATCGACTTGTCTTGGATCAGAGTTGGTGTCAACCATTGCAAAAATTGGAATATTTAATTTTTGAGCTTCTTTGATTGCGATGTGCTCTCTTTTGATATCTACAACAAACAGTGCTCCTGGAAGACGAGTCATATCAGAGATAGAACCTAAGTTTTTCTCTAGTTTTGCTCTTAAACGATCAACCTGAAGACGTTCTTTCTTAGAAAGTGTGTTAAATGTTCCGTCTTTTTTCATGCGATCGATTGATGCCATTTTCTTAACCGCCTTACGGATGGTTACGAAATTGGTAAGCATACCCCCTGGCCAACGCTCAGTGATGTAGGGCATATTGACGTTTGCTGCTTTTTCGGCAACAATATCTTTGGCTTGTTTTTTTGTAGCTACGAAAAGAATTTTTCGTCCTGAAGCTGCAATTTTTGCAAGAGCTTTCGTCGCTTCTTCTAATTTTGCAGCTGTTTTGTAGAGGTTAATGATGTGGATACCATTGCGCTCCATGTAAATGAATGGGGCCATGTTTGGGTCCCATTTTCTTGTGAGGTGTCCGAAGTGAACACCATTGTCTAATAAGTCTTTGACTTCTACTTGTGCCATTTTTGTGTTAGTTTACGTTCTGTTGAATTAGCAATGTACAAGTGGCTAAACATTAGGCCTTACACATTTAGATGCTAAACTAAATCCTGACAGTTGGCCTGTCATGGACAACAATAACTGGTTTATAAAATATATATTAACGCTTAGAGAATTGAAATTTCTTACGCGCTTTTTTCTGTCCAAATTTCTTACGTTCAACCATTCTAGGGTCTCTTGTAAGTAATCCTTCTGGTTTCAAAATACTTCTGTTTTCTTCGTTTAGCTCGCACATAGCACGAGATAAAGCAAGGCGAACAGCTTCAGCCTGTCCTGTAGAACCACCTCCGTATACATTTACTTTAATATCGAAGTTTCCTTCATTATCTGTAAGTGCTAATGGTTGATTTACCTTGTATTGAAGTGTAGCCGTTGGGAAATAGTCTTTTATGTCTTTACTATTTACAGTAATGTTTCCTTTTCCTTTAGAAACGTAAACACGTGCTACAGCAGTCTTTCTTCGACCAATTTTGTGAATAACTTCCATTAGTTAACTTCGTTTAAATTAATAGTTTTTGGTTGTTGCGCTTCGTGTTTGTGCGCAGCACCTACAACAACATCGAGGTTGCGAAACAATACCGCACCCAATTTGTTTTTGGGCAACATCCCTTTTACGGATTTTTCAACTAAGCGTGCAGGGTCTTTAGCAAACATTTCTGTTGCAGTTAAAGAACGCTGACCACCAGGATATCCTGTGTGGCGGATATAAGACTTATCGTTCCACTTATTTCCTGTTAAGTTGATTTTTTCAGAATTGATAACAATAACATTATCACCACAATCGACATGAGGTGTAAAGTTTGGCTTGTGCTTTCCTCTTAATAGAATAGCAACTTTTGAAGCCAAACGTCCAAGCGTTTGTCCTTCTGCATCAACGAGAACCCACTGCTTGTCGCTAGTGGCCTTATTCGCTGAAATTGTTTTATAACTTAGGGTATCCACGTTAAAATATTTTTCAAATTATACATTTCTCCTAAAAAAAGAGTTTGCAAATCTACAATTATAAATTGTTATTAACAAAATCTTGTTGTGCTTATTTTTTCACAACAATATTTGTTCAATTTTTTTATGCTGAGTTTATGTGTATACGTGTTAAACTTTTCTAAATTAACAATGAATATAGCCAACAGCATTGTATATTTAGCTGCTAAATAAATGCACCATAACCTACTTAATAACCTATGAAAAATTCATTTTTAACATACTTGACATTATTTGTTGTATGCTTATCGCTGGAGTTATTTGCTCAAATCACCCCTCCAAAACAATATTTTACAGTAGAAATTAGTCCAGAAAATGCACCAAAAGTTGATGGATTTCTTGATGATTCAATTTGGGACAAAGTAGAATGGGGCACAGACTTCATTGAAGTTGATCCCGACGAAAACACACCTCCTACTGAGCAGACTAAGTTTAAAATTGTATACGATCAAAAGCATTTGTACATTGCTCTTTTGGCTCTGGACTCAGTTCCAGAGACCATTACCGATCGACTTTCTAGACGTGATGGTTTTGAAGGTGATAGAATAAATGTGCTTATAGACAGTTATCATGATCTACGAACAGCGTTTCTTTTTACGGTAACAGCAGCAGGTGTTAGAGGCGATGAACTTGCCACAGATAATGGGAATAATATTGATGACAGTTGGAATCCAATTTGGAGCACCAAAGCTCAAATTATTCCAGAAGGCTGGTCTGCCGAGATGAAAATTCCATTAAGCCAATTACGTTTTGGAAATGCCCAAGAACAAGTGTGGGGTTTAAATATCATACGTAATCTGTTTAGAGAAAATGAATTATCGGCTTGGGATCGGATACCAGTTGAAGCCGCAGGATGGGTAAGTGAAGCTGGTGAGCTTCGAGGAATAAAAAATGTAAAACCCCAAAAGCAAATAGAAATCCAACCCTTCAAAGTATCACAAATGGAAACCTATCAAGCTGAAACCGGAAATCCTTATCGAGATGGGCGAGAGTATAAAATCAATGCTGGGCTTGATGCCAAAATAGGGGTGACCAACGATCTTACTTTGGATGTGACTGTTAATCCAGATTTTGGCCAAGTGGAAGCCGACCCTGCTGTTATTGCATTGGATGGTTTCGAAGTTTTTTACAGAGAACAACGCCCATTTTTTGTAGAAAACAAAAACATTTTTGATTATCGCTTTGCAGGGAATAGAGACAATTTATTTTTTTCTAGAAGAATAGGCAGAAGTCCACAAGTTTATCCATCAACGCCTTCAGGGTCGTATACAAAACGTCCACAAAACACAACCATTTTAGGTGCAGCAAAATTTAGTGGCAAAACAAAAAATGGGTGGTCTATTGGTGTTTTAGAAAGTATGACCGCCAAAGAACATGTCGAAATTAATACAAATGGAGTTATTTCTGAGGCAGAAGCAGAACCTTTTACAAACTATTTTGTAGGAAGAGTACAAAAGGATTTGAATGAAAGGAATACATTTGTCGGTGGAATGTTTACCGCCACAAATCGTGCAATTACGGAACCCACTTCTGGACTCAGGAAATCCGCCTATACAGGCGGCATTGACTTTGAGCACCAATGGAAAAACCGTGCCTATTATGTGCGAACAAATTTTGTTATGAGCCATGTTAAAGGCAGTCCAGAGGCCATACAATCCACACAAGAAAACATCACACACCTATTTAATAGAGTAGATGCATCACATCTAGATGTAGACCCAAACCGTACTTCGCTCACTGGAACAGGAGGGCTTTTTGAAATTGGAAGGAATGGCGGCAAAAACTGGAATTACAATACAGGATTTAAATGGACTTCACCAGAACTTGAACTTAACGACATTGGTTTTTTGCGCCGAGCAGACCAAAAGTTTCAATTTTTTAATGTGAGATACAATATAGCAAAACCTGTGTCTGTATTTAGAAATATTTTTTTAAGATTTAATCAATTTACATCCTATGATTTTGAAGGGAATCACAACAGAACGCAATTTGATTTTAGATCAAGATTTAACTTCTTAAACAATTGGGGGGTGAGCATAGGATTAACCCATAAACCAAAAATTTATATCAACAGCGCATTGCGTGGTGGTCCGCGGTGGCGTTTCTCCGAAGAAAACTTTAAATTTATATTCATCAATTCTGATGATCGCAAAAAACTTACCGCAAGGTTGGGAGTTATTCATTCCCAAGCAAAAGAAGATAATTTTTCGTTCACTAGGTTTGAAGCAGGCCTAAACTATCAGCCATTTAATGCCTTAAACATTTCGTTTTCTCCAGAATTTGAATTAAACCCTAATAAAACTCAATACGTAACTCAGCTAGATTACAACGATACAAAGCGCTATCTATTAGGAGCGATTGATAATCAAACGTTGAGTGCTTCATTTCGTATCAACTATACGATCAATCCAAATCTTACCATTCAATATTATGCTCAGCCATTTATTTCTAGAGGAAGGTATAAAGACTTTAAGTACGTGACCAATGCGACTGCCGATCGCTTAGAGGATCGATTTTATGCTTACAATGCATCGCAAATTGACTTAAATAATGGTGTTTTCCATGTCGATGAAGATGAAGATGGGCTTTATGACTATAGTTTTGAAAACCCCGACTTTTCTTATGTTCAGTTCAATTCCAATCTAGTTTTACGTTGGGAGTACATCCCTGGCTCAGAGTTGTTTTTAGTATGGTCTCAGGGCACAAGAGCAAATATTTCTGCTACTGAAGCTCTTGTGGATGGATTTCAAGCAGGAATTTTGGACCAACAGCCGCAAAATATATTTTTGATTAAAGCAACCTACAGATTTATCCTGTGATAATATTTTAAGCACTCGTTGATCTGATTTCTTTTTCTTAAATATATTGATTTAGATGTAATTATGGGTTATCTTTGCAGCGCAAATCTGAAGTATTCTTCTCATATGACCCATCAAGCTGTCCCGTCCGCAAGTTTTGCAAATCGCTTTAAGGATTTTAAAGCTGTTACCAAAATGGGGTTATCTCTGAGTGTTGTATTTTCATCAGTTGCTGGGTATTTATTGGCAGCAGATGAAGTTCGCTTTTCAGTTTTGGCTCTTCTTGCTTTAGGAGGGTATTGCATGGTTGGTGCATCAAATGTTTTTAATCAAATTATAGAACGTGATTTGGATGCGCTTATGATTCGCACCCAAAATAGACCTATCCCAGCAGGTAGAATTTCTGTAACAAACGCATTCATTTTAGGGCTTATGCTCACGATTTTGGGGTTATCTGTGTTGTATTGTATTAATCCGAGGACAGCAATGTTTGCTGCGATTTCAATTTTTCTTTACACAAGTGTTTATACGCCATTAAAACTCAAAACGCCCCTTTCTGTTTTTGCAGGAGCTATTCCAGGAGCTATTCCTTTTATGCTAGGTTGGGTGGCATATACAGGTAAATTTGGCCTTGAACCGGGTACACTTTTTATGATGCAATTCTTTTGGCAATTTCCTCATTTTTGGGCCATAGCATGGTTTTTGGACAGCGACTACAAAAAAGCAGGATTCCTAATGCTGCCAACTGGTGCAAAGGACAAAGGAACTGTTTTACAAATTATCATATACATCGCATGGACTGTTTTGATTTCTCTTGTTCCGGCCTTTGGCTTCACAGGAAGTTTAAACCTTTCCATTTTAGGCGCAGTACTTATCGGACTTATTGGAGCGGCTTTTTTGTATTATGGATTCAAACTTTTTAAAGAGCAAACAGATAAATCTGCTCGTAAACTAATGTTTGTGAGTATTTTGTACATCACTAGTTTACAGCTCATTTACGTTTTAGATAAATTTATTTAGGTATTATGGATTTAACACAAGGAACACAAAAGGAGAAAGATATAAGAGCAAAAAAAATGATGCTTTGGTTTGGTATTGTATCGTTGGTGATGTCATTTGGAGGCCTAACAAGCGCCTTCATAGTAAGTAGTACACGAGAAGATTGGCTCATAAATTTTGAATTACCACAATCATTCACAGCAAGTACTATCATTATTGCAATGAGCAGTATTATTCTTTATTTTTCAAAAAAAGCAATCTTAAAAAACCAAAATCAGTTGAGTATTTCTCTTCTGATGGGGGCCTTTATTTTGGGATTAGCTTTTATTTACACACAGTTTTCTGGATTTAACGAAATCATTCAATCTGGATATAATTTTACAGGCCCAACAAGCAACATCACGATGTCTTACATCTATATTATTGCAGTGGTACATATCTTACATGTTGTTGTGGGGTTAATTTGTCTTATCGTCGTTACGATTAATCACCTGAAGAAGAAATATTCGCCTACAAACAAACTAGGATTCGATTTAGCTTCAACTTTTTGGCATTTTGTTGATGTTTTATGGCTGTATCTCTTTTTCTTTTTATATTTCTTTAACTAAATAAATTGATTATTTTTGCACAACTCAAAAACAATATTTCAACTATGGATTCTACAGTAGTTAGCACAGGAACAGAAGGAAAAACTTGGGGCGGAGGCAATCAGCCACTAAAAGCAAGTTATGGTAAAATGATGATGTGGTTTTTCATTGTTTCAGATGCTTTAACATTTTCCGGCTTTTTGGCCGCCTACGGATTTTCCCGATTCAAATTTATAGACTATTGGCCTATTGCTGATGAGGTCTTTACCCACGTGCCCTTTCTGCACGGTCAAGAACTTCCTATGATTTATGTTGCATTTATGACATTTGTTCTTATCATGTCATCTGTAACTATGGTACTAGCAGTAGATGCTGGACACCAAATGAAGAAAAACAAAGTAATATGGTATATGTTTTTTACTATCATTGGTGGAATTATTTTTGTTGGATCCCAAGCTTGGGAATGGGCAACATTCATTCAAGGAGATTATGGTGCTGTTCAAACTAAAGGCGGAAATATTCTTCAATTTGGAGCGTACAAAACAATAGATGGTGAAGAAGTATTTAAACGAGTTGCTGTCGAAGAATTTGCAATTGCAGCACATTCAGATCGTAAACAACACCAAAACAAAAACGGGCTTTGGTTTGTCGATGAAGGCGCTTTACCAGCATTCTCTGTTGAAGATGTCTACCACGGATTAGAGGCTCACCCAAATATTTTAGTACGTACCCAAACCATCAACGAAGAAGGAGAAAAAACAGTTTTATCAAGAGAAGAATCCTTAGCACAATTGAAAGCTAATGGGAAGCGTTATGTAAAAGGAGCCAATTTGGAAGTTAACGAATATGGTACACCACTTTTTGCCGACTTTTTCTTTTTTATTACAGGATTTCACGGATTTCACGTACTTTCTGGAGTAGTAATCAACATCATTATTTTCTTTAACGTGATCATTGGAACCTATGAGCGCAGAAAAAATTACGAAATGGTGGAGAAAGTAGGACTATACTGGCACTTTGTCGATTTGGTATGGGTTTTCGTTTTCACCTTCTTTTACCTTGTATAACAATATATATTTTTTAAAATGGCAGATCACGCACATAAATTAGAAATTTTCAGAGGTTTAATAAAATTTAAATCCAACACCCAAAAAATCTGGGGGGTTCTTTTGTTGCTAACCATAGTTACAGCAGTCGAAGTTGTTCTAGGGATTTACAAACCAGAAGCCCTTATGTCCCCTTCCATGACCCCTTTTGAAGGTGGTTTAGGCGCAACGCTTTTAAATATCACTTTATCGGCGTTTATATACACCAAAAGTTTGAACTTGATATTTATTGTCCTTACAATAGTAAAGGCATACTATATTACTTGGGATTTCATGCACATGCGCGATGAAACGAAATCTCTTCGTAGATTAGTTGTTTGGACTGCTGTTTTCCTCATTTGCTATTTAGTTTTCATTTTGCTGCAAGAGGGCGGTTATATCGAATCTGTTTATACAAATGGATTTGTCAAACGAGATTTTTAAACATTAAGAATATATTATAATAAAAAAGGCGGTTTTAATTAACCGTCTTTTTTATTTTTGCACAATGATTCCCACTAAAGTCAAAAAACCACTTGTGCTTTCTGTACTGTTTTTTTTACCAGTACTGTTTTTGTTATTCTTATACCCATCAAAACATAATTATAACCCCTTGGACATCGTTCGGAATGACATAGCAGAACTTTATGATTTTCAAACGGAATCTGGAGCGTCTGTAAACCTCGAAAATCAGCTTACAGTTTTAGGGTTTTTTGGAGAAAACCCCATGGACGACGCCACACGAGCACTCAATTTGAAAGAGTTGGTATATGACAAATTTCGTGGGTTCAAGCGCTTCCAGGTCATTGTATTGTTGCCAGAATCAGCAAAGACTCAAGCAAAAGCCCTAAAAAAAGAACTCAATAATTTTGAACCTCTGAGCTATTGGACTTTTGCTTATGGTTCAGAAAATGCTTTAAAAAAAGCTTACGCTTCCTTAAAAACAGCAACGTTTTTAAATGCTGATTTGGCTTCCGATCATATTTTTATTATCGATAAAGAACGCCATCAACGAGGACGCTTGGATGACCGAACAAAAACCCAAAAAGAAAACAATTCTCCTGTCTTTGGGTTGAATTGTTACAATGTATTGGAAGTCGCCGAATTAAAAAATAAAATGAGTGAAGATATGCGTATTTTATTTACTGAATATCGCCAAAAACGAAAAGGAAATTTCAATTCAACTACCCGCAGGGCCGATGATATATTGAACAATGAAAACAACTAATTATTCATACGTAGGTATTGCATTTATTGTGTTGGTTTTTGGGATTATTTTTATTCCTAGAATAATCACAAGAATACAACAAGGAGACATCACTCGATCGGAAAGCCGTAGTGATGTTGTAAAACTACAAACCACAGATGAGACTGCTCTTTCTTATTTAGTCATCAACGGAGAACGAAAAAAAGTAATGCCTTTTAGCTTTACAAATCAACATGGGATAACTATCAGCAATAAAAACTACGAGGGTAAGGTCTATTTAGTCGAATTTTTCTTTACGACTTGCCCTACAATCTGCCCAAAAATGAGCCGAAACCTTGTAGATATTCAAAACACCTTTCCAAAACGCGACGATTTTGGCATTGCCTCTTTCACTATAAATCCGGAATATGACACCGTTGAAACTTTAAAAAATTATGCAAATCAATATGGAGTAACAAATCCAAATTGGCATTTTCTTACAGGAAATCAAGATGACATTTATAATTTAGCAAATGTTGGATTCAATCTATATGCTGCAGAGGTTGAAGGTGCTGCAGGAGGGTTTGAACATTCAGGAAATTTTGCATTAATTGACAAAGAGGGGTATATTCGCTCAAGAGTGGATGATTTTGGTAACCCAAAAATTTATTATAAAGGCGATATTAGTCAGAAAGAACAAATTAATGATGAAGGAGAATTGGAAGAAATTTCAGCACTTAAAGAAGATATTTTAAAATTACTAAACCATGAGTAAAGCATTAAACCCTTTTGAAAAGAAATTTAGACTGTGGATCAATATTGTATCCATTTCCGTCCCTATTGTGGTTGCATTGCTTTTTGGGATTCGAATTCCAAATGTAGAAGCACTTACTTTTTTACCACCAATATATGCTTCAATGAATGGCATCACTGCACTTTTACTTTTGGGTGCATTATGGGCGATAAAAAACAAAAAAATCCCACTTCACGAAAATTTAATGAAAACTGCTGTCGCATGTTCTTTGCTCTTCCTTTTGATGTACGTAGCATATCACATGACTAGTGACCCAACGCCCTATGGTGGAGAAGGAGCCATTAGGTATTTCTATTATTTTGTATTGATTTCACACATTATTCTTTCCGTTGTTGTCATTCCATTAGTTTTGCACAGCTATGTTAGAGCATATTTAGGGGATTTTATTGCTCATAAAAAGATTGTAAAATATGCTTATCCTGTATGGCTGTATGTAGCCATTACTGGAGTCATTGTTTACCTTATGATTTCACCTTATTATGTCTAAGTTTTGAAACAATTTTTTGCAATTTTATTTTTTATTTGCTTTAGTTTTTACACTAATGCACAATGCGCAATGTGTAGAGCTGTTTTGGAAAGTGAAGCAGGGCAAAATACAGCCAAAGGAGTGAATGACGGTATTGTTTATCTAATGATTATTCCCTATGTTTTAATCGGAGGATTGGCGATAGCTTTGTACCGGCTTGTCAAAACGAATGCTAAAACCCCTAAAAATTAAAGAGTTCACTAAAAGAAATTTTAAGAGCTTTAGTGATTCTTTGCAGTGTAAATACAGTTACATTCCGTTTTCCGTTTTCAATATTTGAATAACTTCCGTAATCCATGTCACATTTTTTAGCCATGATATATTGGGAAAATTTTTTGCGTTTTCGCAAATCCCTGATACGTTTTCCAAGTTTTTTTAGCAATAGTTTTTTTGCTTGTTGCGAGGTCATAAGTAGGTAATATTAATAATTGATTCATAGTTAAAGCTTTTAGGCACAGGGGACTTTTACACATAAAAACAAAATAAATATAGATAAAAAATGAACTCGACATCAATCTATGATTTATTTTTTTGAACAAAACTGTAACAATATTTATTGCGTTTCGTCTTACAGATGTCACAAAAAGAACAAAAAAAGCATGTTAAAAATCCAAAAGCTCCACAAATCTTACCCCATAGGCGATTCTAGTCTTCATGTTTTAAAAGGAATCGATCTTTTTGTTGAAAAAGGGGAGATGGTAGCTATTATGGGATCCTCAGGATCTGGTAAATCAACCCTACTGAACATTATTGGCATGTTGGATGAAGCCGATGAAGGCAAATATATTTTGGATGAAGTCCCCATCAAAAATCTGACAGAAAAAAAAGCAGCTGTATATAGAAATAAATTTTTGGGATTCATTTTCCAATCATTCAACCTAATCAATTACAAAAACGCATTAGAGAATGTTGCATTACCGCTTTACTATCAAGGGTTAAAACGAAAAAAGAGACAAGAAATAGCCAAGTTTCACTTACAAAAAGTGGGCCTTTTGGATTGGGCAACACATTTACCAAGCGAACTCTCTGGCGGGCAAAAACAACGTGTAGCTATTGCTCGTGCTTTGGCTTCTAACCCCAAACTCCTTTTGGCTGATGAGCCGACAGGGGCACTAGACACGACTACTTCCTACGACATTATGGCGTTTTTACAACAACTCAATAATGAAGGAAAAACGATCTTAATTGTTACACACGAAAAAGATATTGCTGCCATGTGCAAACGCATTGTTCGTCTAAAAGACGGCGTCATTATGGAAGATAATTTTGTAAAACAAGTAAAAGCAACAGTCGATGTTTGATACGGGTCTTTGGCGCGAAATATTTCAAAGTATAAACAAAAACCGAACCCGTAGTGTACTTTCAGGGTTTACGGTGGCCTTTGCTATTTTGCTTTTTACAATTCTTTTTGGATTGGCCAATGGGCTAAATAATACATTTTCTGAAGCTTTTGTTGACGATGCTGCCAATGCTGTTTTTATTCGTTCTGGAAGAACCACAAAAGCGCATAAAGGCCTCCAAGCTGGTCGCCGCATACAATTTAAAAATCAGGATTACGACTACATAAAAACCGATTTTGAACCAAGTATAGAATTTATAACATCTAGAATATACCGTAACGTAGTTGCCAGTTATAAAAACGAAAAAAGTAACTACTCTGTACGCGCCGTTCATCGAGATCATCAATATCTCGAAAAAACTAAAGTTACACAAGGGCGTTATATCAATCAGCGTGACATGGACATGCGCAACAAATCAATTGTTATTGGCGATTTGGTACGGCAAGATTTGTTTTTGAAAGAAGACCCTATAGGAAAGTATGTTAATTTAAGTGGAATCGCTTACCAAGTTGTTGGGGCCTACAAAGACGATGGAGGAGATAACGAAGAAAGAATAATTTACATGCCGCTTTCAACTGCACAGCAAATTTATGGAAATAATGATTTTGTTGATCAAATTAATCTAACATATGATCCAAAAATGAACTATGATCAAGCCATAGATTTTGGGGTAGATTTAGAGAAAAAACTTAAAAAACGTTTTACTGTAGCCAAAAATGATCAACGAGCTATTCGTGTTTTTAATATGGCGATGCAAAACAAAGGCATCAATCAAATGACTTCTGTGTTAGGCATTTTGATTTTAATCATTGGTATGGGGACACTTATTGCTGGGATAGTTGGTATTAGTAATATCATGATTTTTATTGTAAAAGAACGTACCAAAGAAATTGGCATCAGAAAAGCTTTAGGAGCATCCCCAGGGGCAATTGTTTCTATTATTTTGATAGAGTCTGTTGTTGTAACAACCACTGCTGGTTATGTAGGGCTATTGGCAGGTGTAGGTATTTTGGAGTGGGCAAGCCCTAGTTTAAAAACATATTTTATTACAGACCCAAGTGTAAGTAGATCACTCGTTATTGCAGCAACTTTGACGCTAATTGCTGCTGGCGCATTGGCAGGTTATATCCCTGCCAAAAAAGCATCAAATATTAAACCTATTGTAGCACTAAGAGACGACTGATTTTATGAAATTTTTATTTGAAAGAGATACATGGCAAGAAGTCTATGACAGTATGAGCAAAAATAAGCTTCGTACTGGTATCACTATGGTGGGTGTTTGGTGGGGAATTTTGTTGCTTATTGCTTTGTTGGGTGCTGCAAGAGGCATGGAAAACTCCTTTAATCGTATTTTTGGAGATTTTGCAACAAACAGCGTTTTTGTTTGGGGACAAAGCACCAGTATGCCTTTTAAAGGATTTCAAGAGGGTAAAAGAGTACGTCTCAAATTATCTCATGTTGATAAAATTAAAGACAACATAGAGGGGATAGAATTTGTGGTTCCTAGAAACAGAAATCAAGCCTTAGTGGTTCGTAATTTTCTTTCGGGAACTTACGGCGTTAATGGCGATTATCCGTTGTTGGATAAAATCCAAAAAAAGAAAATGATTCGTGGTCGATTTATTAATCAAAACGATATTAATTATAATAAAAAAGTGGCTGTTATATCGGAGGACATTTACAAACAACTTTTTGAAAAAGATGAAAATCCTATTGGTGCATATGTACAAATGAACAGCATCAACTTTACGGTTATAGGGGTTTTTCAAAATGGAAATGTGAACATGGGCCCTACAAGTGATATTCATATTCCGTTTACAACCTTTCAACAAATTTATAATGAGGGTGACCGTATTGGATGGATGGTCATCACGGGAAAACCGGAATATAACATCAAGCAAATAGAGGCAGACACAAAACTTCTTCTACGTAATTTAAATAAAATTCATCCACGCGACAATAGAGCTTTTGGAAGTTTCAATTTGGGTAAAGAATTTGCCAAGATTACTGGATTTTTGACGGGGATGCAATTTTTGACATGGTTTGTAGGGATAGCAACCCTTATTGCTGGAGTGTTTGCTATTGGGAATATATTACTCATCACGGTCAAAGAACGAACCAAAGAAATTGGTGTACGGAGAGCACTCGGAGCCACCCCATTTGAAATTAAGCGTCAAATTGTGGTAGAAGCGGTCTTTTTGACCATGATTTCTGGAGTTTTAGGGATTATTTCTGGCGGCTGGATTCTCATTATTATTGATAAGGCCTGGGGACAAGGAGACGATGCCACATTAGTGAATGCTTCTGTATCTATTTCCGTCGTATTTATAGCCCTTATCATATTAGTCATACTAGGAACATTAATCGGCTTGATCCCTGCATTCAAAGCAACAAGTGTTAAACCTATCGAAGCATTAAGAGAAGAATAAATAAATTAAAACAATGAATAAAACAGTAAAAATTATTTTAGGAATCGTATTACTACTCCTTTTAGTTGTCGTATTAAAGTACTTTAAGGACTCCAATACAGAAGATGTTGTAGATTACAAAACAGAGCTACCATTCTACACTACCTTAGACACCAAAATTGTGGCTACAGGAAAGCTAAATCCCGAAGAAGAAATTGAACTAAAACCACAAATTTCAGGCATTGTGGACAAAATTTTAGTTGAAGAAGGCGATTTGGTGCAGAAAGGCGATTTGATTGCAAAAATTCGTGTCGTTCCCAACGAACAGGCCTTAGTGAGCGCACAAAGCCGCATAAAAACAGCAAAGTTTTCTTATGACAACGCAAAAACACTTTTCGATCGCAATAAACTCCTTTTTGAAAAAGGAGTGATTTCTAGACAGGACTTTGAAAACAACGAATTGAGTCTTAATCAAGCCCAAGAGAACTACATTCAAGCCCAAAATGACTATCAAATCATTCGTCAAGGATCTATTTCTGGCGGTGGCTCTGCAAACACCAACATTGTAGCACAAATTCCAGGAACAATTCTAGAAATCCCTGTACGTCAAGGCGATCAGGTGATTCAAAGCAACAACTTCAATGCTGGGACAACCATTGCAACTATAGCCGACATGAGCCAAATGATTTTTGAGGGTAAAGTTGACGAATCAGAAGTTGGTAAATTAGATGAAGGTAAAGATATAAAAGTAGTATTAGGAGCTATTAATGAAAAGGAATTCTCTGCAAAACTTACATTTGTGGCCCCTAAAGGCATCGAAGAAAATGGCGCTGTACAATTTGTCATTAAGGCCGATGTAGAGGTAGAATCAAGCAACAAAATTCGTGCAGGATACAGTGCCAATGCTGAAATAGAAGTTGAAAGTAAAGACAGCATTTTAGTTATCAAAGAAGCATTGTTACAATTCAACCGTATTACCGAAAAACCTTTTGTAGAAATTCTCGACGAAGATGGCTCCTTTAAAACCAAAAATGTAGAAATTGGTATTTCAGACGGTATCAATGTGGAAATTACAGATGGAGTAAAAGAATCCGATAAAATAAAAGTTTGGAACAAAGCTTCTGAAGAAAACAATGAAGATGAAGAAAATGATTAGTAATCAAAAATATAATCACATGATGAAATTCAGCATATTAATTTTATGTTTCGTGGTAGGGCTCAATGGGTATGCACAAAAGAAGTGGAACTTACAAGAATGTGTTACGCATGCCTTAGAGAATAATATTTCTGTACGACAAACTGAAAATTCATTACTCACAAACGATCAAGATATTATAGCCGCAAAAGGAAATTTTTTGCCAGCACTTGGACTTAATGGTTCTCAACGTTTGAACCTTGGAAATGTTGAGGTTTTTGACGGAAATTTTGTAGATCGTACATTCCATTCCACAAGTCTTGGTGTCAATTTATCACAGACCATTTTTAATGGATTTCGCAATACAAATATTTACAGACAATCGTTGATAAATAAAGAAGCAAACGAAGAAGAATTCAATAGAATAAAAGACAATGTTGCTTTAAATGTCGTTAACTCCTATCTGAATGTTTTGCTCAACAAAGAAAATTTGACCATTGCACAAGTACAATACAATTTTTCAATAGAACAGTTAGAGCGCGTCAAAGCATTAGTATCTGCCGGAACACAGCCGCAGGCCAATGTTTTTGATGCAGAAGCAACCCTTGCCAATGACGCACAAAGCTTAACAGTTGCGCAAAACAGCTATACCCTAGCACTTTTATCTCTATCGCAAGTCTTGCAAGTTCCTTTTGATGGATTTGACGTGGAAATTATAGACTTAGAAGCACCCTCCGAATTGGTGATGTACAGTGATGTACGACCAATTTTGAATTATGCATTTGAAAATAGAAGTGAAATTAAAGTCGCTCAAAAAAATATTGAATCTGCAGAATTAGCAAGAGAAATTTCAAAAAGTGGATTTTACCCTACATTCAGTTTTAGTTATGGATTAAATGCAGGGGCAAATTTTTCTAACCTTAGTAATGACAATTCATTTTTTCAGCAAATCAACGACAACAAAGGCCATAGTTTTAGTTTAAATCTTAATATCCCTGTCTTTTCAAGGTTTCAAAACAAGACTGCTTTGGCAAAATCATTGATTCAGGTTGAAAACAGAAAATTGGCTCTAGAACAAGCTAAGCTAGATTTGGAAAGTAATATTCAGCGGGCTTTTACAGATGCAAAAGCAGCTCTAAAAACGTATTCGTCTACACAAAAATCCGTGGCAGCAAGACAGCTTTCTTTTGACAATGCACAAGAACGCTACAATATAGGAGCGCTCAATGCATTGGATTTGGAACAAAACAGAACTCAATTGGTCAATGCTCAGTCAAGTTTAGTTCGTGCCAAGTACGATTTTATATTTAAAACCAAAGTCCTTGACTTTTATCTTGGGAAACCATTAAATTTGTAAATGGCCAATATTTTAAATATTGAAACCTCTACGACCAATTGCTCTGTAGCACTGTCCAAAAATGGGGGACTCATTGCTTTGAAAGAAGACAACAGTTCAAGCTATTCGCATGCCGAAAGACTTCATGAATACATAGATGAGGTGCTCAGTTCTGCAAAAATTGATCGTGGTGAACTTCATGCTGTTGCGGTAAGTAAAGGGCCTGGCTCTTATACAGGGTTACGTATTGGTGTTTCAGCTGCAAAAGGGTTATGCTACGCGCTGGATATCCCTTTGATTTCCATTCCAACCTTAGAAAGTCTTGCACACAAAGTGGAGCTTCAAAAGGGTTGTATTGTGGCTATGCTCGACGCGCGGCGAATGGAAGTTTATTCTGCAGTATTTGACAATGGTTATCAGTGTATTGAGCCAACTTCAGCCAAAATTTTAGACGCCACATCTTACAATGATATATTACAAGATCAATCTGTTTATTTCGTGGGCAATGGTGTAGAAAAAACCCAATCAATTATTAATCACCCCAACGCATATTTCGATGCTCAACTTCCTTCAGCACAACAAATGTGTGGCTTGTCATTTTCTAAATTTCAAGCGAAAAATTTTGAGGATCTGGCCTATTTTGAACCTTTTTATTTGAAGGATTTTATAGCGATTCCATCGAAGAAAATTTAACCCTGTTTTTGTATCTCCACAGAATGCGGATAAGGGATTTCGATACCTGCTTTGTCAAGTGCTAGCTTGCAATTTTCGGTTATCCCAAAATACACTGTCCAGTAGTCTTCCACTTTACACCATGGCCGAACAGCAAAATTAACAGAGCTTTCGGCAAGTTCTTCAACATCTACAGTGGGGTTTGGGTCGCTTAGCACTTTTGAGTGTTGTTTTAAGACATCCAAGAGCACCCCTTTGGTTTGTTTAATGTCTTCGTCGTAGCCCACACCAATGGTGAGGTCTACACGTAGTTTTCCTTCTGCCGAATAATTAATGATATTACTGTTGGCAAGCGTACCATTTGGAATAATAACGCGTTTGTTATCTGGGGTAACAATTTGTGTTGTAAAAATATTAATGTCTTTTACTACCCCAATTTCGTTATGAGCATCAACAAGATCACCAATCTTAAAAGGCTTGAACACTATAATTAGCACTCCGCCAGCGAGGTTAGACAAAGCGCCTTGAAGTGCCAAACCAACTCCTAAACCAGCTGCCGCAAGCGCTGCCGCTATGGCAGTTGTATCTACACCAAGTTTAGAAATAACGGTAATCAGTAAAAATAGTTTAAGCCCAATAGAAAGCATATTTGTAAGAAAGTTCTGAAGGGTTTTATCAACTTTTCGCGAAGACAATATTTTTTCTGTAAATGCGACTGTTTTTTTTATGATAAACAATCCAACAAGAAGGAGTCCTAAGGCATAAAGAATGTTTGGGCCGTATTCAAATAAAAGTGATTTTGCAGGTATTTTTCCATAATATTTAGGTAGATTAATGGGTTTAAATCTTTAGGTAAAGCTATTTAGAATTTAAGAATTTTACAAATTTGATTAGACTTTTACGATCATTAAGTTTTTATTTTATTCTTTTTGTCATTGTCTAAATGTCTCTTTTCCCCTTTTAAAAGTTTTTCTGTACGGACAAAATCACCCCAATTTTTCACAATTTATGCATCAAAGATTGTACCTTTGAGTTTAAACTCGAGTTCATGAAATTGTACATAGTACCAACACCCATTGGCAATTTAGAAGACATGACAATGCGTGCAATTTCCACACTTAAATCTGTTGATTTAATTTTGGCTGAAGACACTAGAACTTCAGGTAAACTTCTTAAGCATTTTGGCATCCAGACCCAAATGCAATCCTACCATATGCACAACGAACATAAAGTTTTAGATAAAATTATCGATAGATTAAAAGGAGGAATAGAAATCGCATTGATTAGTGATGCTGGAACACCTGCAATTTCCGATCCTGGTTTTTTGCTGACTAGAGCTTGTGTGGCACAACAAATTCCTGTTGAGTGCTTGCCTGGCGCGACAGCCTTTGTTCCTGCATTAGTAAATTCTGGTTTGCCTAATGATCGCTTTATTTTTGAGGGGTTTTTGCCCATCAAAAAAGGCCGACAAACGCGCTTAAAACTATTGGCTCAAGAAGAAAGAACTATTGTTCTCTATGAAAGCCCTCACAAATTAAACAAAACATTAGAGCAGATTTGTTTGTTTTTTGGAGAAGATCGACAAATCTCTATTTCTCGCGAACTCACAAAGCTTTTTGAAGAAACTCGTCGGGGCACAGCAAAAACACTTTTAGACCATTACACAGAAACTCCCGCAAAGGGAGAAATTGTGATTGTTATTTCAGGCAATTCTGGAGTCTAGATCAGCAGTGTTTACCTTTATTCCAACCATGTTTTTTTAGATATTTCGCTCCACTTTCTACAGCACCATCTTCTATGCTTGTACCCATGGAATCGTTCCAGCGATTAAGGTAGCCAAACAAAGAAATTACGCCTAACATTTCTACAATTTCGCCCTCACTCCAATATGTATACAAACGCTTTTTTAAGGCATCGTTCACTGCATTTGGCACTACAGAAGCAGCCAAACTAAAATCCAGTGCTACTCGTTCGGCTTCGCTAAAAGCGGAGTGGGTTTTGTACTCCCAAATATTTTCCAATTGTTCGTCATTTGCGCCATAGCGCTCTGCAGCCCGAATGGCATGAGCTTGACAATACCGACACCCAGTAGCATTGCTGCTTACCCAAGCAATCATGCGTTTTAGCGCCGACGTCACACGGCCTTCATTGGCCATCACAGCTTTATTTAGATTAATAAATGCCTTACTAATTGCGGGGCGATGCTGCATGGTAAGTACCGAATTTGGACAAAAACCCAAAGTTTCATTAAAAAATTTTGCTAATGATTTAGTTTCTAAGTCGTGGTCTGGCTTTAATGGTGTAACTAACGGCATATTTTAAATTTTTAGTAGTATTTTTGATGTAACAAGTAACAAAAAATAATTTTATTATGGCCCACAAAACTACGACCCATTGGAAAGGGGGAATGCTCTTTGATTCCGATAATCCAAGCGGAAACCATGTGCTCATGGACACAGTTGTTGAAGGAATTTCTAAGCAAACTGGGCTTTCTCCCAAAGCGATGATGTTGTCTTCATTGGCAGGGTGTTCCGGAATTGATATTGTAGATATCCTAAAAAAAATGAAGATTACAGATTACAATTTACGAATTGATGTGGAAGGTCAGCTTACAGATGAACACCCAAAATATTACCACTCTGTTCATGTCGATTATTATTTTTCAGGAGCTCATGTTGATGAAAAGAAATGCAAGCGAGCAGTACAGTTATCAGTAGAAAAATATTGTGGTGTGATGGAAATGTTTCGAAAGTTTGCCACAATAACTACTAAAATTCATATTCAAAATAATTAAACCATGCGCTGGACGTTAAAACCATCTCCTGATGAAAACAAAGTTCAGCATTTAGCCAATGCTCTAGTAGTAGATTTCGTGATTGCTCAACTTTTGGTTCAACGAGGGATTCAAACTTTTGACCAGGCCAAAACTTTTTTTAGACCTCAATTACAAGAGTTACACGACCCTTTCTTAATGAAAGACATGGACAAGGCGGTACAACGTATAAATCACGCTTTAACCAACAATGAACGTATTTTAATTTACGGAGACTATGATGTAGATGGTACTACTTCAGTGGCATTAATGGCGACATACCTTGAAACAAAAAGTGATTTTATAGCGACCTATATTCCTGATCGTTTCGAGGAAGGGTATGGAGTTTCGTACAAGGGAGTTGACTATGCTATCGACAATGACTTTGGGCTTATCATTGCTTTGGATTGTGGCGTGAAAGCCATTGAAAAAGTACAATATGCTAAAGACAAAGGAGTTGATTTTATCATTTGTGATCACCATCGTCCTGGCAATAAATTACCACAAGCCGTTGCTGTACTAGATCCAAAAAGGTCCGATTGTACTTATCCATTTAAAGAATTATGTGGCTGTGGTGTAGGGTTTAAACTGATTCAGGCATTGGGTCAAAATTACAGTGAAACAATTGAAGATTTTACACCTTATTTGGATTTGGTTGCGACTGCAATTGGGGCTGATATTGTTCCTATCGTTGGCGAAAACAGAATCTTAGCTTTCCATGGTGTTCAAGTCATGAACACAAATCCTCGTCCCGGGTTTCAGGCCCTAATACAAAATATTAAAAAAGATATTCTAACCATTTCAGACGTGGTTTTTGTTATTGCTCCGCGCATCAATGCAGCAGGACGCATGAAGCATGGGAATTATGCTGTTGCATTGCTTAAAGAAAAAGATTTGGCACTAGCTGAACGGGCAGCACAGGACATCGAGACATTTAATACAACACGAAGAACTTTAGATCAAGAAATCACAAAAGAGGCGCTTTTGCAGATTGAAAAATTAAACGAGGTTGATGGTGCTACTACGGTCGTTTATAATGAATCTTGGAACAAAGGTGTAATAGGGATTGTAGCTTCAAGGTTGATTGAAACACACTATCGACCAACTTTAGTGTTTACCAAAAGTGGTGATTTTTTAACCGCTTCTGCGCGATCTGTTCGAGGGTTTGACGTGTATGAAGCACTTCAGAATTGCAGTCAATATATTGAGCAATTTGGGGGGCATAAGTATGCTGCAGGACTTAGTATTAAAGAACAAAATTATACGGCATTCAAGGCGGCCTTCGAAAATGAGGTAAAAAAAACTTTACCAACACACCTCAAAACCCCTGAACTACTTATAGATGCTGAGCTACATTTGAGTCAGATTACACCAAAATTTTATAGAATTTTGAAGCAATTTGCACCGTTTGGACCACAAAATATGTCTCCTGTTTTTATGACGAATGATGTTCTCGAGACTGGTTATGGCAAATGTGTTGGTCAAGACGATAAACACCTCAAAATAAGTGTTATGCAAAAAAACTCCGAACCTATCAATGGCATAGGTTTTGGCTTGGGCGATAAGCTGGAATTCACCAACACTAAAACACCTTTTAAAATTGCTTATGCTATTGACGAAAATGAATGGAATGGTCGTGTAAGTTTACAGCTAAAACTTAAAGACATAAAGCAATAAAGATGCCAAAAAAAGACCCTTATGTAGCCCTTAGATTTAAGGAATTTAATATTTTTCTTTTGTTGCGTTTTATGTTGGTTTTTGCTTGGTCGATGCAATTTATAGTCATCGAATGGCAAGTATATTCACTCACTAAAGACCCATTGTCACTTGGTATTATTGGGCTTATGGAAATTATTCCTGCCCTAAGTATGGCATTGTTTGCTGGACATATTGTCGACCAACGCGAAAAGCGTAATTTATTTTTGTGGTGTATTGGCCTTTTTTCTTTGATTAGTTTAGGACTATTTTTTCTTTCAGACGCATCGGTCGCTGCTTCTTGGACACAAAAATCTATTTTGTATTCGATTTATGCTTTTGTATTTTTTGGAGGATTGTTACGAGCATTTTTTGGCCCAACGATTTTTTCATTGATTGCTCTAATTGTGCCCAAAAAAGCTTATCCAAATGCGGCGACTTGGAGTAGTTCTACCTGGCAAATGGCTTCTATTATGGGGCCGGCGGTGGCAGGGTTTACCATCAATTGGATTGGGGTACATTGGTCGCTTTGTATTGTCTTTGTGTTGGTTGTTTTTTCTTTTTTACTTGCGTTATTAATTTCTAAAAAACCGGTATTGAATCCAAAAATAGGCGAACCCGTACTTCAAAGCCTGAAAGAAGGGGTGCGTTTTGTATTCAAAACCAAAGCCATTTTAGGAGCTTTAAGTTTGGATATGATTGCGGTTCTTTTTGGTGGAGCTGTTGCGCTTTTACCCATTTTTGCTCAAGATATTTTAAAGGTAGGTTCGGAGGGTTTTGGAATTTTACGTGCGGCACCTGCTGTGGGGGCTTTTCTCACTATGCTCACAACGGCCTATATTCCTATCAGTAGAAAAGCAGGTTTAAAACTTCTTATCGCTGTATTTGGATTCGGGATTTCCATCATTGTTTTTGGGTTATCCTCAGTATTTTGGATCTCGGTTGTTGCACTTTTCTTTAGTGGCGTTACGGATGGTGTTTCAATGGTCATTCGACAAACCATTTTGCAGCTCAAAACACCCGATCACATGCGTGGGCGTGTATCCTCTGTAAACTCCATGTTTGTGGGGTCGTCCAATGAGTTAGGTGCTTTTGAGAGTGGCCTTACCGCAAAGCTGATGGGTACGGTTACTGCCGTTGTATTTGGCGGGACAATGACTTTAATCACTGTCATTACAACAGGAATTGTTTCTCCAAGCTTTAGAAATTTAGATCTTGAAGAAGACTTAGAAGCGCATGAAAATCCAGAACAATGAGCTATTGAGTAAAGTCAATTCTATAGGCGTATTTAAATCCTAAAAAAGATTTTTTTGTTTTGCTTTGTGCGACTTCATTTTCCTGTATTCCATAAAATACGGTGAATGTTCCTATTTTTTTGAATTTTCGACTCAGTTTCAAAGTGTATCTATACCGTGTTTCTCTGTCCTCAATTTTTGAATTACTTGGTTGATTGAAGAGTTCGGCAAAAAGTTTTAAGTTTAGTTTTAATGGCATAATTCTATAGCCAATTCCAAGGCGAGACCTGATAAACTCTTGTGCTATGTCTCCTTCTTCTTCTGAAAGCCCAAGCTGATTTTTATTTTGGTATCTAAGTCGAAATAATAGTCCAATTTTTTCAACATTAGTCTTATAACTTGCATCAAATTGATATCGGAAGTATGGATCAAGACCTTGTTTTTTGCCAACATCATCATTTTTGGTAATGTAGCGAACTCCACCACCAAGCTCTAAATTTTTTAGAACTTCATAATTTACCTTAAGTTGTGTGAAATAATTTTTAACGGTCGATATATCATTCCTAAGTCGTAAATGTTCAGCAATCGAAAACGACAATTTCTCAGTAGCTTTTAAATCGATTTCTACAGCGCTCCATCCCTCAAGATCAGGGTCGTTTTGCGCATAAATTGAGCTTAAACCAAACGTTAATGTGCATATTAAAGCGTGTAAGAAATATGTTGAGATTATTTTTTTCATATTATTTTTTGTAGCGGATTTTTATTTTGGCGGTTTGCTTTTCAAAGTCAACTTCATTGATGTCAAGTTTTAAAATTTCAACACCAAGAGAATCTTCAAGCTCCTTTTTAAGTAAGCTAAACTGTTCAGGTTTTATGTTTTCAAGAGAATTATATACAATATCTTTTGTACCAAAATCTTTTGGGCTTATTCTTTCCTTTGGCGTTACTCTTTGTAGACTCCAATATCGGTCTAAATAGTATGTTGCTGTAAAAATGAAACTATTGGCTGTTAGAATTTCCATATAACTCATCTTTTTATTGGAAAGCGCATTTATTACTGAAACACCTATTACCACAAATAAATAAGTCATCTCTCTGACTTTCAAAGGTTCAGTACGGTAACGGAGGATTCCAAAAATAGCAAACAGACCCAATGCTAGACCTAAGTCTAGTTCATATTTTTTTAGCGTAAAACACAAGAAAAACACTACGATTCCAACCAAGTAAAAGGTAAATAAAAATTCTGTTTTTTTTGAAAAATGGTAATAAGACAGTCGAATTATTGCAGTCAAAAAAACTATATCGATAAGAAACCGAAGAAGCATTTTATATAAGTCGTCATCAAAAAAGGGTATTCCAAATAGATCCATTGTACAAGTTTTGATTAATAAAAAAGTAGTTTCGTCTTAAGATTATTCATCCTTAAATTTTTCCAGTTCGAGTTTTCCATCATGAAAAACTCCGTAGGTAAAGTGTGTAATCCAATCTCCAAGATTCAGGTATTTGGAATTAGGGTTTAATTGAATTTCTAAAGGTAAGTGGCGGTGTCCAAAAACAAAATAATCGAAATGGTTGTCTATTAATTTTCGTTGGGCGTATTGTACCAACCACTCATCATTGTCATTAGTATAACGTATATCTTCATCGCCAGAAATAAGCTTATTTTTTACAGAAAGATATTGTGCAAAGCGCACCCCAATATCTGGGTGGAGCCAACGATAAATCCATTTAAAAAATGAATTTTTAAACACTTTTTTAACCCGTTTATATCCTTTGTCATGCGGCCCAAGCCCATCTCCATGACCAATAAAAAAAGTCTTATCGTTGAGTTTAAATTGATGAGGGCTGTGGTACACTTTAATATTAAACTCTTCTTCAAAATATCCATTCATCCACAAGTCGTGATTGCCAACAAAAAAGTGGATATCTATCCCAGAATCACTCAGTTCTGCCAATTTCCCCAAAACCCTTGTAAATCCTTTTGGAATCACATGCTTGTACTCAAACCAAAAATCAAACAAGTCTCCTAAAACGAAAAGTACCTCAGCATCTTTTTTAATACTATCTAACCAGGAAACAAATTTTTCTTCCCTCGGTTTTGAAGCAGCCCTAGTGGGTGCTCCAAAATGATGATCAGACGTAAAATAGACTTTTTTGTCTTTAGCAATATTAATGGTATTCATATACACTATTCGTTATCACTTGCAAACCATTCTGCAAAACTTGTAGCTGTTTCTTGAAGTTTTAGGGCATGTAATTTAATGTTTTCAGGTAGTCTTTTTTTGATTTTCTCTGCAAAATCCAATACCATCATTTCACTTGTAGGTTGATAGTCAACCAACAAAACGTTGTGCCCTCTTGACTCCAATTCCTTGGCCAATTCTACATGAGGGGTGTTTTTGTTGAACACAGTGGCATGGTCAAAAATATCTACAATTTCTTCTTTAGCAATTTTTTTTAAATCTGAAAAGTCAATGACCATTCCAAACTTCACATTTGATACGTCAGCAATAGGGCGGCCAATTACAGTGACGTCCAATCGGTAGCTATGACCATGGACGTTTTTGCATTTCCCATCATACCCATATAATGCATGACCTGTTTCAAATGAAAATTGTTTTGTGATTCTAATATTCCCCATTGATGGATGTTGCGTTTATTCGTTAATTTCATGCAAAGTTAGTGGTTTTGAATTTGGGGTAAAAATTGTTTTCTAAATTTTACAATAAGTGGTATACCACGTGCAATCATCCAAAATGTAAATGCAAGAAGGATACCATGCAGTTTTAGCTCGTAATAATCACCAATAAAAAGCGCTGGTATAAAAACCAAAACTGTTGAAAGTACCAATACATTTCTCAGTGTTTTCATTTCCCCTAAACCCTTAAAAATACCATCGAACACAAAGGCCAAAGCACAGAAAGGTTGCATCAGGAGTACAATCCAAAACACTTTGTAGAATTCGGTAAGTACTGCTTTTTCTGTAGTAAACAAAGACCCTAGTTGCTCATAAAAAAGTGCGCCTAATGCAGCCATCATGACCCCCACTATTAAAGCTCTTTTTAGAAGGCGATTGCTAAGTGCTACCAAAAGTTTGATTTGATTTCCGCCGAAAAGCTTGCCCGACATAATGTTTCCGGCACTTGCATAACCATCTACGGCAAAAGCCGTAAAAAACCATAAATTTATCGCTATGGTGTATGCGGCAATATACTCGGCGCCATAATCTGTTGCAAAGCTTGTGGCAAAATATAAGGCCAGATTTAAGGCCAGAGTTCGAATGATGAGGTTGCCAATCATTTGTAAAAAATTTGGCAATTCTTTGTTGAAGGGCAAAACAAGTTTTAGTGAGATAGGGTTTTTTTTCAATAATAAAATAGAAGCCATTCCAGCCATTAATAGTTGTGAAAATGCGCTAGCAATAGCCGCACCCTTGAGGTTAAGTGCAGGAATTATTCCAGAAACTCCATAAACTAAAATGAAATCTAATACAATATTAATAACTGCACCAACAATGGCAATGATCATAGGGTAATATGTATTTTGAAGCCCTCTAAAGATTCCAAAAACAGCAAAGGTGTACAGCGTAAATGGGAATCCAATGATGCGGATATTGTAGTATTCCACACTGTAATCGAGTAAAAGATCTTTGGCGTTATAGAACTTAAAAATACTTTCGGAAAAAGGGAGTGTAGTGGCACATACAAGTAAGCTTAGCGTAATGATGATTGCTATGGCTTGTGCTGGAAGTCGTTTTACTTCATGGAGTTTGTTGGCACCTAAGTATTGAGAAATAATAGCCGAAATGGCTGAACGCGATTGACCTAAAACCCAAATAAGCATCGACAAAAAGGAAGACACAATACCCACTGCTGCTAGTGATTCGGTGGCGTTGGTGGGGATATGTCCAACAATGGCGGCATCGGTTAACGATAGTATGGGTTCAGAAATTCCAGCAATTATGGCTGGGATGGCCAGTCTGTTGATTTGTTTGTTGCTAATGGATTTGTTCAAGGCGCTAAAATTGAATTCAAAAATACGTAAAATTCAAATCAACTTTCATTTCATTGTGTTAGTATTAATCAATCACACCATTTAGATCGTAAGTAGAGAAAAAATTCCAAACCAACTCGCTGGATTTGATGTCTGCATTGGCAAACCAAAAATGTTCTCCTCCATACACTTTGTAGTGCTTTACGACAGTTCCGTTGGTTCCATCGCTATATGTGATTTGGTCTACTGTAATGTCATTATTTGTGTCTACGTCATCCAAACTGATGATTTGCGGACTTGTATTACAATTATTGTGATCAGCCCAATAATTGAGCACATTATCTATGGGGGTGTTCCATGGTTGGATCCCATTGTAAAGGACAACCACGTCATTAGTACCGTGAATTTGTAAAATAGGAACTGCACGCACAGGACTACATTCGTTTAAGGTTTCGGGGGTCATAGAACCCGTAACGGAAGCCACCGCAGCAAATTGATCACTCATTTGGCAAGCCAACAAAAAGCTCATAAATCCACCATTAGACATTCCTGTGGCGTATATTCTATCGCTATTGATGCTGTAATTTTCTGAGACGGTATTGATCAGAAAATTGGTGAATGCGACATCATCTGTAGTGCTTCCAACAGTCCACCCACCTACATTCCAATGTGGTGTTCCCAAAAAGTTGCTTCCTTGAGGGTAAACTATAATAAAGTTTTCTTGATCTGCAATTTCATTAAATCCGGTATAATTCATTATGCTTTCGTTGTTGCCACCAAATCCATGATATACAAACAACAGTGGCGATGGGGTTTCGGGCTGATAACTTTCTGGAACATATACAATGTAATCTCTGTCTAGTCCTTGAAATAGTATACCGTATTCTTTAATCCCATATTCTACTGCATTAGATGGAGCAAGCAGACTCTCTGTGTCGTTGCTGCAAGTAAAAACAAAAATGGAAAAAAGTATGAGTAGTTTTTTCATTTGGTTAATTGTTTTTAATTCAAATATATTAAATTCAATTTCAATTTTAGATTATATATAGAAAGCATGAGAAACAACGATAAGGCAATATCAATTAAATTAGTGCCTTAAGCGTGCCAAATAAATGCTAATAATATTATAAATTTGCAACTGTATTTTCGTAAGTGCCTTTTAAGACTTATGGAGGATTATAAAAAGGGGATGTAGCTCAGTTGGCTAGAGCGCTTGACTGGCAGTCAAGAGGTCGTCGGTTCGAATCCGATCTTCTCCACTAGTGTTACCGCTACACTGCATAAGTTTAACCAAAGCCCACCAAACAGGTGGGTTTTTTCTTACACTCACTCTAACCACGTTTCGAAAAGCACCTAAAAGCACTCCACTACTTTCATTTTAAACATCTCAAAGAACTCTTCAAATGTACTAAAAACTGACAGACATTTGACAGACATTTGCTTTTAGTTGTTTTCTCAACACGCTTTGTTCCAAAGCTACTGCGCTAAGATGTATCAAACTTGGACTAATACTTTGAAATATTTTTGTTAGTTTTATATCTCCTTTTTCCCAAATTCCTCTGAAATCATTGACTAATTCAAGTGATTCGTCAATGTAGTTTTCGTAGTTCGATAGACTAAACGTGATATTGGACAGCTCCTCATTTAAAATATCAATATCACCCTTAATTTTAGAAGAAACTTGGTTATAGATTTCTGGGGGTTTGAACTTCCTCCAAAACCTAAAGGTTTATTTAAAAGTCGTGAAAAGAAAATTTGGGAGACACACAGTTTAGTTAAAGAAAATTTACAAACTTGGGTTGATAATTACAATTCTGCAAAATAAAATTCAAGAAATTCCAAAACTATCTAAATCTTTAAAGTACTAAACTTGGACTAATACTTTAGAATATTTTTTTTAATTTTAGTGAAAATTAAATATTATGAAAAGGATTTTTTTATTAACGTTAGCTTTTTTATTTATTATTTCCTGTCAAACAAAGGAAGAAAAAGCCATTAGTTCTTTCAAAAAAGAAATCAACAAAGAATATAAAATATATAACTCACACTTCACCACTTTTAAATATTATCTAAAAGATGTAAGTATAAAAGAATTTGATGTAATAGCTAATGACTCAACACCAAGAGAATATGCGGAGTCATTAAATGATTATTGGATGTTTAAACCATCTTATGCAAATATTCTACAAAAAATCAACACTATTGAAAGAAATATGTCAATAGCTGACAGCATTTCAACTAAAATTCTAACTCTTAACGATAGCCTTGTTAAATATAATGTTAGAGACTCATTAATTAATTTGAAATTCAGTGAAATTAAAGATAATAACAATAAAATACTTCAAGCAAAATATTACATTAGTCAGGTTAAAAAGTTCCTTAAATTAAAAGATGATTTTTACAATACTATTGACAACATTGTTGTGGACGGTGGATGGAATACTACGGGATATTTAATGAATAAAAAAAGTAGTATGAAATTTTATAAGTATGAAGAGGGCTATAGGTTTATGGTAAGATATGGAGGGCTAAATGGTTACAGTTACAAAAAAACAACTGCCGACGAAGTTTACGAATTGTCTGACCCTTACGTTTTCAACGCAACAAATAAATATGAGGAAAATTTTAATGTTTTAGAGTGGAAGGCAACTGGTTTCAGTAGTAGTGCTAATGGTGGTAGGATTAGCTTTGATAAAAACTTTGGTAAGGGTTCAAAACTACAAATTACATTGACAGACGAAAACGGAAAAGGAACAGATTTTGGAAATTACATACGATACTGGTTTGGAAATGATAAAAACAGCTACTACGGAACATATAAATTAGAGGGAAAACAAAAAGATATTGTTCAAGATTTTTTTAGACTTAATTCTGCTGAAAAGATTGTAGCGCAAAATATTGAAAAAGGTAAATTCAGTAATACAGATGAAGGTATTAATGATATTGGAAATCCACAGTCGCAAATATCTAAGAGAGCATTCATAAATGTTGACAACCTAAATTTTAGATCAACTCCCGAAATTTCTGACAATATTATTGGAAAACTAAGGCTTAATGAGGAGGTAGCGTTTGTTGAATCAATAACAGTTGATTTAACTGAGGCTAAAAATGGAACACTAAATAAAAAAATAACATTACAAAAAGATGATTATGAGTACACTTTCAACAAACATAAATCAGTTGAGATAATTGACACAAATGGCGATTATGAATTGATGGTTAATATCTCAATAGGACAAGGCAAAAAAATAACAGTACCTATATCAATTAATGATTTAGAAATTACAAAAAAAGTGGAGTGGGCTAAAATAATACAAGGAAAAAAAACAGGATATATATATAATAAATTTTTAGATTTCAAGTAAACTAAATTATATATGAAAAAACTACTCTTACTTTCGGCTTTATTAATCTTCGCTTGTAGTAGTGATGATGAACCCTTAGACCAAAGCTTCCAATCTGTTGAATCAGAGTTTAAGGGTTTGTGGTCGGGTGATATTACTGGTGAAGATAACGGAACTTGGACTTTAACTGTAAAAGATTCAGGAACATTACTAGGTAGTTTTACTTCCAAAGATTATAATGAGATTTATTCATTTTCAGGTTCTGTAAATGAAGATGGAGAATTAATAGCTTCCATAACTTCAGGAAACGTTGTAGGTAATATTAATGGTAATTTAAATAATGAATCAAGTTTAGGTTCATACACAGTAAATAATAGAAACGGAAATTTACAAGGTAGACTAGCCAGCGAAGAGGAAAGTCAAATAGTAAATAATTGGAATTATTATTCTGCGGAATATGAATCAGGAGATATTATATATTATAATAATGAAATTTATTGTCCTGGGCTCTATATGGAATTCCGTGAAGACGGAACATTTACAGATTATTTTTATGCAGACTATTCAAATAATCCTGACCCAGAATGTCCGCAAGAACCAATGTACGGAACTTATTCTGTACAAGATGGATATTATGAAATGCTATATGATTATGGTACAGGTCAGGCTTTATCTGAGTCTGATATATATATAAATTATCCTGATAATAACACAATTAATTACATTTATCAAAATGTTCTTTGGACTTATAAAATTAGTATTGAAGATTAATTTAGTTTACTAAACCATAGGCATATCTTCTTCTTTTAATTCAGCTATTTCTAAACCTCTTAAATAGGTTAGAGATACGTTTATAGATGAATGTCCCATAGCTTTCTGTAGCTTGGTAATTGAGCCTGTTCTCTTAAAGATTTCTATAGCCCCAGAGTGTCTAAAAGAGTAGAGTGTTATACTTTCATTAACTGATTTATTGCTGCGTTTAAATCGTCTAAAAAGGGTCTTAAAGTAGTCGCTATTGTAAGGTTTTTCAGCACCAGTAAAAATATTGTAGTTGTCATCTGATTTACTAAGATATGAGCGTACTATTTGAGGTACTGGCACAAGTCTATTACGCTTAGATTTTACTTTATCTCCAGAGAGTCTAATAAGTGATAGATCCGTATTAAAATCACCCCACTTTAAACGTCTAATCTCTTGATGAGGTCTTAGTAAACAGCAGTATGTTAACAGACAGCATAGATGCAAGTTCTTATTAAACTTATACACCTCATCTAATAGTCCTTTAACATCACTAATAGGCTTATGCAGTGTTTCAGTCTGTTTACGAGTCTTTAAAGTCATCCGCTCTATAGTAAAACCATTATCAGCCAAGCAATTAACCAGTACGTTTAAGTGTCTTCTAGCTGTATTGTAAGAGGTGTTATTAGCATACTTTAAAGGGATATTGTGTAAGAAACGAATAGAAATAGAACCCCTACTAATTAACTCTTCTCTTAAACAACAAGACAGTACATTAAGCGTCTTTTTATAGGATACAGACAGAGGCTCTTTTAGTTTAGCTTCTATAAGACTATCAAACAGCTCAAGAGTCGTTAAGGGTTTATTAAATGAGTAATTATTAGAGACTAAATAACGATAGACCTCATCAGCTAACAGAATAGCTTTACTACGTCTTAGTTTAGTAGGATAGGAATTAGGAGCGAGAGACGAATTAATACGCTTACCATTAAACAACCGATAACGTTTAGAATTGAGATTGAAATCTACATAGTATCGACCGTCTTTATGTTTACATACTTTGGGGTAAGAAAGACTACTTTTTGGCATTTATATGGCACTTTAATTAAACAACTATTTAATAGCTATTTATAAGCACCTAAAACCACTTTACGCCTTTCATTTTAAACAGCTTAAAGAACAGTTCAAAAAAGACACTAGAATGAGATAGGTGATAGAATTTTGTGTGAGATACAAGAGATTAATAAATAACTATCCATTTCAGTCATGTGAGTTTCCAGTACTTTTCCTTTTTCATTAAAATAATTGCTTCGAGTAAAATATATTCCAAATTGCAATAAAAACATTTAAAATTTACTCTCAAACTATTTAACTTTTATAAAATGAAAAAACTACTTACACTAGCGTTTAGCTTATTTTTTTTATTCTCGTATTCTCAAGATTTAGAATGGGATACATCAAAGTCTTTTGACGTGGTATTTGATATTGACAGCGCCTCTTCAACCGATGGAGTAGACTGGGTAATGGCCATTTCTGGACAGGCAGGGCCTTATGGTATGGCTTACGGCTCAATTACATTTTCTAATTTTTCTAGTGATGAAACTCAAGGGGAATACTTTGGGTATTTTTTCACTCAAGTTCAGGACAAATTATTTAGAGGTACAACTAATGGGCTTTGGAAAAAAGCAGATAACAAGTACAAAACCATTGCTTTAGATAACGAAAAAGTTGGTGGTATTATTAATTTAGTTACAGGTTCATGGGATTTAGTAAATCGTAAAGTGAATTTTTCTGTTTCGCCTTTAAAAGAATAATGATATGAGATCTATTAAAAAATTATTATTAATATTTACAGTTTTCTCTTTAATTTCTTGTCAAGAAAAAAGCTGCTGTAAAGCAGAAAAAGAAGAAACAAAAACACTGTCTGCGACAGCAAAAGCTATTGAACAATACAAACTAAATTTTGAATGGCAAAAAGGTTATGAAATGTGGTCCAAAGTACCTTGTGCTGAAGATTATCATATGGTAGCGCCAAACTTAAATTTAGAAGCAACAGGAGCACAAGAAATCGAAGATATAATTTTTGGATTTGTTTCTGAAACTGAACTCAAACAAGAGCTTGTAGACATCGTTGAGCTTGGCAATTATGTTATCTGTTTTCTTAAGTTGACAACAAAAGCTGGCGAAACTTTTGATGGTGTTGAAGTTTTTTTACTTAATGAAAAAGGAGAGGTCTCCAAAATTTGGGCGCTTTGATTTAAATAAAATAAAGGACATCTTGTCTTTATATGAAAAGCCCACCTATTTGGTGGGTTTTTTATTTAAAAACAGTTTCGCTTGAACATACATCCAAATCCCTGTGTAGCTTACAGTCATAAATAGAAGTGTATAAACACCCAAAGCAACAATATTTCTTGTTTTAAAAAAAAGATCCGATATGCTGCGTGTTTCATAATCTAAACCTCCTAAAATAACAGCAATGGTTAGTGCTAAAAAAAATACAATTAGATGTGATTTCTTACTCATTAGTATAAATCTACAACTTTTTTTAAGAATTTAAGCTATTTGTTTTCTAACACATTCAATTAATCGTAATATTGCAATGGAATAATTAATGAATTATGGGCACTGCGAAAACTGAAATATTCTCAACTCAACACAACGAAATTGCCCGTTTTGCAAAAGCATTAGGACATCCTGCTCGTGTTGCTATTTTACAACATTTGTTTAAGATAAATACATGCGTTTGTGGAGATTTAGTTGTTGAAATTGGACTTGCTCAAGCAACAATTTCTCAGCATCTGAAAGTGCTAAAATCCTTAGGTCTAATTAAAGGAAATGTTGAAGGAACAAGTGTTTGTTATTGTATAGACAACGAAAATTGGGCAAAAATGAAGCACATTATTTCTAACTTTATAAATCAAGACTTAAACACCCAAAGCTGTTGCTAAACTTCATTTAAAATAAATTTAATCAAATGCTATTTAAAACAATAGAAAATCAAGTTGAAAAGCTAGATATCAATTTAATTTCTTTGGAACGACAAGGCATATTAAAACCGCTAATTCATCTCATACAATCGAAGGTTGATGATGGCAAAACTATTCGTCTCAATTTTATTTGTACGCACAATTCTAGAAGAAGCCATTTGTCTCAAGTGTGGGCGCAAACGATGGCTCATTATTTTGATATCAAAAATGTATTTTGTTATTCTGGAGGAACGGAAGCTACAGCACTATTTCCTGTAGTGGCTAAAACCTTAGCAAATACTGGTTTTGAAATTGAAATCATTGCACAAGGAGATAATCCAATAAATGCCATCAAATATTCAGAAAATGAGCATCCCATTTTAGGATATTCAAAAAAATTTGACAGTAATTTTAATCCAAATTCAAATTTTGCTGCTGTTTTGACTTGCTCATCAGCGGACAAAGAGTGCCCCTATATTCCCAATGCTGAGCTGCGCATCCCTATGACGTTTGAGGATCCCAAAGCATTTGATAATACCCCGCAACAAGCAGAGAAATACAACGAACGCAGTCTTCAGATCGCCACAGAACTGAAGTATGTTTTTTCAAAAATTAAACTATAAATTATGGCACCAAAAAAATTAAGCTTCCTCGATAAAAACTTGACCTTGTGGATTTTTGTAGCTATGGCCATTGGTGTAAGTTTGGGGTATTTCTTGCCCAATATTCCAGAATTTATCAATAGCATGAGCAGTGGAACTACCAACATTCCCATTGCTATTGGTCTGATTGTGATGATGTATCCCCCTTTGGCAAAAGTGAATTACGCCCTATTGCCAAAGGTTTTTAAAAACACAAAAATATTGTCAATTTCATTGATTCTCAATTGGATTATTGGCCCTGCGCTCATGTTTCTTTTGGCGATTATTTTTCTAAAAGATTATCCAGAATATATGGTAGGTTTGATTCTAATCGGATTGGCGCGTTGTATTGCAATGGTTTTGGTATGGAATGATCTTGCAGAGGGCAGCACCGAATATGGCGCGGCATTAGTAGCGCTCAACAGCGTATTTCAGGTGTTTGCGTATAGTTTTTATGCATGGATTTTCATTACAGTTTTACCGCCATATTTTGGTTTCGAAGGTGCTATTGTCGACATCTCTATTGTCGTAATTGCCGAAAGTGTTTTGATTTATTTAGGAATTCCCTTTTTGTTAGGGATGCTCAGCCGATTGATTTTAGTGAAACTTAAAGGCGAAGTATGGTACAACCAAACATTTATTCCAAAAATTTCCCCATTAACACTCATTGCTCTACTATTTACAATTGTTGTTATGTTTTCGCTAAAAGGCGAACTCATTGTAGAAATACCTATGGATGTACTGATTATTGCTGTACCTCTACTCATTTATTTTACGCTAATGTTTGTAATTGGTTTTTTCTTTACCAAAGCTATGGGAGCCGAGTACGACAAAACCGCTTCAGTTGCTTTTACGGCAGCGGGGAACAATTTCGAATTGGCTATTGCAGTAGCCATAGGCGTTTTTGGGCTCAATTCTGGGCAAGCATTTGCAGGAGTCATTGGGCCACTAGTAGAAGTTCCTGCACTTATTTTGTTGGTACGGGTGTCCTTTTGGTTGAGAAAAAAATATTTCACCTCAATTGAAAGCTAGTTTTTGTGAGCGCCATCACAAAATGGAGCTTCCAATGTTTTTCCGCAGTTGCACAACGAAAACCGATTTCTTGTGGGGATTGCTTGGCCTTCTGCGTCCAACAAGGTGACTTGTTTTGCGTTGGTCACTACAACTTTTCCTGTGGCAGTAATTTGAATGGTGGGTTTGTTGTTTTCCATGGTTAATTTTTTTTAAAGGTACTATTTTTTAATTTTTATTGAAGAAATTAAGATAAAATAAATAGATTTGTTCCGCCCAAAAAACGGGATGTGGCGCAGTCCGGTTAGCGTACACGGCTGGGGGTCGTGTGGTCGCAGGTTCAAATCCTGTCATCCCGACGAAATAAGAGCTTTTGTTTTTTGTAGAAAGTGTACTTTCTTAAGAAAATGGAAGCTTTTGTTTTAAATAAAGCAAAGCTATATTTGCATTAATGGGTTTATTAGGATTATTAATTAATCGTTAAAGTGATTTTTTCAATCCTTTTTCTTTGTAATATTGTATAATTAATCGGATGTTATGAAAATAAACAGATCAAATTGTCCTTTAGCAAATGCCCTTGATATCGTAGGCGATAAGTGGTCGTTACTAGTGATTAGAGATATATTTTTAGGAAAGAAAACATTTACAGAGTTCTTAAAATCTCCCGAAAAAATAGCCACAAACATTTTAGCAAATCGATTGGAGTTGCTCATTAACAGAGATTTGTTGAGTGTAACGAAACTGCCCTATGATCAAAAAACAAAAATCTATTACCTTACAGATCGTGGCATAGATATGTATCCCATCATATACGAGATGATCAATTGGAGTAGTAGAAATTTGGATAAAGAATTTGGCCCCAAAGGGAAAGTACTGATCGAACATTTCAAGCAAACTTCGCCAGAGGACGCCATAGAAGGAGCCAAATCTGCGTATCGATCTGACCGATCAGAAATTTTGGCAAAAATCATTTAAAGCGTAATTTCTCAACAGAGAAAACTTTAAAATATTTTAATCATTCTCATTGTGTACAATTCTTTTTTTGGTACTTTGCCACTTAACGAGACACCTACAAAAATGAAACACTTTTTCGGCTTAGTTTTTTTATTTGCACTTACACATTCATTTGCTCAAATTATTAACCCTGTCAAGTGGGAGTTGAGCGTTGAATCCGTTAATCCAAACGAGTTTGACCTTGTTTTTACAGCAAACATAGATGAAAACTGGGCAATTTATGCACAAGAGGTGGAAGAGGGAGGTCCACTCCCTACGATTTTTACTTTTGAGCAATCTTCTGATTATACCCTTATGGGTTCAACTGTAGAAAGCGAAACCAATAAAGTCACAAAACATGACCCTGTTTTTGATATGGTCGTGTCCAAATTTTACGATCGAGCAGAATTCAAACAACGCGTGCGGACTTCAGGTTCGGCATTTACTCTTTCCGGAAATATCGATTATATGACTTGTGATGATACGCGATGCACCTACAAACCAGATAATCCATTTGCATTTGATTATACGACAAATCAAGGGTTTGTAGTTGCTGAGGGCTCTGCAATTCAAGCCAAAGCAATATCCAATAACGCCAATGAAATCCTTTATGGAATTTCTCTAGATTCCATTACAATTTCAAGTATTTCTTGTGCTGCTCAAGTCGACACAATTGCTCAATCGGTAAAAAAGCCAAATTCACTATGGCGAATTTTTGGGCTTGGATTTTTAGGGGGATTATTGGCTCTGCTCACCCCTTGTGTCTTTCCAATGATTCCGCTAACGGTTAGTTTTTTTACCAAAAAAGCAGGAGATGAATCTGTAAGATCAGGGCTGTCAAAAGCAATATTGTACGGTGTTTTTATTGTGCTTGTATATTTGACATTGAGTATTCCTTTTCATTTGCTCGACTCTGTTAATCCAGACATTTTAAATGAAATTTCTACTAATGTTTGGCTCAATGTAATTTTCTTTATCATTTTTATATTTTTTGCATTTTCTTTCTTTGGGTATTACGAATTGACACTACCTGCCAGTTGGACTTCAATCACTAGTAAAGGCGAGGGTGTTGGCGGAATATTAGGGGTCTTTTTTATGGCACTAACGCTTTCTATTGTTTCATTTTCATGTACAGGGCCTATCCTTGGTTCGCTCCTCGCGGGGTCTCTTTCTTCAGATGGAGGAGCGTGGCAATTGACGGCTGGAATGGGCGGATTTGGTGTTGCGTTAGGTCTTCCTTTTGCACTTTTTGCGATGTTTCCAAATATGCTTAAAGCACTCCCAAAATCTGGAGGATGGCTCAATACCACAAAAGTTATTTTAGGATTTTTAGAACTTGCTTTGGCTTTCAAATTTTTATCCAATGCTGATCTTGTGGAACATTGGGGAATCCTAAAAATTGAAATTTTCTTAGCCATTTGGATTCTAGTTTTCTTGGGATTGGCACTCTATATTTTAGGGAAAATTAAATTTCCGCATGACGGACCACTACAAAAACTATCATTCTTCAGAATCAGTTCAGGAATACTTGTTTTGGCATTTGTTGTGTATTTAGCATCAGGGTTCAGGATCAATGATACCACAAAAACATTTACACCACTGACACTGTTGAGCGGATTGGCACCGCCAGTAGGGTATAGTTTTTTCTATCCAAATGATTGTCCAAATAATTTTGATTGTTTTAAAGATTTGAAAGAGGGGGTGGTTTATGCAAAAAAAGTAAACAAACCTATTCTTTTGGATTTTACGGGATATGCTTGTGTCAACTGCCGAAAAATGGAAGAACACATTTGGCCAAAATCAAACATTAAACCCTATTTTGAACAGGATTATGTATTGATTTCTTTGTATGTTGATGATAAAAAAGAACTCCCAGAAGATCAAAAATTGATGGTCAAACGGCAAGATGGTGGGGGACGTTTGCTCGAGAACTATGGGCATAAATGGGCTCATTTTCAAACCGAATTTTTTCAATCTAATTCACAACCATTTTATGTGTTGTTAAGCCCAGATGCGAAAACAATTTTAACCCCTCCAATAGGATATACGCCTGATGATCAAGAGTATGAATCTTTCCTAGACTGCGGCTTAAAAGTGCTAAATTCACTTTAACTATTTCAAATTCAGGGCTTAAGAGCTGAATTATTTTATTATTTTTGAGCAAATAAACACTCTAAATAATGCTTGATAGTTTTTTGAAGTTTTTAGAACTCGGATTGTACCATATCGTTAGTTTCAGCAGCTACGACCATATTTTATTCGTCATATTGCTTACGCTCCCTTATGTCTTTAAAGATTGGAAACGCCTTCTGATTTTAGTTTCAGTATTCACCTTGGGACATACATTGAGCTTACTTCTTGGCGTATATAATATTGTGAATCTGAATGTCAATGTTACTGAATGGCTTATTCCTTTGACCATATTTTTTGCAGCGCTATTTAATGTTTTTTCATCCGGTAGATCAACTGCTAAGTATTCCTATTTTATTTTAGGAGTAGTATTGTTTTTTGGGCTTATTCATGGGCTGGGTTTTGCCAATGCTTTTCAAGCTTTGGTCAGCGCAAACGAAAGCACTTTTTTATCTATACTTGAATTTGCTTTAGGTATAGAAATCGGACAACTTATCATCGTATTTTGTGTTCTTTTTATAAATTTTGTATTCCAAAACATCTTCCGTTTTTCAACAAGAGATTGGGTTATGGTAAGTTCAGCAATAATTTTAGGTTTAATGCTGCCATTGATTATTAAAAGTCCATTATTCGCATAAGGGAGCATAGTAATTTGACTTCAAACACCTATCTTCGAATTGTGATTTAAATTCACGAGACAATGAAAAACAAGCAGCTAAAATACGACAAAGCTTATTTAAGAATGGCCAAAGAGTGGGCCAAACTTTCCTATTGTCAGCGCAAACAAGTGGGCGCCATAATTGTTAAAGACCGTATGATTATTTCAGATGGTTATAACGGTACTCCAACAGGATTTGAAAATTTTTGTGAAGATGAAGAAGGGTATACCAAGTGGTATGTACTTCATGCAGAAGCGAATGCCATTTTAAAAGTTGCTGCATCCACACAATCATGCAAGGGTGCTACGCTTTATATCACATTGTCTCCATGTCAGAATTGTAGTAAATTGATACATCAAGCAGGGATTGTACGTGTTGTTTACAGTAAAGCTTATAAAGATTTATCAGGAGTCAAGTTCTTGGAACAAGCAGGCATAGAAGTGGCACACGTAGAGCCCTGATCATGCTCTTATTAATCATTTATTGGCCAGACGGTCAATTTTTCTCACCACCCGTACAAGTGTAGCAATCAAAATGGCGCATCCAGCTGCAATACTTGTAATGACTGCCGTATAACTATCATTTTCTAAAGGCGCTTCAACATCTATTTTTGTGACATTAAAGATTAAAATAATCAATGCAATTCCTGTAATGATGTATGTTGCAATTTTCATAGTCTAGAGTAAAAATTTTATATTGGAGGTGAACAATTTAACGGCAATCGCAAGCAAAATTACACCAAATATTTTTCGTGTGATATTGATGCCATTTTGACCAATAAGACGCTCAATTTTAGATGAAGTTTTTAGTACGATAAAAATCAAAATAGCATTGATGATTACTGCCAAAATGATATTTTCTGTATGAAATTCTGAACGCAGAGACAACAAAGTAGTCAAGCTTCCAGGCCCTGCAATTAAGGGGAACGCAAGTGGAAATACAGTGGCATTAAGCGACGATTCTTCATCTTGTTTATACAACGTAATACCAAGAATCATTTCCAGAGCAATAAAGAACAAAATAAAAGCGCCAGCAACCGCAAACGAATGCACATCTATACCTACTAATTTCAGGATACTTTTCCCAATGAATAGAAAAATAATCATAATCGCACCCGCAATTATTGCCGCTTTTTCGCTTTGTATATGACCAGCTTTTTTCCTTAAATCGATGATGATTGGAATATTGCCAACAATGTCTATCACTGCAAAAAGCACCATGAAGGCCGTAAAAATTTCTTTTAAATTAAAATTCATAACCATAAAAATTTAATACAACAAAGTTCTAATTTTTTTTCTAATACCAATTCAAAAAACCAGTTAATAATTAAAGAATATTTAGGGTTAAAATTTTTATCTTCGCATCATGTTTCAACTTGGAAAAACCATCATTTCAGAGCATATACTAGACAGCGATTTTGCATGTAATCTTTCGGCATGCAAAGGGGCTTGCTGTGTCGATGGTGATGCAGGCGCACCCCTAGAAAAAGCCGAAACAAAACAATTGGAATCGATTTATCCCAAAATAAAATCATACCTCCGCCCAGAAGGGATAGAAGCCATAGAGCAACAAGGCGTTTTTGTGACCACTGAGGAAGGTGAATTGGAAACCCCTCTAGTTGACGGTGCAGATTGTGCATATGTTATTTTTGATAAAAACCAAACTGCCCTTTGTGGCATTGAGGAGGCATACAATCAAGGGGATATTGATTGGAAAAAACCTGTTTCATGTCATTTATATCCTGTACGTGTAAAAGAATACAGTGAATTTTCGGCAGTCAATTATCACAAATGGCAAATATGCGACGATGCTTGTGTCTTAGGCAAAGAATTGCAGTTGCCAATTTATAAATTTGTTAAAGAAGCATTGATTCGTAAATTTGGCGAAGAATGGTATACTGCACTCGAAAAAATTGCAGATGAAAGAGTTAAATAATAGATAGTAAGCACTTGGTTGTTTAGTCTGCCTTTAAAATAAATCATAAAAAAACAATTTCTTTTTGTTTTTTAACCTTTAATTTCTTTACGAGAGAAAGTCAATTTAAAATCTTGATAATCAGTGATTTATCCTTGCTAGTGTTTTTAAATTATGTAAGAAAAAACTTACTTGTTGTTAAAAACTTAAGGCCAATGTTTATAAAAATGACTTTTATTTAAAGCTACAATTTTAAATCTTTGTTAGGTGCTATAAAACCAATTTATAAAACAAAAAAATAAGACAAACCATGCCACAAGTAGAGCCAATCCTAAAAGAAAATAAAGACCGATTTGTTATTTTCCCAATCCAGCATCACGATATTTGGGAGTGGTACAAAAAATCTGAAGCAAGTTTTTGGACAGCAGAAGAAATTGATTTACATCAAGACCTTACCGACTGGACTGAAAAATTATCAGATGATGAGCGTTATTTCATCAAGCATATTTTGGCATTCTTTGCAGCCAGTGATGGTATTGTAAATGAAAACTTGGCTGAAAATTTTGTTAATGAAGTTCAGTACAGTGAAGCAAAATTCTTTTACGGATTTCAAATCATGATGGAGAATATCCATAGCGAAACATATTCGCTGTTGATAGATACTTATGTAAAAGACGAAACAGAAAAAGACAAACTTTTCAATGCCATTGAGAATTTTCCAGCGATTAAGAAAAAAGCCGATTGGGCATTAAAATGGATAGAATCTCCAAGTTTTGCAGAGCGATTAATTGCATTTGCAGCCGTAGAAGGTATCTTTTTTTCAGGTGCGTTTTGTTCTATATTTTGGTTAAAAAAACGTGGTCTTATGCCAGGACTTACGTTTTCTAATGAATTGATATCTAGAGATGAAGGTGTTCATGCAGATTTTGCCGTGCACCTACACAACAAACATCTTATCAATAAAGTGCCAAAAGAGCGCATCAGAGAAATCATTGTTGATGCATTAAACATAGAACGCGAGTTTATTACAGAATCACTTCCAGCAAGTTTGATCGGTATGAACTCAAAACTTATGGCACAGTATTTAGAATTTGTTGCAGACCGCCTTCTTTTGGAGTTGAACTGTGAGAAAGAATACAACACCTCGAATCCATTTGATTTTATGGATATGATATCGCTACAAGGAAAAACAAATTTCTTCGAAAAGCGTGTTTCAGAATATCAAAAAGCAGGGGTACTCAACAAAGAAGAAGAGGACACTAACAAATACAGCTTCGATACAGATTTCTAATCTGCTGTTCATTAGAACACCGAAGCAACACCAATAATATAGTATACGATGGGATTAATTTTCCATCAAGTTTACACAACCAACTGTGTTTTTGCGAAAGTCAAAAACAGTAGATTAACCAACTAACCGCTTTTTTTGACTAAAAAAAAGCAACTAACGACAAAGAAATATGTATGTACTAAAAAGAGACGGAAGAAAAGAAGAAATAATGTTTGATAAAATCACAGCACGCATCAGGAAGTTGTGCTATGGTTTAAATGAACTTGTTGATCCGTTAAAAGTAGCCATGCGTGTTATTGATGGTCTTTATGACGGCGTAACCACAAGTGAACTGGATAATTTGGCCGCAGAAATTGCAGCGACCATGACTACTGCTCATCCAGATTATGCACGCCTTGCAGCTCGTATTTCTGTTTCTAATTTGCATAAAAGCACCAAAAAGACTTTTAGCGAAGTTATGCATGACTTGTATACATACGTCAACCCACGCACAGGAAAAGATGCGCCGCTTCTTTCAGATGAGGTCTACGAAGTCATCATGAAGAACAAAGAAAAATTAGACTCGACAATCATTTATAACCGAGATTTTGGATATGATTATTTTGGCTTTAAAACTCTTGAGCGTTCATACCTATTAAAACTCAATGGCAAAATTGCCGAGCGTCCGCAACACATGTTGATGCGTGTTTCTATTGGGATTCATTTAGACGATTTAGATGCGGCTATTGAGACCTACACTTTGATGTCTAAAAAATATTTTACACACGCCACACCAACATTGTTTAATTCAGGAACACCAAAACCACAAATGTCTTCCTGTTTTCTGCTCACCATGAAAGACGATAGTATAGATGGAATTTATGACACCCTTAAACAAACCGCTAAAATTTCACAATCTGCAGGAGGAATTGGTTTGGCAATGCACAACATTCGCGCAACAGGAAGTTACATCGCTGGAACCAATGGGACAAGCAATGGTATAGTGCCAATGCTTCGTGTCTACAACGATACCGCACGTTATGTAGATCAAGGTGGTGGAAAACGAAAAGGGAGTTTTGCCGTATACCTCGAGCCATGGCATGCAGATATTTTTGATTTTCTTGATTTAAAGAAAAATCACGGAAAAGAAGAAATGCGTGCACGTGATTTATTCTATGCCATGTGGATTCCAGATTTATTCATGAAGCGTGTGCAAGAAGATGGAGAGTGGACTCTTATGTGCCCAAATGAGTGCCCAGGACTTCCAGATACCCATAGCGAAGAATTTGAAACATTATACACTACGTACGAAAAAGAAGGTAAAGGAAGAAAAACCATCAAAGCTCGAGAATTGTGGGAAAAAATCACAGAATCTCAAATTGAAACAGGGACTCCTTACATGCTGTATAAAGATGCCGCAAACCGTAAATCGAATCAACAAAATTTGGGGACCATTCGTTCTTCAAACCTTTGTACAGAAATTATAGAGTACACTTCTCCAGATGAAGTAGCAGTTTGTAACTTGGCTTCAATTGCACTGCCAATGTTCATCAAAGATGGTGCTTTTGACCACAAAGAACTGTTTAGAATCACTAAGCGCGTAACCCGCAACCTCAACAAGGTGATTGATCGAAATTATTACCCAGTAATTGAAGCTCAAAACTCAAACTTTAGACACCGCCCCATCGGATTAGGTGTTCAAGGATTGGCCGATACGTTCATCAAATTGCGCTTACCCTTTACAAGTGATGAAGCCAAAAAGTTGAATCAAGACATTTTTGAAACCATTTATTTCGCAGCCGTTACAGCTTCGATGGAAGAAGCAAAAGCCGAAGGACCTTATGAAACATACAAAGGATCTCCAATAAGCAAAGGTGAGTTTCAATACAATTTGTGGGGGCTAAAAGATGAAGAACTTAGTGGCATGTGGGACTGGGGTAAATTGCGAAAGCAAGTACTCAAAAACGGTGTTCGCAACTCCTTACTCGTTGCGCCAATGCCAACAGCTAGTACATCACAAATTTTGGGGAACAACGAGTGTTTTGAACCCTATACATCTAATATTTACACCCGTCGTGTGCTTTCAGGAGAGTTTATTGTAGTCAATAAACATCTTCTTGAAGACCTTGTGCAACTTGGGCTTTGGAATGAGGGATTAAAACAAGAAATCATGCGCGCCAATGGATCCATTCAGCACGTTGACGTAATCCCTCAGGAAATTAAAGACTTGTACAAAACAGTTTGGGAATTGAGTATGAAAGACATTATCGATATGTCTCGTCAGCGTGGCTACTTTATTGATCAGTCGCAGTCACTCAACTTGTTTATGGAAGGCGCTACAATGGCCAAATTAACGTCTATGCATTTCTATGCTTGGAAGAGTGGACTCAAAACAGGCATGTATTATTTACGTACCAAAAGTGCAGTGGATGCCATTAAATTTACGTTGGACACAAAAAAGAGTGAACAGCCAAAGGCAGAAGCACAAAGTGAAACACAAGTTCTTGAAAAAAAGAAAGAGAAAGCAGTCAAAACAGCCGAAAAGTTTTCACAACAAAGCTCAAAGGATGCCGAAGTAGAACCGATGTCTGCCGAAGAGATGAAGGCCCTTATAGAACAAGCTAAAGCTTCTGAAGGAGACGATTGCTTGATGTGTGGATCTTAAGATCAATTACATACAATGATAAAAAAAACCTCGCCAAACATGGCGAGGTTTTTTTATTTAGATGTTAGTTTTTAAACATTACTCAATAGAGTTATCATGAGCTGTTTGATATTCTTCTAATAAATTTCCAGCGGCTTTGAGCAAATCTTTCGTTTCAAGAAGTAAGTTGAAATAAAGCGTTGTATTTTTTGGGCTAGACTCGTCTTTACCTCTTGTTCTGTTAACTTGCAAAGCAATATTTGATTTCAGAATTTTGTAAATGTCATTTTTACGTACACTGATTGCCTCAATTTTGTCAAAAGACTGCGTTTCAAAAGCATCTCTAGCATCGGTAAATAATCCCTCTATGGCATCGCTGAGTTCGCTCAATTCCTTGATTTGCTTGAACTTTAATTTTTTATGGTTATTATCTACATGCTTATAGGTTACTTTAGAAATATATTCTAAAGATTGAACCATATCGTGAAGATATCCTAAAATATCAATATAAAACCCACTTGCTCCAATACTAGATTCGTCCAAGTTTTTTATGAAATAGAAAATATTATCCCTCAATTCATCAACTTCTTTTGAGAGTTTAATGATTTGTTTTTTATTCTTTTTTAGAAGCTTAGTATTTTCTGTAGCAAGCCCCTTGATCGCATTGTTGTAAATTGCATTTGACCGTTTAATAACATTCGAAATGTTATCCGCACTTTCTTGAACAACCCCTTGAATAGAACTGCTTTCAGAGCTTTTTAAATTGTCTTCATTTGATAAATTTGAAGATTTGTTTTTATGAGCAAGATAATTCCTAAACAATAAAATAGCAGTAAGTAAAAGAAATATTGGAGTAATCACTGAAGGATTCATATTGATCAAAAAGACTACAATTCCTGAAGCAATAAAAGCACCAATTGCAGTACCAAACCATCCGCCAATTACATTTAAAACACCTGCTACTCTATAGACAGCACTTTCTCTACCCCAAGCTCTATCGGCAAAAGAAGTACCCATAGCAACCATAAAAGTCACATAGGTTGTAGAAAGTGGAAGTTTCATTGTAGTTGCTATTGCAATCAAGATTCCAGCAACCATTAGATTTACAGATGCCCTAATCAAATCAAAAGCCGGAGCATCTATACTTTGGTCTTTTGTAAGTACCATCTCAGGAGTTTGAAAGCTTTTTTGAATTTTTTCTTGAACTGACTTTGGAACAATTACACTAAAGTAATTGGACAATTGTGTAGCTCCTTTTACAATTCCACGTGAGATTATGTTGGGTTGAAATTTTTCATGAGTTTCACTCTGACGAGACAAGCTGATTTCTGTTTCTGCAACAGTTTTTGCTTTTTTGGAAAACCAAAGTGTAACCACCATAATACCTCCAGAAATAAAGAGTAATACGGGCTCGGCAGGGACTTTTTTATCCAAAACTTCCATAGAAAACATCGTTGCCTCTACTCCAGATGCAATCCATGCTTCGTAAGAATGGTAAGCCGCCATTGGTACTCCTATGAAGTTGACCAAATCATTTCCAGAGAACGCTAATGCCAAACCAAAAGTTCCAACAGCAATCACAACCAAGAGAATGGTTTTCTTGGTAATGGCTTGAAAAACATAAGAAACCACAAGCCACAATGCGAAACTAGCGGCTATGATGTAAATTTCGTTACCTTCAATAGTACCTTTTAAATCTTTATAGTATGGTGTTCCTTTCAGCCCTTTTAAGAAAATAAAATAGGTAATAGCGGTCAGTGCTACAGCTCCAAAGATTGCACCAAAGTTTTTTATTTTCTTTTCTGTTTGAAAGGTAAAAATCAACCTAGAAAACCACTGTACAATAGCCCCAACTGTGAATGCTATAAATACAGACATAATAATTCCACGAATGATTTGTAATGCTTTTTTTGTATTAATATAATTTCCTAAATCGGCAAATGTTTGTGTGTCTGAAGTGCTGATTTTAATTAAGGACATGATTACTGCAGCTCCCAATAAATTAAATACAATGGAAACTGTAGTTGATGTGGGAAGCCCCAAGGTATTAAAGAAATCTAACAATAAAATATCTGTAATCATTACAGCCATAAAAATGTACATGATTTCATTGAAGTTGAACATCGCAGGCACAAAAATTCCTTTTCGAGCGACTTCCATAAGACCACTTGAATACACTGCTCCAACAAAAATACCAAGACTTGCTACAATCATGATGGTGCGAACAGAAATAGCTTTTGAACCAATTGCTGAGTTCAAGAAGTTAATAGCATCATTACTGACGCCAACGATAATGTCTACTGCTGCCAAGACTGTGATGGCAATCAACATAAATATATATATATTATCCATAGTACTAATTTGAGCTATATTGGCAAATATCATATTTTTTTTGGTTTAGTGTGTTAATTTAATATTATTAAAAGTGAAGATCAAATCCGAGTCTAAATGTAATGTTATCGGCTTCGCCATCAACGGTTGTGTAACTAAGATCACTTTGTATTTTTAATTTATGCCCAACAACAAACTTATTAAATCCTAAAGTATACTGTTTTGTAGGGTCTTTTCCAGTCACCGATTCGAATTCTAACGTTGTAAAACGCGCAGCAATTTCATAATTGTTTTTAAACAAATATCCCGCTTGCAAATTCAATGCATTTCCCGTTAAAACAACATCGCCTGTTGGTGTTACTCCATCAACTTCTGTGGCAATTTCGTTATCTGCAGTACGATTTGCATATTCACCCATAAATGAAAATCCGTTGAATTTGTACATTGCATCAACAAAAATGGTTGTTTGGTCTGTTCCATAAATGGTTTCATCTGCTCTTACCATATAATCTCCAGCAAACCCTCTTTCTCTTACAGCCTCTTCGTTGAAGTTGTATGTAAACCCAAGCATTAATTTTGGTTTTTCTTCTCGTTTCAAATCGGATTGACTGTAATCACCCTTAGATTTAAATGCTCCAAAAGGAAGAAGCTCTAATCGAGCGGTATATTGTAAACCTCCTTCATTACCTTCGGTCACATTTCTACCCTCACCTTGTGATATAGAGAATTTTTCACGCATCAAAAAGTCTCCACCCAAGTTTGATTTGTGACGAAGTTGAATACCTAAATCACGGTCGATATTAAAACGGCTATTTAACAAAGAACGATCAATCAGCTGTAAGTTACCTGAAGAAACTACACGCTCTACGTTTCCAGGCAACTTGGTTTGTCCTGCCCAAAACTCCCAGTTTTTAGCAAATTTCCATTTAATAACCGCATCTAAAATGTATCGAGGTGTATTTCGGTTAAAAGCGTTTGCTCCAGAAATATCTCTATTGGACAGCCCTAATTCAATTTTATAAATTAGATTTTTATTATAGGCAAATCCATCAAATTTGAGTCGAGCACGACGAACAATAAAATTATGCTCTGGGTTTGCGTAGATATCACCGTTGTGATCCCAAGACGACATTGAACGTACCTGAAATCTTGGCGCAAATTTTACACTGAATGTACTGTCCTTTGCGACGAAGTTGATAAGTCCCTTACCGAAAGAAGTATCGCTAATTTCTTGAGCTTGAGTATTGATTGATAAGAAAAGAATAGGAATTAATAATAGAATTTTTTTCATTTTTATTTTGGATATTAGTTTTTGTCACTGCAAAAATCCAACTCCAATGTTAACTTAATGTTTCTTAAGCATTAAATTTCAATAAAAAGACTGCCTGGCCAAGGCAGTCATAATTATTAATTCATCTTATTGTAGTCGACAAAAACTAAAAAATAATAATGAATAAAAATTGTCTAAGACATTTCAAATTCAATAACCAAGCATGACTGTATTGTAACATAATTGTTATGTAATTATTAATAAATCTAGCTTTACTTTAGATTACAATGTTAAGCCAATGTAAATTTTATGTTGATTTATTGTAAAATAATACATAATATTGTAAAATAAATTAATAATATCATGAAAATATATATAATTGCAGCTCTCTCATTCATTGGTGTAACCGTTAGCGCCCAAGATTTTAAATCTCCATTATTTCATGTTGATGGAGAACTTATAAGCGCAACGTATTATCATGAAAACGGAGAGGTCTCACAAAAAGGAACCTTTAATAAAGATGGTGTCTTAGTTGGTTTTTGGACTAGCTATGATAATAATGGGAATAAACTGTCACAAGGATATTATGAAAACGGGATTAAATCAGGGAAATGGTTCTTTTGGTCAGAAGATACTTTAAAAGAAGTTGACTTTCAAGATTCCAAAATAAGTAACGTTATTGAATGGGACGAAAAATCTGAAGTAGCATTAAAATAAGGTTATCCCCTATCAAAATAAATATTTAAAAAAAGCTCCCACCATGGGAGCTTTTTTTTTGACTAATTCATTCCTATTCGATTATTCAGATTCTGACCAACCAGCAGCCCAGTCTGGAGCACTAGTTCCATTCCCAGCACCAGTTGCGCCTGTATTGGTACCAGTATAATTGTAACCACCCCAATCCCAGGTTGAAAGGGCATTTACATAATTAAAGTTTTCGATTACTAAATCGCCATTGGCAAGTCTTTCTTGAGCAATGTCATCTGTACTTTTTATTTTCATTCCAAGACTGATACCATCTACAACAAAATTTGTATACGTAAGATTTCCTCCACCTTCTTTAAAATAAATGGCACCTTCAGAATTTCCTAAACCGTCTACAACCATGGTAACATTCGAAATTGTTGCTGTTGTAACGGGTTCAAGACTTCCGTCATCTCCATTGTTAGACCCCTCAATTCCAGCTTTAGTGATTCCTTTGATGTAAGCATTGGTAATTGATCCTGTGAATCCATCTGCAAAATCAATCGAGTCGTCT
>JAQWFW010000026.1 GCA_029238515.1 Flavobacteriaceae bacterium | reverse complement strand
AACATTCCAATGTTTTTGATACTGTAATGCCATTAATGAAACAAGGTGCTACACTTTCATACTCACATGGATTTAATATTGTAGAAGAAGGAAAGCAGATTCGAAAGGATTTGACGGTAATTATGGTAGCGCCAAAATGTCCAGGAAGTGAAGTACGCGAAGAATATAAAAGAGGTTTTGGGGTGCCGACACTTATTGCAGTTCATCCCGAAAATGATCCAGAAGGAAAAGGTTGGTCACAAGCCAAAGCTTATGCAGTAGCCACTGGAGGTCACAAAGCTGGTGTTTTGCAATCATCCTTTGTTGCAGAAGTTAAAAGTGATTTGATGGGAGAACAAACTATTCTTTGTGGCGTACTTCAAACCGCCTCAATTTTATCGTTTGATAAAATGGTAGAGGAGGGGATAGAACCTGCTTACGCATCAAAATTGATTCAATACGGATGGGAAACTATCACAGAAGCTTTAAAGCACGGTGGAATCACTAATATGATGGATCGTTTATCCAATCCAGCAAAAATCAAAGCTTTCGAACTTTCAGAAGAATTAAAGGACATTATGCGCCCATTGTTTGAAAAGCATATGGATGATATCATGTCTGGACATTTCTCTAAAACAATGATGGAAGATTGGGCTAATGATGATGTTAATTTGTTGACATGGCGTGCCGCAACAGGTGAAACTGCGTTTGAAAAGACCACTGCAACTTCTGAAAGTATTGACGAACAAGAATATTTTGACCACGGTGTACTAATGGTTGCATTTGTTCGTGCTGGAGTAGAATTGGCATTCGAAACGATGGTTGCTTCTGGAATTGTTGAAGAATCGGCTTATTATGAATCGTTGCATGAATTGCCATTAATTGCCAATACTGTAGCAAGAAAGAAATTATTTGAAATGAACCGTATCATTTCTGATACTGCCGAATATGGATGTTATTTGTTTGATCATGCGTGTAAACCATTGCTGGTAGACTTCATGAAAACCATAAAAACAGATGTGATTGGAACTCAATATTCTTCTGAAACTAACAGTGTAGATAATGCAACTTTAATTGCTGTAAATCAGTCAATTAGACAACATTCAATAGAATCTATAGGAAACACTTTACGTCAAGCTATGACTGATATGAAAGTGATCAAAACCGATGCATAACGAGAAGTAAAATGAAAGACCTTCAAACCACCTATTTTCCCACTGTTGAAGCCATAAAAGCTGCGGCAGAAAAATTAAATGGCATTGCAGCTGTATCGCCTCTAGAGGAACATCCTCGTTTTTCAGAAAAGTATGGTTGCAAAATGATGTTTAAAAGGGAAGATTTGCAACAGGTAAGGTCTTATAAAATTAGAGGTGCTTACAACAAAATATCCTCTTTAAGTCCAGATGAGACCAAAGAGGGTATTATTTGTGCCAGTGCTGGAAATCATGCTCAAGGTGTGGCGTTGTCGTGTAAATTATTAAAGATTAAAGGCAAAATTTTTATGCCTGCACCAACGCCAAATCAGAAGGTAGAGCAGGTAAAAATGTTTGGTCAAGACTATGTTAAAGTTGTTTTGGTGGGAGACACATTCGATGACTCGTACCACAAAGCGATTGAAGAATGTGAGCGATTTGGTAAACCATTGGTACACCCCTTTAATGACCCTAAAGTTATTGAAGGTCAAGGTACAGTGGGCTTAGAAATCGTTCAACAGTCTGAATTGCCTATTGATTATATTTTTATTCCTGTTGGCGGCGGTGGATTAGCTTCTGGATTATCATCCATAGTAAAAGCATTATCACCAAAAACAAAAATAATAGGTGTGGAGCCCGCCGGTGCACCGTCTATGTCAAAATCTATAAACAAAGGTGAAATTGTACAATTAAACCATATAGAAAAATTTGTCGATGGCGCATCTGTACAACGAGTTGGAGACTTAACATTCAATATTTGTCACAAAAATTTGGATGTAATGACCACGGTCCATGAGGGCAAAATCTGCCAAACTATCTTGGAAATGTACAACAAAGATGCTATTGTTGCCGAACCTGCTGGAGTAATGAGTATTGCCGCTTTGGATGAGTTTAAAGATGAAATTAAGGGTAAAACAGTAGTCTGTCTGGTTAGTGGCAGCAACAACGATATCACAAGAACCCCTGAAATTAAAGAACGTGCATTGTTGTATGCCAATTTGAAACATTATTTTATCATTAAATTCCCACAACGTCCTGGTGCTTTACGCGAATTTGTTGTAGATATGTTAGGTCCTCATGATGATATTACGCATTTTGAGTACACCAAAAAGGTAAATCGTGAAAATGATGTAGCTGTGGTTGGTATTCAATTAAAAACCCAAGACGATCTTCAGCCGTTAATTACAAAGCTTAAAGCCCATAACTTTTTTGGCGACTATCTTAACGATAAACCTGATTTGTTTCAGTTTTTGGTTTGATTTATTTTCTTTAGTTAATTGCATTATACTATTTATTATATTTATCATATAAATTATATATATTTGTAATATATTTACATATTATGCAATTATTATTACAAGAAGTGAGAGTTTTATTAGATTCTCTTCCTCAAAAAATCAAGAAATCAAATTTCAAAACCGCTTCATTAATTAAAATGACAGGCATACCATCGGCAACATTTTACAAGCGAATGAACGATGCAAGCTTCACGATTGATGAAGCTGAAAAAATTGTTAAGATCTTGGAACTTGAAAAGAAATTGAATTTAGAGCTCAATAAAGGTGAGCTCGATATTGCCAATAATAATACGGCTACTATTGAGGAGTTGGAGGCTAGATATTCATAACCCAGTTTTCATTAGATTCATAAACCGCAACAACATACATGATCTTTTTTTCATGACGATAAAAAATTAACGTTTTTTTTCGCACAATCAAAAACCTATAATTTTTATATGAACGTCCTAAATCTGAATATACACTTGCATGACGCACAACAGAAAAGACTTCTTTAATAAACTTATCTGCCGACTTTTTTCCGAAACGTTCTAAAATTTTAGAATAGATAGTATCAATTTTTTGTCTAGATTGATTTGAGAATTTAATTGTTTTCATTATGTAGGTTTTAGCTAATTTATAAACTTATTTATAATTACAACTATTTGCACTATAATTTATATTATGTAAAATTGAAAAGATTATAATCTATCTTATTATTTCGTATTTTTGTGCCCTACTAATATATTGATATGACATTAACTACTATTTTTCGTGTGATTGCTTTTCTGGAAGGATTGTCTTATATCCTTTTGCTGTTTATAGCTGTACCAATTAAATACATAAATAGCGATCCGCAATATGTCAAAATGCTGGGTATGCCACACGGACTCTTGTTTATGGGTTATATTGCTCTCGCCATTGTTTTGAGAACTGATAATCAATGGATTAAAAATAATTTTTTCGCAGTTATCCTCGCATCTGTCATTCCTTTTGGTACATTTGTAGTTGAATACAAACTGAAAAAGTTTAACAACAACTAAACTATAGCCTTAACTAATTCAATGGAATTTTTTCTCAACAAACTTCAACAACTTTTGTCCTCTGCTGGCATGAGTCCCTCTGCAGCTGATTGGTCAAGCATTGTATTGCTTGTTCTTGCAGTATTATTAATCATCTTTTTCTTAGATTTTATTATACGCACAATTATTCGTGTGATTTTTGCAAAAATCGCCAACCGATCCAAAACTAGCTTTGACGATATCATGATTGCGCACAAAGTACCACGAAATATAGCACATATTTTTCCATTAATCATAGCGTACAAAAGCATCCCAAATATATTCTTTGAGCATGCACAATGGCAGTTTTTTCTTGAAAAAGTGATTTTGGTGCTCGGAATCATCTTTACTGTTTGGGGGCTTAGAAGTGTTTTTGGCTCTGTAAAAGACTTTTTTAAATCTGTTGATCGTCTGAAAGACAAACCTATAGACAGCTATATACAAGTCATTATGATTTTTGTATGGCTAACAGGAATTTTCGCCACTTTTGCGGTCATTTCAGGCATTTCCTTCTGGGAATTCATGGCCGGTTTGGGTACTGTTTCGGCAGTAATTATCTTGGTTTTTAAAGATACAATACTTGGATTTGTAGCCAGTATTCAAGTTTCTGTGAATGACATGGTGCGTATTGGCGACTGGATTACTTTTCAAAAATTTGGTGCCGACGGAGATGTAGTTGAAATTAATCTTGCTACTGTAAAAGTTAGGAATTTTGACCACACCATCACCACCATTCCGACCTATGCCTTGATTTCAGATTCCTTTAAAAATTGGCGTGGTATGACCGAGTCCAATGGTCGACGCATCAAACGCGCTTTGAATATCCGTATGGCCAGTATTCGTCATCTTAATCAAGATGATTTAGATAAATTATCTAAAGTTGATTTAATTAGAGATTATATTTCCTCAAAAACGAAGGATATTGCAAGTTATAATGCGCAACAACAGGTTGATAAATCGCTTTTAATCAATGGACGAAACCTTACCAATATTGGTCTTTTTAGAAAATATATTGAATTTTACGTAGAAAAGCATTCTGCAATCAATAAGGATTTAATGATCATGGCACGTCAACTTCAACCTGGTGACAATGGACTGCCAATCGAAATTTATGCGTTCAGTACCGATAAACGTTGGCAAAACTATGAATATATCATTGCCGATATTTTTGATCATATCATTGCAGCATCTTCTACTTTTGATCTAGAAATTTATGAGCATAAGTTCTAGAGACCAATACCTTTTGCAGCTTAGACCAGAATTATCTTCTGCCCAAGTATTAGATGAAACAACTGCTATTGAGTCGTTTCAAAATACAGCTTTAAGACCTATTTTGAAGCTTCAGAATGATACATTAACTCGTTTGTTTTTGTTTGATTTGAAAAATAAAAAGCAAAACTTTAACCAATTTAGTAATTTAGAAAAACAGAAGTCCATTTCAACATATTTTAAATCCAATTCTCCGCTAAAGCAACAGCTCTTGGGTGCTGTCATTGGGCTGTTTACTAAAGAAGAATTTGAGTTCTACCAAAAGGACAGTTCAAAAATAAACAAGCGCATTTTTTCGATGTTGAAACAACGATTCGAAGACCAGTTAATTTAAGGGGTTTAAAACGTTATTTTGTGTAAAATTAAACCAGATGCTGGAGAAATATAATCTATACTAACCACAGATTCTTTGGTCAAGCTTTGAGTAATAAAATCTAAATCTACCTCTCCTCTACCAAGTTTAATTAATGCGCCCATCATCAGACGTATTTGATGCCGTCCAAATCCTTTGCCCACAACACGTAAAATATAACTTTTCTTTGGAAAAAAATTTGCAGTATACAATTCATTTTCAACCAGCTCGCACTTTTGTAATTCACGTTCGTATAAGCCATTATCGGTGGCTTTATAACAATACGATTTGAAGTTATGTTTGCCTTCAAATAATTGCGCTCCTTTAGTCATTAGCGCAACATCTAAAGGTTCTAAAATCGTGGTCATGATAGGTGCGCAAAACGGGTGGCACTTCTCCCCTTGCGCAAAAATATAATGGTATTCTTTATATTTTGAATCTTGAATGATATTAAAATCCGAAGTGACTTCCTGAATTGATAACGCTCGAATATCTTGAGGTAAATTGGCATTAAAGTCGTCCAAAAATTGCACTAAATCTGTTAGTGGTTGGTCTCTTAAAAACAATTCAAAAGCGGCTTCTTCTGCCGAAACTTTTGCATCTGTTCTACTGGCTGCTAAAGTTTTAAAAGATTGATTCTGAAGAACATACTTCATGGTTCGATCAATCATCAGGTGCAGAGTTTTGGTATTAGGTTGCTTTTGCCAACCATGAAAACGATAGCCCAAAAATTGAAATTTAATTAAGTAATAATATCGCTTTTGAAACATTCAATCAAGATCGTACTTTTTGGCTATATATAAAAATTAATGTCTCGATTTAAGAACTTTAATCACATCTGATAAAGAATAATTTTTAGCTTGAAGTAAGATTAAATAGTGGAACAACAAATCGGCACTTTCTTCCAAAAACAGGGTGTCATTATTATCTTTGGCTTCAATAACCACTTCTACAGCTTCCTCACCTACTTTTTGAGCAATTTTATTGATCCCTTTTTCAAACAATTGTGCAACATATGAAACATCGGAGTTTGCTTGGGTTTTTCGTGCAGCAATTACCGACTCTAAGGTATTCAAAAATGATAAATTTACACTGTTTTCCTCACCCCAACAGTTGTCTGTACCTTTGTGACACGTTGGTCCTTGTGGAATAACTTCAACCAAAAGCGTGTCATTATCGCAATCAGATTTTATAGAGACCAATTCCAGAAAATTACCACTCTCCTCGCCTTTTGTCCAAAGACGCTGTTTGCTACGGCTATAAAATGTTACCTTATTGGATTCTAGTGTTTTTTTGATAGATTCTTCATTCATATACCCCAACATCAAAACTGTTTTTGTTTGTACGTCTTGAATAATGGCTGGGACTAATCCTTGTTGATCATATTTTACTTCCATTATAATCTGATTGAAATGTTATGTTGTTTTAATTCTTTTTTTAAGTCTACTATTGAAATTTCTCCAAAATGAAACACACTTGCAGCCAAAGCGGCATCGGCGGCATCATGTTCAAAGACATCAACAAAATGTTGTATGTGTCCAGCACCGCCAGAAGCAATTATAGGGATATTCACAACGGATGACAATTTTTTTAAAGCGTTGGTTGCAAAACCTGTTTTCACGCCATCATGATTCATAGAAGTGAATAAAATTTCACCTGCGCCTAAAGCTTCAACTTTTTTGGCCCATTCGAATAAATCTAAATGGGTTGGAATTGTACCACCTGCAAAATGAACAATCCATTTGTCGTCTATTTTTTTGGCATCAATAGCCACTACAATACATTGATTGCCATAGGCCTGAGACAATTCTTTTATGAGTTCTGGACGTTTGATTGCTGATGAATTGACTGCTACTTTATCAGCACCAGATTTCAACAATTTAGCGGCATCTTCTATGCTTCGTACACCACCACCTACAGTAAATGGAATGTCAATTTGACGAGCAACTTCGCGTACCATATCGTGCGTCGTAGTACGGGATTCTAAGGTGGCAGATATATCTAAAAACACTAGTTCATCTGCACCTTTTTTGGCATATTTCTTGGCCAATTCTACAGGATCTCCTGCGTCACGAAGATTGAGAAAATTCACGCCTTTTACGGTTCGTCCGTTTTTGATATCTAAACAAGGAATAATACGTTTTGTAAGCATTTATTCTGAATTTAATTGAATGGATTCAAGTTGTTTTAAAGTAATTTTTCCTTCGTAAATTGCTTTACCTATAATAACTCCTGAGCAACCCAATTGCGCCAACTTAGGAAGGTCTTCAGCAGATGAAACTCCTCCGGAGGCGATAAGATTTACTGTAGTTGTATTGTTCAATATTTCGCGATATAAATCGTATGATGGACCTTGCAACATCCCATCTTTTGAAATATCGGTACAAATTACATCTGTAATGCCCTTTTTGACATAAGTATCAATAAAGGGTAGAACATCTAAGTCACTTTCTTCTTGCCACCCATGGACAGCAATTTTTTCTTGCATACAATCAGCGCCAAGAATAATTTTTTTTGCACCATACAGAGATAACCATGATTCAAATTTTGAGGGATTTTTTACTGCTATGCTTCCACCTGTAATTTGATTTGCTCCAGATTCAAAGGCAATTTTTAGGTCTTCATCAGATTTGAGTCCACCGCCAAAATCAATTTTTAGTTGTGTTTTTACACTGATTTCTTCCAACACCTTATAATTTACAATATGTTGTGCTTTTGCACCATCTAAATCCACCAAATGTAAAAACTCTATACCTACATCCTCAAATTGTTTTGCAACTTCTAAGGGGTTTGTATTGTACACTTTTTTTGTAGAATAGTCCCCTTTGGTAAGTCGTACACATTGTCCGTCAATAAGATCAATTGCAGGAATGATTTTCATATTTAAAGGTTTAAAAAATTAGTTAATATCTGTGCACCGTCTGAACTACTCTTTTCAGGGTGAAATTGAACTCCATAAAAGTTTTTATGTTGAAGTGCCGCAGAAAAAGGGAACTCATAATTTGAAGATGCAATAGTTTGCGAAACTATTGGTGCATAATAACTATGAACTGAGTACATGTATGGATTTGAATTTAACCCTTTAAATAAATCTGATTTTAAATCTTCAATACGATTCCATCCCATATGAGGTACTTTTACAGCATTGCTGAAACGCTTTACATCAACATCAAAAACGTCTAATCCTTCGGTTTCCCCTTCTCCTGTACTCGTACACAACAATTGCATACCCAAGCAAATCCCCAATACATCTTGTTTCAGGTTCGGAATTAAGTCAGATAACGCTGTTGCATTCAATTGTTTCATGGCTTCGCTTGCATGACCCACTCCTGGAAAGATGATTTTATCGGCAGTTAAAATTTCTTCTTTATCACTCGAAAGAATGGCACTAACGCCTAACCGAGCCAATGCAAACTGCACACTTTGAATGTTTCCTGCCCCATAATCTAAAATTGTGACTTTCATTAGAGTGTACCTTTTGTTGATGGAAGAATCATTTTGTTTGCGTCGCGTTTTACAGCCATCTTGATGGATTTTGCAAATGATTTAAATATGGCTTCTATTTTGTGGTGCTCATTGGTGCCCTCTGCTTTGATGTTGAGATTACATTTTGCACCGTCAGAAAATGATTTGAAGAAGTGAATAAACATTTCTGTAGGCATTTTTCCAATATATTCACGTTTAAAATCGGCCTCCCAAACGAGCCAGTTTCGTCCACCAAAATCTATGGCTACTTGTGCCAAACAATCGTCCATAGGTAAACAAAAACCATAGCGTTCAATGCCTAATTTATCACCCAAAGTCTTGCTGAATAGTTCGCCCAAAGCAATGGCAGTATCTTCTATAGTGTGGTGTTCATCAACTTCTAAATCGCCAACAACTTTAATGTCCAAGTCCATTTGACCATGGCGAGCAATTTGATCCAACATATGATCAAAAAATGCAAGACCTGTAGAAATATTACTTTCTCCTGTACCATCAAGATTCAATGCGATATGAATATCTGTCTCATTCGTTTTTCTACTGATCTTTCCTGTTCGAGATTTTAGCTTTAAAAATTCATAAATCTCCGACCATCTGTTTGTTTCTAATACGGTATGTATTGCTAATTCTTCTTGGGCAACACCGATTTCATCAGTTCCCAAAAAGGTTTTATCGTTGATGTAAATTCCTTTGGCGCCTAAATTTTTTGCCAATTCAATATCCGTTAATCGATCGCCAATCACGTATGAGTTTTTCAAGTCATAATCATCTGAAAAATAAGTTGTAAGCAAACCTGTATTGGGTTTTCTTGTTGGTGCATTATCTTTGGCAAAGGTTCTATCAATGTACTGATTGGAAAATATAATTCCTTCATTTTCAAAGCATTGCATCATAAAATCGTGTACTGGCCAAAATGTATTTTCGGGAAAGGAAGTGGTTCCTAATCCATCTTGATTGGTAACCATGACTAATCCAAAATCGAGCTCCTCTGTAATTTTTTTCAAATAAGTAAAAACCTCTGGATAAAATTCTAATTTCTCAAAGCTATCATTCTGTTGGTCTTCTGGTTCTTTGATGAGTGTCCCATCACGATCAATAAATAAAACTTTTTTCATGCTAAAGTGTTTTAAATACGTTTATGAGTTTCATGTTTTCTTGGGGCGTTCCAACGGAAATGCGCAAACAATTTTCGCACAAAGGCTGGTTGGTTCTGTTGCGCACAATGATGCCCTTTTGTTTTAGTTGTTCATAGCGTAAATTGGCATCATCTACACGCATTAAAATAAAATTGGCATCTGTTGGGAATAGGGTTTCAATCCACGGAATATTCTGAAAATTTTGAATCAAAGTATCACGTTCTGATAAAATAATACGCACTTGTTCTTGTGTTGTAGTTCGATCTGAAAGCACTTCCAAAGCGGCTTTTTGGGTTAGTATGTTGATGTTATAAGGCGGCTTGATTTTGTTCAAAACAGCAATAATTTCAGAAGAAGCATAACAAATTCCTAAGCGAATTCCAGCCAAACCATATGCTTTGGAAAGCGTCTGTGTAACCACTAAATTTGGATAAGCCGACAAGTACTTCAACCAACTCGTTGCATCTGTGAAATCTATGTAAGCTTCATCGATAACAACAATGCCATTAAAATTATCCAAAATTCGTTTTATGGCGATTACATTCATGGTGTTCCCAGATGGATTGTTTGGAGAGCAAACAAAAAGAAGTTTAGTATTGGGCTGTGTAGCGTTCAATACCGCTTCTACATCGATTTGGAAATCTGCCGTCAGTGCTACAGTCTGTTGTTCTACGGCGTTTAAATTTGCCAATACTCCATACATAGCGTAAGTGGGTGTAAGCGTAAGCATGGCGTCTTTATTTGGGGTGCAAAACACACGAAACAACAAATCCAATACTTCATCACTCCCGTTGCCAAGTAAAATCTGATTGGGCTCTACTCCTTTTAGTTCAGCCAATTTATCTTTTAAAAGCTGTTGTTGCGGATCTGGATAACGATTTAAACCATTAGCAAAAGGATTTTCGTTGGCATCTAAAAATACTAAGTTTTGATCTTGACTTTTAAACTCATCTCGAGCCGACGAATAGGGTTTCATGGCCTTTATACAAGGTCTGATTAATTGATTAAGATTCATTATTCAATGTTTTTAAGCGGATTGAAACGGCATTTTTGTGTGCCATAAGACCTTCGGCTTCTGCCATGAGTTCGATGGTTGGCCCCAAATTTTTCAATCCTTCTTTTGAAATTTCTTGAAAAGTGATGTTTTTTAGAAAGCTATCTAAATTTACCCCAGAATATGCTTTGGCATACCCATTTGTTGGAAGAGTATGATTGGTTCCTGAGGCATAATCTCCAGCACTTTCTGGTGTATAATCCCCAATAAAAACAGATCCCGCATTTTGTACTCGATCGGTAAAAAATGAATTATCTGAAGTTGCGATAATATAATGTTCTGGTCCGTAAAAATTAATTAAGTCCACAGCTTGGTTTTGATCAGAAACATAAATCAATTTCATGTTGTTTAAAGCTTGTTCAATAATTGATTTTCTATTTAGGCGTTGTGTTTGTTCTACCACTTCCTTAGAAACCTCATTTATAAGCGTTTTACAGCTAGAAACTAAGACCACTTGACTGTCTGCACCATGTTCGGCTTGACTCAGAAGATCTGAGGCCACAAAAGCTGGCGTTGCAGTGGCGTCGGCCATCACTAACAATTCGCTAGGACCTGCTGGCATATCGATAGCGACACCATATTTGGTGGCAAATTGCTTTGCTGCAGTAACATATTGATTTCCTGGGCCAAACAACTTAGAAACTCTGTTTATGGTTTCTGTGCCAAAGGTCATTGCTGCAATAGCTTGAATGCCTCCAACTTTATAAATTTGGGTCACACCACAAAGTGCTGCTGTATATAGAATTTCATTGGCGATTTTTCCTGCAGTGTTAGGAGGTGTACACAAAACAATTGAAGAGCAACCAGCAATTTGAGCTGGTACAGCAAGCATTAAAACTGTTGAAAATAGCGGTGCACTTCCCCCTGGGATATACAATCCCACAGCATCAATTGGGCGTTTTTCTTGCCAACATCGTACTCCTGCTTGTGTTTCAACATCGATACGGCTAGTTTTTTGCGCTTTGTGAAACATCTCAATATTTGATTTGGCCTGTACAATAGCTGCTTTCAATTCAGGTGCCACTGCTGCTTTGGCAGATTCGATTTCAGTTGACGAAACCAACAGAGCATCTAATGCTACCCCATCGAAAGTTTTGGTGTAAGTTTTAAGGGCATCATCGCCATTTTGTATTACGGCTGTAAACACTTCATCAACTACAGTATTTAGTGCTTCAACAGATTGAGTTGGACGTTTTAAAACTTCGGCCCATTCGCTGGGTTTTGGATTTTGAATGATTTGCATTAGAGAACCATTTTTTCGATTGGACAAATGAGGATACCTTCTGCACCATTAGCTTTCAAATCATCTATGATGTCCCAAAACTGATTGCGGTGAATTACACTATGTACAGAACTCCAACCAGATTTTGCTAAGGGTAAAACCGTAGGACTTTTCATGCCTGGTAAGATCGAAATGATTTTATCGAGACGATCATTGGGCGCATTCAACAAAACATACTTTGAAGTCCTGCCTTTGAGTACAGATTTTATTCTGAATTTGATGCGCTCTAAAAGCTCTACTTGTTCGTCTTTAATTTTTGGTGAAACAGCCAATACCGCTTCAGATGTAAGGAGAACTTCTTTTTCGACCAAATTGTTTTTAAATAAAGTCCCCCCTGTGGAAACAATATCGACAATGGCATCGGCAAGACCAATATTAGGTGCAATTTCTACAGAACCGTTAATGATATGCAACTCAGCTTCTATTCCTTTTTCGTCTAAAAATGCTTGAACAGTATTTGGATAAGAAGTCGCAATTTTTTTGCCATTTAAATCCCTAACGTCTGTATATGCCATGGACTTTGGGACGGCAATTGAAACGCGACAACGCGAAAAATTGAGTGCCAGCTCCGATTGAATTGCATCTCCCTTTTCGACCAAAATATTACTGCCAATAATAGCTGCGTCTACCACACCATCAGACAAATATTGTGGAATGTCCCCATTACGCAAGTAGAAAACCTCGATGGGAAAGTTAGTGGCACGTGCCTTTAATTGCTCTTTTCCATTGTCTATCGATATGCCAATGTCTTTGAGCAATTTTAAGGAATCTTCCTTTAATCGACCTGATTTTTGAACTGCTATTTTTAATGTTTCCATTTTTAAAATTTTTTAATAAAAAAAACCCGCAAGAAATTTCAAGCGGGTTAATGATGTTTTATAAATTGAATTTAATCCATACACAAACAACTCGCTTGGGCGAAAAAATGTGAATGATTATGGATTAAATTAAAATTTTTCATAATTGAGTTATCGAAAGGCAAATATTCAGAAAATATTTTTTTATTTCCTAACTTTTTTTGAAAAAATTATTGGTTCCCCAAAATAATAGGCATTCCAGAATCACCAGAGCCAATTACAATAACTTTACTGTTAGGGGATTTAGCTAGTTCTACTGTCGCCTCAATCCCTTTATCTTGAAGAATTTTATCATTCAAAGAAGCGCTCAAAATACGGTTTGCATCAGCTTTACCTTGTGCCTCAATACGTTGTTTTTGTGCTTCTTTGTCGGCGGTTACCAATCTAAATTCGTATTCTAAAGATTGTTGCTCTTGTTTGAGTTTTCCTTCAATCGCATTTTTGATGGTTTCTGGTAGTTTTACATCTTCAACCAAAACACGCTTAACGTTCAGGTACTGCCCTTTCATAAGCGTAACCACTTCGTCTAGAATTTCTTGTTCAATCACATCTCGTTTGCTTGAATACAATTGCTCTGGAGTATAACGTCCAACAACGCTACGCGCTGCTGCATTGACTGCTGGATTGAGGAGTTCTAAAACATAGTCTTGTCCTTTTGTTTTGATCAATTTTCCTAAGTTTTCGTACTCTGGTTCGTACCAAATGGTACCATTGACACGCACTTCTAGTCCATTCACCGAAAGGACATTCATTTCATCAGAAATAGACTGCTGACGTACTTTAAAAACAAGCATAGAGTTCCATGGTGCTACAATATGAAATCCTTCGCCATACGTCTTTTCAGTATTGATTCCATCGCCAAAACGTTCGAATAAAACGCCGCCCTCTCCTGGCCCAATAGTGACCGCTGCTTTTGAAATAAGAATAAGTAGTACCGCTATGGTAAATATTATTGGAAGGCCAATTTTAGGTAATTTTTGCATTTTTTATAGATTTAGTTATTTAAATAAGTCCGTTGTATTTTCTTATAAACCATTCTGTTGCCAAGCTTAAAATAAGAAACAACAGCAACCATTTATAGTCAATCAAAGGTAAAGCTTTTTTGTTTATTTTTTGAATGCTTTTGTAGTTAGAATTTTTGAGCAGTTGCGTTATAAAATCATTGTACTGATTTTCCAAAAATACACGCCCTGCTGTTTGTTTTGCCAATTGGCTTAGCGGATTGTAATTGGCATTTAAAAATTGGTTTTCAATATTAAAATCAAGTATTTCGAACCGACCAGACGTTGAAAACAACCGATCTGTAGTGCGGAGTTTGTAGTTGTACTTACCTGGTTTTAAGCCACTTAAATCAACATTATAGGTGTTTTCGAACAATGACAATGGAAATAAAAGCGGTTGATTGAGTTGCTGTCCGTCCACCTCAATTTCTAGTTGCGCATTGGGATTGAATTGAAAATTTTCATCAAAAAATTGTGCGAAAATTTCAATTGCATTGGATCCATCAAAGACGGGTTCATGCGTGACCAATAGCCGTTGAGCTTTCTTTTGAGTACTTAGGTATTGAAAAAGAACATTAAAAAAAGCATCAAATGAGTCGAAGCGATCTGCCAATTGATACGCTTTTAACCGCCACTTCCAAAATTCCGTACCCAACAATACAGCGTGTCTCGAATTGTCATTAGTGTAGACAAACAATAAAGGTGCTTTGGTCGACATTCCATTAATGGATTTATGCAAAAGAACTTCATGAGGGACACGAATGTCGATTGAACCAAATTCCGATTCTAGCGGTGGAAAATTTTCAAAATCCAACGGAGTTATGGCAAACGCATCAAAATCAGTATTGAATACCGCTTGATACTCTTCCATTTGCTCGGTACGCTGTTGAGTATATTGGTTTTGAATGGAATTTAAAAACGCCCAATCGGTAGCCGATCCACCAACGGTAAATGTGTTGATGTTTTTCTTTTGGATATGAGCATAGACGTTTGAAAAACGAGCATCAGGTTGATACAGCACCACAAAAGCACAATCTTTGGGGTTGTTCATGAACTCATCTGTTGTAAAGCGTTGAATACTGTAATTTTTTTGAGCCCCAATAATCGATTTGAATACTCCTAAATCGGGATGTGTTTTGTTTGATACTAGAGCAATATCAAGTTTTTGGTTTATGATCTCAAGTGCAAAAGGTTTGCGGTTGTTGGTAAGGATTTTCTCATCCTTTAGTGGACGTAATCGTGCGGTGTACCGCTTGACTCCTACCCGATCTGCTTTGAGTTTTGGGGTCACAATTACGGTATTTTCAGAGCTGGATAGTACTACTTTTTCTCTGAAAACCATTTGTTTTTCTGAGTAAATTTCAAGTTCCGTAGACACCTCAGAATTGCCATTATAATTTATAAAAATCTCAACAGGAAATGAATTGTCTAAAAAGGCATAGGCATTTACATTGATTTGTTTGATGCTCAAATCCTTATACTGCGTTGTATCGCCTAAAACCAAAGGATACACTGTTTGGTCCAATTGTTTTGCCAAGTATTTGTAAGACGCTCCAATGGTTTGATGTCCGTCTGTAATAAGCGCTATAGGGGCTACTTCATCTCTAAATAATTCTTGAGTATCTAAAAGCGCTTGTCCGATGTTGGTTTGTGGCGCATCAAAAGTAAATGTATCTGTTTGGGATGTACTTTGTGCAAAAGAAAAAAACTGAACATCAAATTTATTATTTAAAGCCGTATGATTTTTCAATTGTGTGCTAAAATCTTGAGCCAAACTGTCTTTGCCTAAAAATGCAATAGACTGAGAATTATCGACCAAAACAGCAAGTTTTGGTTTGATAAGTGTAGTTGTTTCACTTGAAATTTCTGGATTGAACAGTAAAATAAAAAGGGTACTCAACGACAGTGTGCGCACTGCAGTAAGTACCCAATAGATGTTTCCAGAAGTCCATGGTTTGTACTGAAAAAGAGCTACTGAAAGCGCGATTGCCAAAATGCCAAATAAGACAATAGATGTGGTCATAAGGACAAACGCAAAATGATTAAGTCAGCATACCGCCATCGACGTGCAGTGTTTGCCCAGTGATATAGCTCGATAAGTCGCTGGCCAAAAACACACATGCATTGGCGATGTCATCTGGTGATCCTCCACGTTTTAGTGGAATCCCTGCGCGCCATTGCGCTACGGTAGCTTCGCCGAGCTTGGCGGTCATTTCAGTTTCGATGAATCCTGGTGCGATTACATTGCTGCGGATGTTTCGTGAGCCCAATTCTAGTGCAACAGATTTGGAAAATCCTATAATTCCAGCTTTAGAAGCCGCATAGTTGGTTTGTCCAGCATTTCCTTTTACACCCACAACAGAACTCATATTGATGATAGATCCTTTGCGTTGTTTCAGCATAGTGCGTTGTACGGCCTTGGTCATGTTAAACACCGACTTTAGATTAACTTCTATCACCTTGTCAAAATCTTCTTCGCCCATACGCATCAAAAGGTTGTCTTTGGTGATGCCTGCATTGTTGACTAAAATATCGATTTGACCAAAGTCTTCAAGAACATCGGCAGCGAGTTGTTGTGCGGCTTCAAAATTGGCCGCGTTGCTTTTGTACGCTTTTACTTTGGTACCAAAACTTTGAAGTTCGTTTTCGAGTGCTTCTGCAGCTTCTGAAGACGAACTGTAGGTAAACGCCACATGGGCGCCATGTTGTGCAAAAACGGTAGCAATACCCTTCCCTATGCCTCTACTGGCTCCTGTGACTATTGCGGTTTTTCCTTCTAATAATTTCATGTACTTTGTATTGGTTTTTTTTTATATGGGCAAAGATAGGAATTCCGTGTTTATATTCTATTCTGCAGCTGAAAAAACACTTGTCTTTGATATTTACATCATATTTTATATCTTTGAGATGAACAAAACCCAAATCTGTTCTTCTTACAACATGAATGACCTACGGCACATACCCGTTACACACGATCAAATTATCGTTAAAACAGACTTCCGTTTTGACGCTCTATTCTGTTTGTTTGCAGGCATGCAAATTGTTTGTGTTGTTAAAGAATGGATATTAACTCTTGCAAAAACAAAAAAAACATTGGACTACAGTACTGATGTTCAAGTGTTTGATTGTCAAGAAGTTACTGATGTAAAAACGTAAAAATATATAAAAGAAATAAACGCTATCCTTGAGTTCACCGAAAGACTGCGTTTATATACAAGTTGGTGGTAATTATAAAAAAACTATGGCAAGATTAAACAAAATTATAATAGAGAACAATATATCAGTTACAAGAGCAATTGATAAGTTAAGGCAATTCAGCAATAGGGAATTTGATAAAAATACCAAATTAACAAAAAAAGAAATAGAGTTTTTAAATAAGGAATTTAGCGATGACCGAAATAAAAAAATCAAGTCTAAACAGCATAAAGCTACAAGCTATATTGCCATAGATTTAGATTTCAAATTTTCTGATGAGGAAATTATAGAGTATAGTGATTTTAAGAAAGAATACGATAACTGTTCAAAAGACATAGAACTTCTATAAGCTAAAGAAAAACGTTTTTGGGCGTTAGAAAATAATGAAATAGAAATTCTATTAAAATCTAAATATCAAAAAATAGCATATATACAAAATGAAATAAAAAAGGATAGAAAGTTCAATATTAAATTTAAAATTGGTAGTTCAAATCAACACGACCCCTATGAGAATTTTAAATTTGGAGGATTAAGTGGAGAAGAAGCTCATACAGCTTATTGGAATTGTGAATAATATTTCATTTAGTGTATTTATAAGCAAATAGTAATGAGAAAAATGAAACAATATAGCTTCGAATCTGTTTTTGATTTTGGACAGTGTGAAGGGAAAACATTAAAAGAAGTATTTGATAAATCACCCTCATATATTAATTGGTGTTTTCAAAAAGTTGATTGGTTTTGTATTACAGATGATATTTTTAATAAATTACCAATCGTTGAATTTTTGAGAAAAGACTTGAACACTGAAAATATGAAGTGGTTGGAAGAATTAGTTTCTATACATAACAATAAAAAGCATTTAATTTGAATAATGATAAACGAATCAACATATATAGAAAAGATAAATGAATTAACGTTTTTAAAGAACGAACTAGTATCCTCTGAATTTCTATTGAATTGGTTAGAAAAAAATCGCCAATTGTACAATTTAACAAAATATAATAACTCTTGTACCCACAGAACAAGCCCTTTTCCCTGTTTCTGCTATGAAAAAAAAGCAGATTGCCAATTCATAACTATTTATAAAAAATTCAAAATAATTGAAGATTATTCTAAATATAATGAGATTTCAAAATTACTCTGTGAAGAATACAAAAAATTAAAAAACAATAAAAACGCTTTGACAAATTGGCTTAATATAAATTTTGATTTCGCTATTAATAATTTGTGCTCATTTGATAATTATGATGGTGAAAGAAAAATGAGAAGGAGTTTTATAAACGGTAAAAACCATATTCTGGATGAGTATGAATATATTATAATATATGTGAATTTAATTTTATTTAAATATAATTATGAATTCAAAAAGATATTTAATAATCTTTTCTTTCAGGAAAAATTTTTACCTAAAAAATTGTATGAATATAGAGAAAGCTTGGAAAATTTTGAATAAAATAACTACCACCAACAATGTATAAAAATAATAGCGGTTTAAGTGATAAAAGGAAAGTAAGTAAATATAAAAAAGGTTTGTGTTTAACTGAAAAGTTAGTGTGTAAAAGTCCGCTACTATTCTTATACTAGACCGTTGTAAAACATTAATCGATATGAATAAAAAAGTAATAACAATTTTTCTAATCTATTTCATACAGTTTATCGCGACTTCTTGTTTTTCTTGTGATTGTGCCCCAATTAAAACATTTGAAAGAACGTATAATGGTTTGGAATTAAAAGCTTGGGACACTTCTGGGTTTCGAAATGAAGAAGTAATAAATTCTGCTTATATAAATGCTTTCGGATTGACAATTTCTGTTCAATTTGAATTAAATCAAGTTTCTTTTTCAAAACCAATGTTGGATATGAGTTCATTGGGGTTTACTTCAGCATATGCAATGAGTGATTGTGATTGTCCAATGGATGAATATATAAATATAGACCCTATTGTTTCATTAAAAATTAATGTAACAAATTTAGAAAATCAAGAAATAATTGACGTTACAGATAATTTTACGACTTATCATTACAATGGAGAACAATTGACAATAAGTGAACTGTTTAAAATTCGCGAAGATTGGCACGATGGATTTCAACTAGATATGTCTGAATATGGCAATATTCCAGATTTATCGCTTTTTACTGTTATAGTCCATCTTGAAACTGGAACGGAATTAATAGCGCAAACACAAGAAATAACTTTTGAATAAAACAAAGGTCAGTATTTAATCGAAAAGTTAGTGCATAAAATCCGCAACTGTTCATAGCCGAGACCGTTGGCATTCATAACAATAATTTAATATATTACTATGAAAATCACGAAAAGAGATGTAGTTTTTTTTCTATTAGGAATCTTTACAATATTTGTAATCGAATCTATTATTGATTGGGAAGAAACTAAAAAATCTTTTAAAGATGGGTTTAATGCAGGCAAAGGTAATTTTGAAAAAGTTGAATCAAAAACGGAATAAAATTAAAAGTCTGGATTGAAAAAACCAAATGCCAACAATGGCTATAAGTAATGGCGCTGTTCTCGCCTACTTCTGAAAATCCTAGCGAATTTTCAGCTTGGTGTGTACTTGCAAAGTTAGGTGCTAACCCACGCAACTACTCATAGCCGAGACCGTTGTAGTGCATCTGAGAAAACAATCAATTAATAATAAATGGAAGTAGAAAAAGACTTAATAAAACGAGAGATTCAAAAACTGACTTTATTGCTAAATAGTTTGATTGAGAAAATCAGCGGATTGAGCTCAAAAACGCTAAAGGTGGAATTGAAGAAGTAAATGAGGCTCTAAAAAGTCAATTTGATTTATCATTAAACAGAATTGTTGAAATAGATACTTTAGAGTTGATAGAAAAGATATCGGAATTTCACGAATTGCATTCAGAGAAAATAGTGGAATTGATATATAAACTTATAATGAAGACTGAATCTTCCGATTTTGGATACCAAATTGAAAAAAGGAAAATAGCAGAAAAAGGAATTATAATGATTGATTTTTTAAATGAACAATCAAATACATATTCAATGAAAAGAATGAATATAAAAAACGCACTAGAAAAATGTATAACCCCAATAAAGAAGATTTACAATACACATTCAAAAGAAAAACCTTACTAATTCCCCTTTTTATAATCTGCCAGAAATTTAGCCAAACCAATATCGGTCAGGGGGTGTTTTAATAGCCCTTCAATGGAACTCAGTGGTCCAGTCATCACATCGGCACCAATTTTTGCACAGTCAATGACATGCATGGTATGGCGTACAGAAGCGGCCAAAATTTCGGTTGTAAAGCCGTAGTTGTCATAAATGTGACGTATTTCGGCAATCAAATTTAGACCATCGGTAGAGATGTCATCCAAACGTCCAATAAAAGGGGAAACGTAGGTTGCCCCAGCTTTTGCGGCCAAAATGGCTTGTCCTGGGGAGAAGACCAAAGTCACGTTGGTTTTAATGCCTTTATCACTAAAATATTTACAGGCCTTTACCCCTGCTTTGATCATTGGAAGTTTTACAACAATTTGTGGGTTCAGCGCAGCAAGGGCCTCCCCTTCTCTAACCATCCCCTCAAAATCGGTAGCAATTACTTCCGCAGAGACATCACCATCCACAATAGCGCAAATGGCTTTGTAGTGGTTCAAAATATTATCGGCACCGGTTATACCTTCTTTAGCCATTAAAGACGGATTGGTAGTTACGCCATCCAAAACCCCAAGGTCTTGTGCGTCTTTAATTTGATCTAAGTTTGCAGTATCGATAAAAAATTTCATATGGTCTAAGGTGTTTTTTGTTGTAGGGTAAAAATAGAATTTTAGAGTGCTTCACCAAAAAGGAAAGCCAAAAATATATTAACAAGTTCAAAGAGTTTTAAACATTAGAGCTTATAGAACGACATCAAAAGGCGTTCGTACCAATGGTCTGGCAATAAACGTTTCAGAACGATTGAGAATTTTTGTAAAAACGCACCAACTTTATAATGAATTTTAGGATGCTTCGTTTGCATAATGCGATAGACCACTTTAGCAAGTATTTGTGGGTCTTCTCCGTCATCCACATGATCGTTGAGCAACTCTAAAGTAGCACCATAGGATTTGTGGTAAGGCGAATTGTCCTTCAATGGGGCATGATAACGTCCAGCGGCAATATTGGTCGAAAAATCTCCTGGAGCTACATTGGTCATGTGTATGCCAAAAGGTTTTAATTCCATACGGTAGGCCTCTGTAATGAGTTCCAAAGCACCTTTACTTGCACTGTACACCCCTCGAAATGGAAGTCCCATATATCCAGCAATAGATGTGATGTTGATGATAAGTCCAGATTTTTGTGTGCGCATACTTGGCAACACAGCATTGATCATTCCTATGGGACCAAAAAAATTAGTTTCAAAATTGTTTTTCATTTCAACCATGGGAATTTCTTCCACAGCTCCGGTAATTCCCACCCCTGCGTTGTTTATCAATACATCAATGGTTTTGGTTTTGGCTAATAATGATTCTACACAATCGCGAATGGAATCAGGTTGTGTGACGTCCAATTTAAGAATAGGAAACGCTAAATCTGAATATTTTTCAGGAGACCGACTCGTGCCATAAACATCAAAACCTTTTTGGGTAAGATATTCACCAATGGATTTTCCAATGCCCGAAGAGCCACCTGTAATGAGTATTGTTTTTGACATACTAAAGCCGTTGTTTGAGGGTTAAAGATAGAAAGATTTAGGAAAATAAAAGACACAAAAAAAGGCAAGCGATCTACATCACACCGCTACGACCGTATACCTTTGCTGCGTTCCCGCCCTGGAGGATTCAACAGGAGCTGGTTGTGTAGGACTTGCCTGCGACAAAGATACAATGTTTTAATATTCTTTTAATGATTTTTTTTAGTGAACATAAATAAATAAATTGCCAAAAAATATTGATGCCCATGCACATATCTAAAGTATTGAAAATCATAGTCGTTGGAGGTATAGCAATGGCCTGTGGAAATTCCTCTAAAGCCATTAAATCCAATTTTTCGTTGCAATCCAACACTACAAAGAACATAATTTCGAATGGCGATACACTGCAGCTGAGCATCGCAAACCCCAACAACAAGCGTATAGATTCGGTCAGCTTTAGCATGAATAATAAAGTTGTTTCAGAAACAATAGATTTATCCGACATATCACTTGGCGAAAAAATGATCAAAGCAAATGTCTATTTTGAAGGCAAAAAAGAAGTGGCGTTGCAGAAAATTATCGTGGTCAATAGTGCCACACCGAAGCTCTACCGCTACGAAATCGTAAAGACCTATCCACACGATATAACTTCGTACACTCAAGGATTGGAGTTTTACAATGGAATGTTGTACGAAAGCACTGGTCAGTATGGAGAATCGAAACTTAGAGCATTGGATTACAAAAATGGTAAAGTGCTGAAAAATATAAACTTATCATCTTCATATTTTGGAGAAGGTTTAACGGTTTTGAATAATAAAATTTATCAATTGACGTGGAAAGAAGGTCGCGGATTGATTTATGATGTGGACAAATTTGAAGCCATTGGAAGTTTCAATTATGGCCAAAGTAAAGAAGGATGGGGATTGTGCAACGACGGATCTCAATTGTACAAAACAGACGGTTCAGAAAATATTTGGATTTTAAATTCCGAAACGCTTGAAGAAGAACGCTTTGTTCAGGCCTATACAAACAAAGGAAAATTGGCCAATTTGAATGAACTCGAATGGGTTGAAGGAAAAATTTATGCCAACCGTTATCAAAAAAATGGAGTTGCCATCATCAACCCAAAAAATGGTGCTATCGAAGCTGTGCTTGATTTTAAAGATTTAAAAAACAAAGTCACCAATCATCCAGGATTAGATGTTTTGAATGGCATGGCCTATAATCCACAAACAAAAACGTTATTTGTCACTGGAAAGCGTTGGGATAAATTATTTGAAGTGAGAATAATTCCCAACAATTAATGCAGGTCTTTGAACAATTTCGCACCGTAAGCGTTGACGATATTGATCACTTAAACCATGTGAACAACATTCGCTATCTCGAATGGATTCAAGCGATAGCACGATTGCATTGGACGTCCATCACCACCGACCAACAACGTCAATCCAATGTTTGGGTTGTTTTGCGCCATGAAATCGATTATAAGGCCTCTGCCTATGTCGGAGAAAACATACACCTAAAAACCTATGTAACTGAATGTATGGGTGTAACAAGTATTCGTATCGTCGAAATTTATAATGCCGATACTCAAAAACTTTTGGTGAAAAGCCAAACAAAATGGTGCTTGACTGATCCTGAATCAAAACGTCCAAAACGTATTCCAGAAGATATTTTAACCATTTTTGATTAATGCGTCACGTTTATTTGAAAAGTTATATTTTTACACAAACAGTTTGATCCTATATGAAACGTTATTTTTACTTTTTAGCCACTTTTTCTTTTTTGCTTATGTGGAGTTCTTGTCGGAAAGATTTTGAATTCACACCATCAGAAGGCAACTTAATCTTTTCTAAAGACACTGTATATTTGGACACTGTTTTTTCCAACATTGGCTCGAGTACATATACGCTTAAAGTCTACAACCCATCAGATCGTGATATTTCAATTCCAAAAATCAAACTTCAAGAAGGACAAAATTCCAACTATCGCCTCAATGTTGATGGAATGACTGGAGATATTCCACTTTCAGGAAAAGAATTTTCCAATGTAGAACTGTTGGCCAAAGACAGTATGTATATTTTTATTGAAACTACTATTGATATTCAATCTCTAGTTTCAAATCAAACCCAATTTTTATACACCGATGCTATAGAATTTGGTGTAAATAACAAACAAACTGTCGAACTGGTGACTCTAGTCAAAGACGCTGTTTTTATTTACCCACAACAAATTGTTGGCACAGATGGCTCAACAACAATAGAAACACTTACATTTGATGTAGATGGTGATGGAATTGACGATGAAACCAATCTTCAAGGGCGCTTTTTAGAAGACAATGAACTGGTATTTACCAATGAAAAGCCCTATGTGATTTATGGTTATGCCGCCGTTGATGAAGGCAAAACCCTCACCATTGATGCTGGTGCACGTTTGCATTTTCATGCCAATTCCGGCCTGCTCGTGACCAATACAGCATCAGTTCATGCCAATGGTTTGCCGAGTTCGGATTCAGATCTATTGGAAAATGAAATCATTATGGAAGGTGACCGACTAGAACCTGGCTTTGCTGAAATTCCAGGGCAATGGCAAACCTTGTGGTTGTTCAATGGAAGCACCAACAATATATTTAATTATACCACCATAAAAAATAGTACTGTTGGACTTTTGGTTGATGGCAATCAAGATGACCCTTCAAAACTTCAAATGACAAACACACAAATATACAACTCGAGTAATTTTGGTATTTTGGGAAGAGCGACCTCTATTAGCGCTGAAAATCTAGTCATCAATAAAAGTGGGCAATCGTCTTTTGCGGCCACTTTTGGGGGTAATTATAACATCACACACGCTACAATAGCAAATTATTGGAGCAATAGTTTCCGTCAGTTTCCTTCAGTATTGTTGAATAACTTTAGCGTTGATGCAGACCAAAATATAATTCCAAATGATTTAGTTTCGGCGAATTTTACAAATTGTATTATTTACGGCAATGACAATCCTGAATTGCTTTTAGATAATGTCCCTGAAGCAGATTTTAATTTTAAATTTAAAAACTGTCTGATGTTATTCAATGATCCAAATAATAATTTTTCAGGGCCGTACTATAATTTCAGCGATTCTAGCTTGTATGAAAATGTAGTGTTCAATTTGGATCCAGAATTTTTAGACCCACAACAAAACAAATTACAAATCCCACTCAATTCTTCTGCTGCAGGGCTTGGCGTTAATGCTGGTAATTTGAATACAGACATTACAGAAACACTTCGCCCCTCGCCTTCTGATCTTGGCGCTTACAATGCTACTGATTTTGAGGATTAAAAAAAGCCAGCATTCGCTGACTTTTATTTAAAATGGTAGTGCTCTAATATTAAGCAAACAAAGGTCTATGGCTCATCATCGCATTTACACGTTCTGCAACGGATGAAAGTACGGTTTCATCTTCATGATTTGCAATCACTTCATCAATAAAAGCAACTACAGTTTCCATATCCTCTTCCACTAAACCTCTTGTCGTAATGGCTGGCGTTCCAACGCGAATACCAGAAGTAACAAAGGGACTTTGTGTATCAAATGGCACCATGTTTTTGTTGGCTGTAATATCGGCTTTGACTAAAGCTTGTTCTGCATCTTTTCCAGTGATGTTTTTGTTGCGTAAGTCGATGAGCATCATGTGGTTATCTGTTCCACCGGAAATTAAATCATAGCCACGTTTTACAAATGCTTTGGCCATAGCATCGGCATTCTTTTTTACTTGAAGAATGTAGTGCATAAATTCATCGGTAAGTGCTTCGCCAAAGGCAATGGCTTTCCCTGCAATGACATGCTCTAATGGACCCCCTTGATTTCCAGGAAAAATTGCTGAATCTAATAATGAAGACATCATTTTTGGTTTTCCAGACTTGAAAGTCAACCCAAATGGATTTTCAAAATCTTTACCCATCATGATGAGACCACCTCTTGGACCTCTTAGGGTTTTATGGGTTGTTGTGGTAACAATATGACAATATGGTAATGGATCATTCAAAACGCCTTTGGCAATCAAACCAGAAGGGTGTGAAATATCGCCTAAAAGTATAGCCCCTACACTATCCGCAATTTCACGAAAACGCTTGTAGTCAATATCTCTTGAGTATGCCGAAGCTCCTGCAATAATAAGTTTGGGTTGCTCTTTTGTTGCAATCTCTTGGATTGTATCATAATTGAGCATTCCAGTCTCTTTTTCTACACCATAAAAGACGGGATTGTAAAGACGACCCGAAAAATTTACAGGCGATCCATGAGTAAGGTGACCTCCATGCGCCAAATCAAAACCTAAAATTTTGTCACCAACATTTAAACAAGCATGAAAAACAGCAGTATTGGCTTGACTTCCTGAGTGTGGTTGGACGTTGGCCCAAGCTGCTCCAAACAAAGTTTTTGCGCGATCAATGGCAATTTGTTCCACTTCATCTACAACCTCGCAACCACCATAATAGCGTTTACCAGGGTATCCCTCGGCATATTTATTTGTAAGGACAGAACCTGTGGCCTCCATCACTTGTTCGCTTGTAAAGTTCTCTGAGGCAATGAGTTCAATGCCGTTGAGCTGACGGTTTTTTTCAGCTTCTATAAGTTCAAAAATTTGTGCATCGCGTTGCATAAGTTGTTGGTATAAAATTTATAAAGCGCAAAAATAATGATAAGATTAATTATATACATTAAAAAACATATATTTGATAGAGATTTTATTAAAAATTAATTAACACTCGCTATGCCAAATTATGCAAACGATCCAAATAGAAGCTCTTGGCTACATGTAGATGCCGATTCAGATTTTCCTATCCAGAATATTCCCTTTGGCGTATTTTTGACACGTAACGATATCATTACGATCGGAACACGTATTGGCGATACTGCCATTGACCTGGGTGCACTACATCAATTAGGGTATTTTGATGAAATTCCTCTTACAGATGACATCTTTTTGCAAGATACACTCAATGATTTTATTTTAGATGGACGTCAAACTTGGCGTGCTGTACGAAACAAAATCGCAACGCTCTTTGATGTTAACAATACATCACTAAAATCTAACACTGCACATAAAGACAAAGTCCTTTTTAAACTGAATGAAATCGAAATGCAATTGCCTGTTCAGGTTGGTGATTATACCGATTTTTATGCTAGTCGTGAGCATGCAACAAATGTGGGTACTATGTTTCGTGGTAAGGACAATGCCTTAATGCCCAATTGGTTGCATTTGCCAGTGGGTTATCATGGTCGAAGTTCATCGATTATTCCCTCCGACATACCTGTAAGACGTCCAAAAGGACAAACCCTACCGCCTGATGCAGAAACACCCATATTTGGTGCAAGTAAGGCCGTAGATTTTGAATTGGAGATGGCTTTCATTACCACAGACGCCAATGATTTGGGAGATGCTATTTCCATCGATGAAGCCGAAGAGTATATATTCGGATTAGTACTCTTTAACGATTGGAGTGCTCGAGACATTCAACGCTGGGAGTATGTTCCATTAGGACCATTTTTAGGCAAAAATTTTGCGTCATCAATTTCGCCTTGGATCGTAACCTTAGATGCTTTAGAACCTTTTCGCGTTGATTCTCCTAAACAAGAGCCAAAACCTCTTGAATACTTACAATACAAAGGCAAAAAAAGCTTTGATATTAATCTTGAAGTCGCTATTCAACCTGAGAGTTCAATTGAAACTGTTGTTTCTCGATCAAATTTCAAATATATGTATTGGAATATGGCCCAACAACTGACACACCACACAGTAAATGGATGTCCTGTTTGTTCTGGAGATATGATGGGGAGTGGCACAATTTCTGGCCCAACGCCAGACTCCTATGGGTCGATGCTGGAATTATCATGGAAAGGTGAAAAGCCAGTGCAACTAGATGATGGAACAGAACGTAAATTCATTAACGACTACGACACTGTCATTTTACGTGGTCATTGCAAAAATAAAAACTACCGTATTGGATTTGGGGAAGTCAAATCAAAACTTTTACCTGCGAAATAGAAAACATATTTTTTGTTAAAAAAACATTGAAAAAATCTCAATAATGAGGACTTTTATTTTTTGATTTAAGAATATACGGCTCTAATATTCACAAATTGATAAAACTTAAACTTATTATTTTAAAATTACTCTAAAAACAATAGCTTTGAAAGCTCAACCACAAACGATGAAAACAATAAGCGATTTTAGTTTTATTAAATCTCCTTTCACACTCACCATTTCTTGGTATTTGGATTCATCTATTTCCATTTAATCATAACGCAAAATGAACGTTTTAAAGTTTGGAGGCACATCAGTTGGTTCCGTAGAAAATATTAAAAAAGTAATTGAAATTGTTAAATCTTCATCAGAAAATGACCAAGTTGCTGTCGTGGTGTCTGCAGTAGGTGGCATTACCGATAAGCTTATGCGTGCTTCTCAGAAAGCCATTGAAAATGATCTCAATTACAAAAATGATTTCAATAAACTCAAGGAGCAACATATTGAGATTATGGAAGGGCTTTTGTCGGGATCGACACTTACAGACACCAAAGATGTTATCCTTGAAAAATTATCTGAATTAGAAAGACTATTAGACGGTATTTTCTTAATCAATGAATTATCACCAAAAACTACTGATAAATTACTCAGTTTTGGAGAACTTATGTCTTCTCTCATTATTTTTGAAGCAATGCAAGAGCATGGCCTCAATGTTCAGCTGAAAAACAGTCAAAATCTAATTGTTACAGATTCAAATTTCACAAATGCTTTGGTTCAGTTTGAAGAAACAAACGCAAATATTACGTCATATTTTGAACATAATAAAAAATTGGTGACCATTCTTCCGGGTTTTATTTCAAAATCTGAAGATGGAGAAATTACAACTTTGGGACGAGGTGGTTCAGATTATACAGCCGCTATTCTTGCTGCTGCTTTAGAAGCTGATGCCTTAGAAATTTGGACGGATGTAAGTGGAATGTTTACCACCAATCCAAAACTAGTAAAACAAGCTCAACCCATAAAAAAATTATCATACAAAGAAGCGATCGAACTGTCACATTTTGGTGCAAAAGTGCTTTACCCTCCTACTGTTCTTCCTGTATTGTCAAAAAACATTCCAATCCATATAAAAAATACGCTTAAACCAGAAGAAGAAGGAACTTTAATTACCAAAGTTGTTGCTAATGGCAATGGAAATCCAATAAAAGGAATCAGTAACATCAATGGCATTTCTTTACTTACCTTACAAGGGAATGGAATGGTCGGTATTCCCGGTTTTTCCAAGCGGTTATTCGAAACTTTGGCTCGAGAAAAAATAAATGTCGTGATTACCACTCAAGCGTCTTCAGAACACTCTATATGTGTTGGTGTCTCGGATCAGGATGCGCATTTGGCCAAATCGACCCTAGATCAAGAGTTTGAAAATGAAATTTCTCTGCTAAAAATTGATCCGTTAGTTCTTGAAGAACATTTATCCATCGTTGCTGTTGTTGGTGAGAAAATGAAAAACCATCAAGGCATTAGTGGAAGAATGTTCAGTACACTTGGAAAAAACAATGTAAATATACGCGCTATTGCACAAGGAGCTTCAGAACGTAACATCACTGCAGTAATTACAGAAAAAGACGTAAAAAAAGCGTTGAATTGTCTTCATGAAACCTTTTTTGAAGTGGAAACCAAGCATATCAACTTATTCATTGCAGGGGTTGGAAATGTCGGCAAATCGTTGCTAGATCAAATTCATACTCAAACAGAATATGTCAAAGAAAACCTAAAACTTAAAATTAAAGTTGTTGGACTTTCAAACTCTAAAACTATGGCCTTTGATGCCGATGGAATTGACCTTAATTTTTGGGACAAAACTTTAGCCAACGGAACAAAAACTCACCCTATTGAATTTTTTGAAAAAGCCAAAGAATTAAACCTTAGAAATTCTGTTTTTGTAGACATCACCGCCAATGAAGCAATAGCAAAAACCTATGAGCACTATTTGGAAGAAAGTATTGCAGTAGTTGCATGTAATAAGATTGCTTGTTCGAGCAACATCCAATATTATGAACGTCTAAAAACATTGTCAAGAAAATACAACGCACCCTTCCTTTTTGAAACTAATGTAGGCGCAGGTCTTCCTGTAATCGATACATTGAATCACCTTATCGCCTCTGGTGATCGCATTATCGCAATCAATGCTGTTTTGTCTGGAAGTTTAAATTTTATTTTTAATAATTTTAACGCAGAAAATACATTCCATGATGTGGTCAAAACAGCTCAAGCTGAGGGCTATACTGAACCTGATCCGAGAATAGATTTGAGTGGTATTGATGTCGCTAGAAAACTTTTGATTTTGATAAGAGAATCTGGTGAATCCATAGAAATTGAAGATATCAAAAATGATAGCTTTTTGCCTAAAGGTGCATTAGAAGCCAAAAATGTTGCGGCTTTTTATGAGCTCATCAAAACAAAAGATAGCGCTTTCAAAGCATTATTAAATGCTGCAGAAACAAAAAATGCACGACTGAAATATGTTGCAACATATAAAGATGGATTGGCTAGTGTAGGATTAAAAGAAATTCCTGAAGATCATCCTTTTTATAATCTAGAAGGTAAAGACAACATAGTCATGTTTTATACCAACCGTTACAAAGATCAGCCCCTAATCATCAAAGGAGCAGGTGCTGGAGCGGCTGTAACCGCATCGGGATTATTTGCAGATATCATTAGAGCATCAAATATATAATTATGCAAGAAGTCAAAATTTTCTCCCCAGCCACTGTTGCCAATGTTGCGTGTGGGTTTGATGTACTCGGATTTTGTTTAGACGGTATTGGGGATGAAATGATCATTCGGAAATCTAAAGAAAAAGGAGTTCGTATTGTTGTTTCAGAAGGATTTGATCTTCCATTATCTGTAGAAAAAAATATCGCTGGTGTTTCGGCACAAGCATTGTACAAAAAAGCCAATCCAGACTTTGGATTTGAACTTGAAATCTATAAGCACATAAAACCTGGAAGTGGAATAGGCAGCAGTGCTGCAAGTGCAATTGGAAGTGTATTTGGGATGAACTTACTTTTAGGAAATCCTTTTAGTCAAAACGAACTTATCGAATTTGCCATGAAAGGGGAAGCACTAGCAAGCGCCGATGAACACGCCGACAACATCGCTCCTGCCCTCTTTGGCGGATTTACATTAGTCAAAAACACCAAACCGGTTCACATTCTACAAATTCCAACACCTAGAGAATTGTACGCGGTTATTGTTCATCCACAAATTGAAATTAAAACATCCGAAGCACGCTCGGTACTACCACAGCAAATCGATTTGAAAGACGCTACCACACAGTGGGCTAACTTGGGAAGTTTGGTGCATGCGTTGCACACAAATGATTATACGCTAATAGGTGAGAGTTTAAACGATGTTGTTGCAGAGCCTTACCGAAGCAAAGCCATACCAAACTATGATATGCTTAAGAAAACGGCCAAGAATGCAGGTGCTTTGGGCACGTCTATTTCAGGATCTGGACCATCAATATTTAGTTTGTGTGAAGGAAAAGATATTGCTGAAAACGTAAATAAAGAACAAATAAAAATATTGAATTCAATGGGTGTTCCATTCGAAACATACGTCTCAAAAATCAACACCAAAGGGGTAACAATTGTTAAATAAGAAAATTTAATGAACTACTACAGTCTCAACAAAAAAGCACCAGACGCATCGTTTGAAACCGCCGTAAGAAAAGGTTTAGCACCTGACAAAGGACTTTATTTCCCAGAAAACATCAGTCCCCTTGATGATGCATTTTTAAATAATATAGAAAAGTTATCAAATGTAGACATTGCTTTTCATGCCATCAAACAATTTATTTGTCCAGAAATTCCTGAGGGAGATTTGAAAGCAATTATTACTGATACATTAAACTTTGATTTCCCAATCGTTCAAATTGAAGAGGGGATTTCTACACTCGAATTATTTCATGGGCCGACCATGGCTTTTAAAGATGTTGGAGCACGATTCATGGCACGTTGTTTAGGATATTTTAATCAAGACAGTACTGAGGAAGTAACTGTACTTGTAGCCACTTCAGGTGATACTGGGGGTGCTGTAGCGAGTGGCTTTTTGGGGGTCAAAGGCGTTCGTGTCGTGATTTTATACCCCAGTGGAAAAGTAAGTCATGTACAAGAAAAACAATTGACCACACTTGGCCAAAACATCACAGCACTTGAAGTTGACGGGACGTTTGATGATTGCCAAGACATTGTAAAAAGGGCCTTTTTAGATTCAGATCTAACCAATCAAATGGCGCTGACCTCCGCAAACTCTATCAATGTTGCTCGATGGATGCCACAAATGTTTTATTTTATGTTTGCCTACAAGCAATTAAAACATAAAAATACACCTATTGTTTTTTCTGTACCTAGCGGAAATTTTGGTAATGTTTGTGCTGGGATGTTGGCACAAAAGCTTGGTCTTCCTTTTTCTCACTTTATTGCTTCAAACAATGCCAATAATGTTGTTCAACGTTATATAGAGTCTCATCAATATAATCCACTTCCCTCCGTCCAAACCATTAGTAATGCAATGGATGTAGGAAATCCGAGTAATTTTATCCGAATTCAAGAATTGTACAACAACGATTTTGAAGAATTAAAGCAGAATTTATCTGCGTACAGTTTTTCGGACGATGAGACAAAAGCTGCCTTACTGACAATCTACAAGCAGTCAGGGTACGTTGCAGATCCGCATGGAGCTGTTGGGTATTTGGGATGTAAATCATACAAAAAAGAACATCCACAGGCGCACACCGTATTCCTTGAAACAGCACACCCAACAAAATTTTTGGATGTTGTTGAGGAAGTAATTCCAAAACAAATTGCGCTACCGCCTCAAATTCAAGCGGTTATAAACAAAGAAAAAGTAGCAACATTTGTAAAAAACTACTCTGAATTTAAATCTTTTCTTCTTGAATTATAAGCATCGTTTTTGAATAAAAATTTACCTAAATTTGTATTCAATCACAGCTTATGAAAAAAACAGCACTACACCACATTCATCAATCGCTTGGCGCAAAAATGGTTCCTTTTGCAGGGTTCGATATGCCCGTACAATATGAAGGTGTTAATACCGAACACCTTGCTGTTCGCCACAATGTAGGCGTTTTTGATGTTTCTCATATGGGTGAATTTTTAATTGAAGGTCCCAATGCATTAGCCCTTATTCAATCGGTATCTTCCAATGATGCTTCATTGTTAACTGTTGGAAAAGCACAATACAGTTGTTTACCCAACGATGTGGGTGGAATTGTCGATGACCTTATCATTTACCGTATAAAAAATGAAACCTATTTGTTGGTTGTAAATGCCAGTAACATCGAAAAAGATTGGAACTGGATTAGTTCAAAAAACCACATGGGTGCAGAGATGAAAAATATCAGTGATGATTATTCGCTTTTAGCTATTCAGGGGCCAAAAGCTGTTGAAGCCACGCAATCTTTGACAAGCATTGATTTATCAGCCATAAAATTCTATCATTTTGAGGTTGCCGATTTTGGGGGAATACCAAATGTTATTATTTCTGCTACGGGGTATACTGGTAGCGGCGGTTTCGAAATTTATTGTAAGAATGAAGAAGTTCAACAGATTTGGGAACGTGTTTTTGATGCAGGTGCTCAATTTGATATAAAACCTATCGGGCTTGCAGCTCGTGACACTTTACGCTTGGAAATGGGGTATTGCTTATATGGCAATGATATTGACGATACTACCTCACCTATTGAAGCTGGGTTAGGATGGATAACGAAATTCTCCAAACCATTTACCAATAGCGAAACTCTTTCAGATCAAAAAACTGAAGGTGTAGCGCGTAAACTTGTTGGTTTTGAACTCAATGAGCGGGGTATTCCTCGCAAATCTTATCCAATTTTAGACAGTAATGGAGCAACTATTGGTGTGGTTACTTCAGGTACAATGTCGCCCTCACTAAACAAAGGCATTGGAATGGGATATGTATCCGCTGAATACTCAAAAATTGGAACAGAAATAGGGATTCAAATTAGAAAAAAAATTATTTCAGCAACTGTAGTTAAAACACCTTTTTACAAAGGATAATTTGATTCTATGGCATCAAAAAAAAACCGCGTATTGATATTGGGTGCAAGTGGTTTTTTGGGTCAATCCATTTACAAGGAGTTCTCCCCCTATTTTAAAACCTTTGGCACCTATTGTTCAAATGAAAAATTTAAAAAAAACAATCAATTTTTCAAATATGACTGTGAATGTGATGATATCGTTGAACATCTTGAACGCATCAATCCAGATGTGATTATTTCGGCTTTACGTGGAGAATTTTCATACCAATTAGTGGCACATCAACACCTTTTTCAATATGCAAAAATGCATAATCATGTAAAAATAATCTTCCTTTCTTCCTCTAATGTTTTTGATGCCTACAGTAAATATCCGAGTTATGAAAACGATACCACATTGAGCAACAGTATTTATGGACATTTCAAAATACGTGTAGAGCAACAGCTACTAAAATTGCCTAAAAAACAAGTGGTCATCATGCGTTTGCCTATGGTTTTTGGTGTTCAATCGACACGAGTTAAAGAATTAAGAGCATTACACGAATTGGATGAGTTTATCGAATTGTTTCCAAATTTGGTGATGAATGTTAGTTGGGATACAAAAATCACACAGCATCTTCACTACGTCGTGAACAGGAATAAATATGGAATTTTTCATTGTGCAAGTACAGATTTAGTGCATCACGAGGATTTCATCAAGGATTTGATACGTGCAATGGGACTGAAGCATTCTAAATACAAGTTTGTTTATACCACTAACGATGAACGCTATCTCGCTGTAATGCCAAAATACAATACGCCGCCAAAACATCTTCTTTTTGAAAGTAATTCACTATTTCAAGAAATTAAAAGAGCGTATTAATGGCAGCTTAATTTGTAATTAAAAAAAGCATTTGTAATTTTACAATCAAAACAAGAATTAATGGGAAGAGCATTTGAATTTCGCAAAGCAAGAAAAATGAAACGTTGGTCGGCCATGAGCAAGGCCTTTACACGTATTGGCAAAGACATTGTGATGGCGGTCAAAGAAGGTGGGCCAGACCCAGAAAACAACTCTAGACTTCGTGCGGTAATTCAAAATGCAAAGGCAGTTAATATGCCTAAAGACAATGTCGAGCGCGCCATCAAACGTGCTAGTGATAAAAGCCAGGGAGATTACAAAGAAGTTTTGTTTGAGGGCTATGCTCCTCATGGTATTGCAGTTCTTGTTGAAACTGCTACAGACAACAATACAAGAACGGTTGCCAATGTACGCAGTTATTTTAATAAATGTAATGGGAATTTAGGGACTTCTGGTTCGGTTGTATTTATGTTTGATCATACATGTAACTTCAGAATCAATGCCGAAGGGCTAGACCCTGAAGAAATAGAATTGGAATTTATTGATTTTGGCGCAGAAGAAGTTTTTGTAGATGACGATGGCATTTTGATTTATGCACCCTTCGAGAGTTTTGGCGCTATTCAATCTGAATTAGAAAAGCGAGGTATTGAAATCCTGTCTTCGGGATTTGAACGTATTCCACAAACCACCAAGCAACTTAGCGCTGAACAGGTTATAGAAGTCGAAAAATTATTAGAAAAACTTGAAGAAGATGATGATGTTCAGAACGTCTACCACTCCATGCAAGAAGGTTAAGAACACTCTGGAACCTTCCCCTCTACACCCTCATAAAATGAACGCATAAATTTGAAATCGGCTGCAACGTCGTCTGTGGGGTAAAAGGGTTCTGAAAATTTATTTTCTTTATTTTTAAAATCAAGAGTAAACATTAGGATGGGTACATTGGCTTTTTTAGCGATGTAATAAAACCCCGTTTTCCAGTTTTCAACTTTTTTTCGTGTGCCTTCAGGGGCAATCGCCATTCGAAATTCTTCTTTTTCATCAAACAGTCGTGCAATGGCATCGACTTGCTTTTCATTTTTTTTTCGCACTACAGGAGCACCACCTAGAGCTCTAAAAAGCCATCCTGTAAGTGGATTGAAAAGTGCTTTTTTACCAACAAAATTAGCATGAATACCCAATACGGAACGCAAAAGGACTCCGATATAAAAATCGTGCCAACTGGTATGTGGGACGGCAATGATAACCGCTTTTTTTACTCGATCAAAATCATTGAATCCAGTAGCTTTCCAACCCAATAAGTTGTGATAAATGAATTTAGAAATAAACTTCATTAATTACATTTTTAAGTAAAGTTTTTCTAACTTTTTTCTTGTAATTTGAAATGGCCAATCTTTTCCAATTGCATTTTCCCAAAGCGGAGTTAAACTTAATGCAACATCAATCATCATATTAAGTTGCTGTTTACTGATGGACTTACAAATTCCTTTAGGAAGTGAAATTTGATGTTTTTTCATCATTTTCTTAAACAGCAATACATCATCAGCATAAAATTCTTCTAAGTGGTTAAAAACAATACAATTCCCAATCCCATGTTTTATACCTAAAACAAAAGAAAGTCCATAACTCATGGCATGAGCCACTCCTACTTGAGAGTATGCTATACTCATACCTCCGTGCCAGGAGGCCATCATCAATTTATTTTGTTTTTCTTCTGTGCTGATTTTATCACCAAGAAAAACTTCCAAGCATAAATCATAAGCCATCTCGCCATAACTTTTGCTAAAGGTATTTATGAATTTCCCGTTTAACGATTCAACACAATGAATAAAACAATCCATTCCAGTGTAAAACCACTGATTTTTTTCTATACCAAAAGTCAACTCAGGATCTAAAATGACTTGGTTAAATGGGGTAAAATCACTATTCAATCCTAATTTTTGTTTTGAACCCGAAAGAACTGTAGTACGAGAGACTTCTGCGCCAGTCCCAGATATTGTTGGTACTCCAACATGATATACGCCTGCTGTTTTCAATAAGTCCCATCCTTGATATTCTTCACTTGAGCCATTGTTTTTCAACATTACCGAAACGGCTTTTGCTAAGTCCATAACGGTGCCACCGCCTATTCCAATAATTCCCGATGGAAGTGCTTTAGTTTTCAAAATAATTTCATCGACCAATGCATCGACTTGCGAAGTTTTTGGTTCTTCGTTTGCGGAAATGAAAATTATATAATCTTCGTAGAGTAAGGATATTCTTGAAATTAGAGTTGTATTGTTTTCAAAAACATCATCTATGAAATAAATAAATGGCGCTCGCTCATTTTGTCGTTTTGGAGCAATAATTTCATTCATTTGATTGAAACTACCACGACCAAACACCACCTTAGACACCATAGGGAAATTTTTAAAACTCATATTCTATATTTTTGGGTTTTATTAGAATTAGATGACCACAGCTTTTGTGCTTTAGCTAAGTCTTCTGGAGTGTCTATTTCTATACCTTCAATATGGGTTTCAACCATTTTGATCTTTTTTCCGTGCTCCAAAAAACGAATACATTCAATTTTTTCTGATACTTCTAAGTTTTTAATGGATAAATTGGTGAATTCCAACAAAGGATTTTTGCGAAAGGCATAAACACCCTTGTGTTTGTAATAATTTACAGCAACCGATTGATCTCTATGATAAGGAATTGGACTGCGCGAAAAATAAAGTGCAAAATTATTGATGTCTGTAATCACTTTAACGCAGTTTGGATTATTGATTTCCGCATGATTATCGATTTTGACCATAAGCGAAGCTAAGTCTATTTCTTCTTCAGTATCATCTTTAAAAACAGCGAGTAGTTTCGATAAACTTTCTCGTTCTGTGAAAGGTTCATCTCCTTGAACATTCACAACCACATCACAATCAATTGAGGCAACGGCCTCGGCAATTCTATCGCTTCCAGATTCGTGTGTATTGTTACTCATAATTACCGCACCACCTTTACTTTTGATTTCATCAAAAATAATTTGACTATCAGTTACTACATAAACAGCATCAAAAAGCTCGGTATTGAGGGTAGCTTGGTAAGTTCTATAAATAACCGTTTCACCACCTAAGTCTTGCATAAGCTTTGCAGGAAAACGACTTGCACTGTAACGTGCGGGAATCATTGCAATAATTTTCATTCTCAAAATATAATGAAGAGTAAAATTAATGTTTTTTTTGATAGAAATATTTAAAGAATCGTTAATAGTTTAAGATTCAAAAAAATCGTCTTTAAAACCTATCAAGTAAAGCGTATTTTTTGCTCTAGTGAGTGCTGTGTATAACCAACGTAAATAGTCCATATCGATACCATTGGGCAAATAAGGTTGCTCGACAAAAACAGTATTCCATTGTCCACCCTGGGACTTGTGGCATGTAATGGCATATGAAAACTTAACCTGAAGTGCATTTAAATATTTATTCTTTTTTACGGCCAAAAATTTCTTATACCCAGAGGTCTCATTGGCATAGTCTTTAAGGACTTCTTGATACAAATTATTGGCTTCTTCATAAGGTAACGATGGTGTTTCTAAGCTGATAGTATCTAACATCAATACGGTTTCAAAAGGTTTCATGTTTGGGTAGTCTACAAGTCTGATTTTTACTTCTGCAAACCTAAAACCATAGAGTTCTTTGATGCTAAATAATTCTAAAACTTCAATAATATCACCATTAGCTATGAATCCTGCTTCACTGGATGGTTTTAGCCAAAAATAGTTGTTACGAACAATCATTAAATAATCTCCTGCCGTGAGTTCATGCTCATTAAAAAGTATACGTGATCTTATCTGTTGATTGTATGCATTTGCGCGTTTATTGGAACGCACAATAAGGACTGTATCCTCAGAACCTTGGGCTGTATAGGATTCATTTAAAGCATTTTGAATATCATGTCCATCATCGAGACGAATGATGTCTTTAAATCCATTGACTTTAAATTTTAAATGATCGAAAAAATGATTTGAAATTGATTCACGAAGCATTGTTGCATTAAATAAAATTCCTGAATCCTGAGCTTGTCGCATCACTTCATCGAGTTCAATTTCCTGTGCATTCTTATTGTAATTAAGTTCAAGTTTAGTAGCATCTAAAGCTGGACTAATATCCAATTGAACAGGGGGCAATTGTGCTGTATCTCCCATCAAAAGGAGTTTGCAATTGTGACCCGAATATACATATTGAAGCAAATCGTCAAGTAGTGCTCCACTGCCAAAAAGCCCTCCTTGACTAGAATGATCAGAGATCATGGAGGCCTCATCGACTATAAATAAGGTGTTTTTGTGTTTATTGGGTGAAAGCACAAATGAAATTTTGCCACTTTTGTCGGTTCGTGGCATGTATATTTTTTTGTGGATTGTAAAGGCCTGTGTGGCAGCATACCCTGTGATGACTTTTGCAGCCCTCCCTGTTGGAGCTAGAAGAACAGCACTTTTTTTGGCTTTCCAAATATTTTTCACCAATGTCCCAATTATTGTTGTTTTTCCAGTTCCAGCATAGCCTTTCAATAAAAATACATTCTCTTTAGAAGTCGACATAATAAATGTCGCAAGTAGTTGTAAACCAGCATCTTGTTTTAGTGTTGGCTGAAAGGGAAACCCCAATTTTAAAAGTTTATAAAATTCTGATGCAGTCATAAAAATTGGGTAGAGGTATTTATTTGTTCAAATATAAGAATGATTTTTGCGTGCTTTCACTTTAATGAATAAAAAAAAATTGTAGATTTGTGAGGTCTGAATTTAATTTTACAACAAAACCATGGTTATTATCTCAATTATTGCAGTCATCCTACTGACTATTTTGATTGTTTGGGCAATCGACAAATACATCCCAAAAAAATTTAAGTCCCGAATTCTAATTGGCCTTTGGGCTATTATTATCTTCTTGGGATACATCACATTTATGTCTGTTTATGGCGAAATTCAATTCAATCAATTGAAAGAAAAGCGATACAAAGCAGCAATAGAAAACTTAAAAGATATTAGAGACGCCCAATTGGCGCACAAAACGGTTACTGGAAAATTTCAAAACAATTGGGATTCACTGGTAAAGTTTATTGAAAATGAAAAATTTACCATTACACAACGTCGTGATTCTACTGTAATCGACAAAGTATTGACGCGTCGTTATGGTGTTGATACCACCAAAGATATTGTGATTATTGATACGCTTGGCTATGTTCCAGTTAAGGACTCCTTGTTTGGAGCAGATCCACGCTACAAAACAATGATGAACGTTCCGGTCGGAAAAAAAGGAGAAAAATTCAAACTTCAAACCGGTATGGTTAATCAAAATAATATCAATATACCTGTGTTTGAAGCTTCAGTTGCAAAAAGTGTTATTCTTTTTGATCAAGATAAAAACTTGGTTAAAAAAGAGGAAGAAGTTGTTTCTGTAGAAGGTGTAAACGGACCAACACTAAAAGTTGGCTCCATGGAAGAAGTAAATACAAATGGTAACTGGCCAAAAAATTATTCAAAAGAGCAATAACAACCTTGAAAAAGGAAGAGTATTGTCCATTCAAGTAAGCTTGAGTGGACTTTCTTTTTTGGTGTTAGACAGCGATAATGATGTTATTGTTGATTTGATTGATATTGTATTTGAAAAAAAATGCACTCCTCAAGAGGTATTGGATCAATTGACACATAACTTTAACAGCAACGAAGTCCTTCAATACTCATTTTCAAAAATTACAGTCATTCATGACAATGAAATGATGGCCTTGGTCCCTTCTGCTATTTTTGAAGAAGAACATCTTTCAGATTATTTAAAATATAACACTAAAATCTTCAAAACAGATTTCATCACTTATGACGTCATAAAAAATGATGACATCATGGTGGTATACATTCCGTTTGTAAACATCAATAACTATATTTTCGAACGTTTTGGTAGTTTCGAGTACAAGCACAATACTACTGTTGCTCTTGATCAAATTTTGCAAATTCAAAAAAACACCAACGATCAATCAATGTATATAAATGTAAATGCAACATATTTTGATCTGGTTGTTACTCAACAAAACGAACTTCAGCTCTATAATCGATTTGAATACCAAACCAAAGAAGATTTTATCTATTACATTTTGTTTACCGCAGAACAATTAGGCCTAAATCCAGAACATTTTGAATGCACGCTTATGGGGTCAATAAAAGAAGACGATTCGCTCTTTTCTATGGCATATAAATATATTCGCAATGTGTCCTTGTTGTCTGCTGATAAAATGAGGTATAGCCAAAATAATTCTACTGAGAATTTCACCCTTTTAAATAGCTTTTAATGCGAATCATATCTGGCATATACAAAGGAAGACGTCTAAAGGTTCCTAAAAATTTACCCGTACGTCCAACCACAGATATGGCAAAAGAAGCATTATTCAATATTTTAATGCATCGCTTTGATTTTCAAGACCTCTCTGTTTTGGATCTATTTTCTGGAACAGGAAATATCGCTTATGAATTTTGCTCTAGAGGAACACCATCTGTGTTGGCAATTGATAAAGAGTTTCGTTGTACAAAATTCATAGAAACAACCGCTACTGAATTTGAAATGCCCATTGATGTTCGCAAAAGTGATGTTTTTTCGTTTTTGGAACGCACAACACAATCTTTTGATATTATTTTTGCCGACCCTCCTTATGCAATGGAAATAGAAAATTTTGAATCTATTGTTTCACTTGTTTTTAAAAAACAACGCTTAAATTCAGATGGTTTATTGATAATAGAGCATTCCAAACATACTGATTTATCAGAACTGACACAATTTGATGAAGTAAAAACTTATGGTGGGAATTGCTTTAGCTTTTTTAAATAAAAAAAGCAGATCTGTAAGCCGAATTCTGTACTCAAAAAGAGCCCCTATCATTTATCTACACTTGATGTTACCACCAAGCTTTAGCTGCCTACCCTTCAGCATCGCACGTGCCGCACTCAAGCACTGATATACATGGCATTGCACCGCATAGAGTTTACCTGATTTCACTACAGCTTAACCTGTACATTCTTTCTGTTGCACTATTCCTAACCTCATGGTTGGTGGCCGTTAACCACTATGCTGCACTACGGTGTTCGGACTTTCCTCCATTCGCAAAAGCGAACAGCGATAAGGCGATCTGCTTTCGTGCAAAAGTACACAAATTGTTAATAAGTAGTCGTTTTTTTATCAGCCATTCATCTTTGTGTTTCCTGTCGAATTTTTAAATTTGTTAGTGATGGAAAATTTTGTTGTTTCAGCTTTAAAATACAGACCAAAAACATTTAAAGATGTTGTTGGTCAATCGGCGATTACCAAAACACTAGAAAATGCTATTAAAGAAAACCATCTGGCTCAAGCATTACTCTTTACAGGTCCTCGTGGTGTAGGTAAAACATCATGCGCTCGTATTCTTGCTAAAATGATTAATAGCGCTGGAAATGTGGATGAAAATGAAGATTTTGCATTTAATATTTTTGAACTCGATGCAGCTTCTAACAACACTATAGATGACATCAGAAGTCTTACTGATCAAGTCCGTATTCCACCACAAATAGGTACTCATAAAGTATATATTATTGATGAAGTGCATATGCTCTCTAACAGTGCATTTAATGCTTTTCTCAAAACACTAGAAGAACCGCCAAAGCACTGTATTTTTATTTTGGCCACTACCGAAAAGCACAAAATCATTCCAACCATACTTTCGCGTTGTCAAATCTTTGATTTTAAGCGCATTACAGTCACTGATGCTAAAAACTACTTAAAAGTTATTGCCAAAGCACAAGGGATTGAAGCAGAAGATGACGCTTTACATATCATTGCCCAAAAAGCTGATGGTGCCATGCGTGACGCCCTTTCTATTTTTGATAGAGTGGTAAGTTTTTCTGGCAAAAACCTCACCCGTCAAGCGGTTTCCGAAAATCTAAATGTTCTAGATTATGATACGTTCTTTCAAGTTACAGATCTTATTTTAGACAACAACATCCCAGCCTTACTTCTAAAATTCAATCAAATTCTTTCTACAGGTTTTGAAGGCCAACATTTTATTGCTGGCTTAGCGTCGCATTTCAGGGATATTTATGTTGCAAAATCTCCTGAAACCTTAGAATTGTTAGTGGTTGGAAACGATACTAAAGAACAGTACAAAGTACAAGCTGAAAAAGCAACAACCTCATTTTTGAAAGAAGCCATTACATTAGCCAATGACTGTGATTTAAAGTACAAAACCAGCAGAAATCAACGTCTTTTGGTTGAAATTTGTCTTATGAAACTTGCCTCTATCAATTTTGATGGAGAAAAAAAAAAGACTAGTGGCTTCATAATACCTGCGGCTTACTTTAAGCGCAAAAATGTTCCTGAAATAACGGTTAAAAAAGAGCAAAATAAAGCTTTAGAAGAATCTCAATCAGGCAACGTTGAAGAACCAAAACCAAAATACACCCCACCAAAAGTAGAGCCCCCTATTCTAACCGGTATTAAAAGACAATCTTCTGGTTTATCACTTAAGAGTATTCAACAAAAGAAAGCCCATCAAATCAAGCAAATGGAAGTTGAAGTCAAAGAAGAAGATTTGCCATCTGATTCATTTTCGGAAGAACAAATGCTTGAACTTTGGAATGTTTTTGTAGAAAAATTGGAACATAAAGGCAAATACAATTTAGCCGCCATATTAAAAATCGATACTCCCAAACTCAAGGATCAGCATATTATTCAGCTTGAATTTCCAAACTCAACCAACAAAATTGAAGTTGAACGACAACAGTTTGATTTGCTTCAGTTTTTACGAAAATCTTTGAACAACTTTGAAATTCGTTTAGAAATATCAGTGAATGAAACCATGAAAAAAAAATATGCTTACACTGCGGAGGACAAGTTTGCCAAGTTGTTAGAGAAAAATCAAGCATTAGAAACCTTAAAACAGACGTTTAATTTAGATTTATAATCATGTTAGGCCTTAAATTACCAACAGATCCACGATGGGCAAATATCGCAGAAATGAATCTTGAAGAGATTTTGACTGATCATGCTTTTTGTGAGCAAAAAGCCGCAAGTACAGCGATATCGCTCATAGTCAGTTTTCCAGAATATACGGAGCTCGTACAAGAAATGACGGCTTTAGTCGAGGAAGAAATGAGTCATTTTAAAATGGTTCATGATTTGATTTTATCTTATGGATTCAATTTAGGACGCGATCGCAAAGATAAATATGTACATCAGCTTTTGAAATTTTTCCCTAAAGGCGGTAGCCGAACAACACAGTTGGTGCATCGCTTACTTTATGCTGCATTGATAGAAGCTAGAAGTTGTGAACGCTTTAGATTGCTTTCAGAACATTTAAAGGACAAAAAACTGGCCAAATTTTATAAAAAACTCATGATTAGCGAAGCTCATCATTATACTATGTTTCTCAAATTTGCACGTCAATATGGTAATCGTAAAGAGGTAGATCAAAAGTGGAATGCGTTGCTTGATTTTGAAGCAAAACTCATGCGCAACTTAGGGACTTCTGAAACAATTCACGGCTAATGAAAGTTAATTTTTTAAGGCGATAGTCGTTCAATTTTCCAATTAAAATCAGCTTGAAGTTGATAACGAATACGGTCATGCAATCTGTTGGCACGGCCTTGCCAAAATTCAATTTCTATGGGCTTTATAATAAAACCACCCCAAAATTCTGGACGAGGTATCGGTTTATTTTCGAATTTTGTTTCTAATTCAGCAAGTTGATTTTCCAAAGTTTCTCTGTTGGGAACCACAGAACTTTGTTGCGATGCATGAGCGCCTAATTGACTTCCTCGTGGTCGAGACTCAAAATACCCATCACTAACATCAGCTGCAATTTTTTCAGCTTTCCCTTTTATGATGACTTGCCGCTCTGCGCCTGCCCAATGAAATGATAAACTCACTTTTGGATGATCAATTATGGATTTTCCTTTTTCACTTTCATAATTGGTGTAAAAAATGAACCCTTGCTGCGTGTATTTTTTCAAAAGCACAACACGGCCCTTTGGGAAGCCATCCAAACCGAGGGTAGACAAAGTCATCGCATTAGTTTCATCCTGTGGAAAATGCTGATCAACTTCAGAAAACCACTTTTGAAATAATTCTAAAGGATTGTCTGAAATACCGCTTTCTAACAAGCTGCCTTTATCATAAGACTTTCGATAATTCCCTAAATCGTTATTCATCCCTACTAATTTCTTCAAAAGTAAAAAATTACAAATGAATATATGTTTTAGATTTCTTAAATTTGATGTAAAGCTTAAAAATGTTGTTGGGATTTATTTTTACAGGGTTTATATTGATTGTTGTTGGACTTTTAGTCAAACAATACCCCAATCTTTTGGCGGGGTATAATACCCTATCCGAAGAACAAAAAAAAGAAATCGATATTGAAAAAGTATCCACAATTGCAAGAAATGTTATCGTGCTTACTGGAGCTGCTGTCATTGATGCTAGTATTATTATGTATTTCATTGAAGTCTCAAAAAAAATCCAAGTCAATATTATTTCTGTAATTATTGTTTTAGGCCTTGTTGTTTTAATTATTTGGTCGAACCGTGTACCAAAATTAAAATAATACTACTTCCAAAACTTCAATTTGCTCGTTTTTCCAATGCCCGGGTTAAAGCCATTTATCGGATCTAATTCTTTATAGAAATTAGATAATGTTGGTTTTGCAATATATTCGTGGCCAACATTGTGCTCTGCTGGATACTCTGCACCGCGTTCATCATAAATTTTAAGCAAATCTTGTTTTAAAGTAGCTGCATCTACCCCTTTTTTAACGATATAATTTTGATGCAATACATGACAAAATAAATGCCCATAATACAGCTTCATTTCAAACTTTTCATCGATGTGATGGGGCAACTGTTCAAACCAATGTCTTTCATTTCTTGGAAGTGCTATATCCATAGACATCATCTCTCCTAAATCCTTTTGATTCAGCGCGTGGTAGCGTCCAATAGCACTAGCGGCAACAAAACGGTGCAGCAGTGCTTTTTTTGCTTCTTTTGGGGAACATATAAAAAAATTACCTTCATTAGATTTAAAAAAATCAGCGAAAAATAATTTGGCTTCTTCAATCCCATCATCAGCCATTTCAATAACCCAATGGTGTTCGTACTTATCACGATACATTTCCATGCGCTTTGGCAGATGATTGGGCCAAAAGTAGCTTAGAAACTGCATTAACTTATCAGAAAACTTGATGGGTAGAATA
>JAQWFW010000010.1 GCA_029238515.1 Flavobacteriaceae bacterium | reverse complement strand
AATGTATGTTTACTTTGATGTGAAAGAAACTAATTACAAAAAGGTTTCGTTAATTAAAAAAGCTATTGAAATTTGTAGTGAAAATAAAACTATTTAATCAATTATTGTGAATTTCACATTCAAACGTGAAATGTTTTTAGGTTAAAATATTTATTTTTGAATTAAAATAATGACATTATGAAAAAAATAATTTTACTCTCCTCCGCTTTATTCATCTTCGCTTGTAGTAGTGATGATAATTCTGAAGATATTCCATTACCAGCTTACACAGTTGAAGGTAAATGGCTATGGTCTCCAGACCCTGATGATAGAACGTATGCGAATACCATGTATGAATTTGCAGATGGTAATGTATATACATCTTATGCAAACTGCGGCAGTGTAGATAACTTTTGTACTGATGCAGATTTTAATGCATTAGATGCTACAGATAGAATTCCAGGTGTTGAGACTTACACATTTGATGGAGACACTTTAATATGGGGTGAATTCCCACGGGCAGTTTCATTTGAATGTGATGGAGGTATAATGATAAATGATAATGACTTTGGTAGTTATAAACTTTGGAGATTAAACTCAGATTGCCAATAAAAATTAAAGAAATAATTACTTCCAAAATACCAAAATGGTACTTTTATTAGTGATTACATAATTTTAAATCATAAACAAAATAGTTCGATTTCACTCCCTTCTGCTCCATTTTTTATTACCAAAAATAAAATTTATTTTAGGGGATATTTTAAAATAAATCATTCAAAGAACAAATAAAAGTTCTTAAAAATTTTGACATACTGATAAAGATTGAAATAAAAAAAGTAATCTTGATATTTTAGTCTGAATTTTCTTAATTTTGAAAATCATAAATTTCACCTTTTAACTTGCATATAAACCACTTTAATCAATGAGATATTTAATTATTATTCTTTTTATTGGATTAATTTCAAATGCCCAAGATATAAGAATCAATGAAGTAGTCTCGTCCAATTCTGTATATTTTGATGAAGATGGAGATACACCAGATTGGATAGAGTTGTATAACTACGGAACTCAAAATATTAATCTAGAAAATTGGACCATTTCTGACGATGTAAACGATTTATCAAAATGGAGTTTTCCAAATGTTTCAATTTCTGCTAATGATTATTTACTGTTGTGGGCTTCAAGCAAAGACCGTTATCAAATAACGTCTTCAAGAACGGTGGTCAACCAAGGCGATTTATACAAATATCAAATTCCTAGTGCAGAGCCAAGTTCAAATTGGAACAATTTAAGTTTTAATGATTCTAACTGGAGTAATGGTGCTTCCGGTTTTGGCTATGGCGATGATGATGATGCGACTATTATACCCTATGGAACTTCATCTATATATCTACGTAAAAATTTTAACCTCACAAACGTTGCTGACATCATATCTTTAATTCTGGATATTGACTATGACGATGGTTTTGTGGCATACATAAATGGCGTTGAAGTTGCACGTGCCAATATCAATGGTGTACCACCACCCTTCGATGCTTCTTCCAACCAAGATCACGAAGCACAAATACACGTCGGGGGGTTGCCAGATCGGTTTCTAATATCAGATTTTAGTTCTATTCTAGTTGAAGGTACCAATGTTTTAGCCATTCAGGCTCATAATGTAAGTTCCAATTCTTCAGATTTTACAATCATCCCTTTTTTATCGGCTATTTACTCCTCAGCAAATAGTTCAGGAATCGATCCACCCGAAATTTTAAACTTAATTGATAATAATACCCTTCACACAAATTTTAAAATTTCAACATCTTCTGAAACGCTTACCCTTTCCGACAATAATGGAACCATAATAGATCAAGTTCTTGCAGAAGGGTTACCGCCAAACACTTCCATAGGGGTTTCAAATTTTTCGAATAGCATTGTGAGTTATACAGTCACCACACCAGATGCTCAAAATGCGAATGAAGAGTTTACAGGAACCATTCCAAATGAAGTCATTTTTTCTGAAAACGGAGGACTTAAAAGTCAACCGCTTAGTCTTAGTTTGTCAGGCAATGAAGCTGGTCAAACGATCCGATACACCACCGATGGAAGCACTCCTAATGAACAGTCTTCGACGTATAGTGGCCCCATCAACATATCCGAAAATACGAGTGTACGCGCACGGATTTATGCGCCAAATTATCTTCCTTCAAAAACAGGAACTGAGTCATACATTATAGGAGCAAGTCATGATATTGATGTTATGCTTCTTAGTGTAAATCCTGATGATTTTTTTGATGATGACTACGGAATTTATGTGTTTGGTCCAGAAGGAACTTACAGCTATGACATGCCCTATTTTGGTGCGAATTTTTGGGAAGATTGGGAACGCCCCATTCACTTTTCGTTTTACGAAAATGACTCCGATGAGTCGGTTAAATTTAATGCCGGTGTAAAAATTTTTGGTGGCTGGAGCAGAGGTCAAAATGGACAACGCTCACTGGCTCTTTTTGCAAGAGGTCAGTATGGCGATTCAAAATTTGAACACTCCTTTTTTGATAATGTAACATATGACGACTTTGAAGCATTTACCCTTAGAAATTCTGGTCAAGATTGGTTAAGGTCTAGCATGAAAGATATCATGATTACCAGTTTAATGCGGGGCTCAGAGCTGGATTTTCAAGACTATAATCCTGTTGCAACATACCTCAATGGAGAGTACTGGGGGATGTATCATATGCGTGAAAAAATTAACGAACATATGTTGGCCTCTAAGCATAATCTTAACGCTGATGAAATTACACTACTCACAAATAATGCTGAAGTAATAGAGGGAAGCAACCAAGAGTATATTGAAATCATTAACCACATCAACTCTTATGATTTGTCTAATGATGCCAATTTTGAATTTATCCGCGATAGAATTGATCTAAAATACTATGCACTTTACCAAGCATCAAACATATATATCAACAATACAGACTGGCCAGGAAATAATATTAAATTTTGGAAACACCCAGATACCAAGTGGCGATGGATAATGTATGATACTGATTTTGGATTTGGCCCATTTTGGGACACTTCTAACTACCATGAAGACACCCTTAGTTTTGCACTAAACCCAAATGGACCAGGATGGCCAAACCCAGCATGGTCAACTTTGTTATTTCGAAAACTAACCACTAATATTGGATTTAGAAATCAATTCATAAATCGTTATGCTGATGAATTAAATACCAGATTTTTACCAAACAATATCATAAACCATATCGATGAAACTTATGCTATTATAGAACCCGAAGTGCTGGCGCATTACAACAGATGGAAAGACGACCCTTCTGTAACTGATGAAATATCGGACATCAACGGATATGTTGGTTATTATGTTGATAATATGAAAAATTTTGCTATAAATAGGCATCCTATTGTAAAAGAGCATATTAAACAACAATTTGGTCTTCCAAACTTTCATCCACTAAACATTACAAATCTAGATACGAGCGAAGGTTTTGTAGAGGTTAATGAAAATCTTAGCATTCAAGAAGATTCTTGGACTGGAGATTATTTTGAAACGGTACCCGTAAAGCTTACTGCAATTGCAGAATTTGGTTACGAATTTTCGCATTGGAGTGGAGACTTGTTTTCCGAAAATGAGACTATTGAAGTGTCCCTAACTGGAAATTTTCAAGTTATTCCTAATTTTAGTTCAACAGAAGTCACAATTCCTATTGTTATAAACGAAATAAATTACAGATCAAGTCCTGATTTCAATGCTGACGATTGGATTGAATTGTACAACCCAAATTCAAGTTCTATTGATTTGTCAAATTGGCAAATTAAAGATAATGATGATACACATATTTTTATTATTCCTGAAGGAACACTAATTGAAGGCGATGGATATCTCGTTTTTGTCAAAGACGAGTCCGACTTCATAAGTGTACTTCCAAATATAAATTACATCGGAGAATTAGGTTTTGGATTAGGAGGTTCAGATTCTGTTCGTCTATACAATTCAACGGGGGCGCTTCAAGACGAAGTAGCTTATATTTCTGATGCGCCGTGGCCAGTATGCGCTGACGAAACTGGAAATACATTAGAACTCATTGCGTCTAATCTGGATAATTCTCTTCCAGAAAATTGGGATTGCGTCAATGAAAATGGAAGCCCTAGCACAATAAATAGTCAAACACAAAGTACTGAAGATTTTACGAATAGTTCCATCACAGTTTATCCTAGCCCTGTCAAAAGCATACTTTACATAGGACAAACCAATGATCAGTTCGATATTGAAGTTTATTCTATTTTAGGACAAAAAGTAGCCTCAGCTGTAGCCACAAATCAATTAGATTTAAGCAGATTTGATCAAGGTGTCTATTTTCTAAGAATTAAAACACAAAACAATACTGTCGTTAAAAGGGTTATAAAGAATTAAACAACATCAAATTTCTTAAATTCTACCAATAAAATCGATTTCCCCCCTCATAAAACATAAAAAAATCCACTTCAAAAGAGTGGATTTTTTATTTTATTAAAAATGAAATTAATTATCTCGCTTCACATGAATTACACCTGAAATGGTATGTAAAACTCCTTGATAGTCTTCATAGTCGCCACCAAAATTAATGTCAATATATTCTCCAACACTATTCCCAAACGAGCTTAAATTAAAAGTAATTTCGTTATTGACCTCTGATGGGTATACAGGACAAGTTTCAACAAAATAAAAACCTGTATTTTGGTAATCGAATGAATACATTCCTTCAAAATTAGGGTAATTTGAGTCTAAATTTCCTGAAATCCAAAAACAGTTTTCCCAATCATTGCTGTTTTCACCTGTATATTGAATATCAAAATAATTTCCTTGAACAAAAGTCTCAATATTAGAAACAATATACTCTACTGGACCATCATCAATACTGTATTGAATAAACTCATCAATAGTGTCACAAGCTGATAAGTTGCCCAACTCGGTTTCAGGACTTGTTAATGTATAATTAATTTCACCAGTGCTTTGCAAATTGTCGAAATCATACCCTGTAATACTAATAGAAGCATTTTCATTACAACTAAGTACATTGATTTCATATGTGCCATCTGTGACTATGCTATAAAAAGGGATCCCATTTCCAATACTACCCTCTACATATCCGTTAACGACAGCATCTCCATCACAAGTATTAAAAACTCCTGTAATGATTTCTAGATATTCTTCTACTTCTAAGGCATCTAGTACAATGTTAAGTGTGACATCCTCACTGAATGGGCCAACCGTTTCAGAAGAATTAGGGATTTCTATATTATTACAAATGTTATAAAAATAGTAGCGTAAATTCAAAATTTGATTTGCTGGTATAATACCACAAACTTCTCCAGAGTCATTCGTATATCCGTATCGAGTTCCGTTGAACTCACTTTCAATATCAACCTTAATATTACTCAAAGGTATGTTGTTGGAGTTCGTTATGTTCATACATATATTGACATATTCTGTTGGAATATCACAATTCCAAAAGGAGAAATGACTGACCGTTCCAACATAATTTGTGCCCTGAAGTGTGGCACTGCCCTCTTCAATCCAATAGCCGTTTTCTTCGTCAAAATACCAAAGTGGGATTTCATTAGGTGCTCCTGCCAAAGTCTCGGGATCTAATGGTACGGTTATGGTTGCCGTGGTTCCTTCAGAAAGGTTTAATTTCTCTCCTGTTTCACCGCGTAGTTCTACAGCTACCATTCCAAGTGTTTCCAGCATTCTTGCTTCATTTTGCGAATTTTCTGCGAGAAGCATCCCTGGCATTTGCTGTTGCATATCTTCATCGGTAGGGTTTAATAAATGTAGTGTCACTTGTACATCACCCGTGTAATCACTTCCATCAGCATTGCTGTAAGCTCCAGAGAGATCAACTGCAGCTCCATTACTTAAACTCACTGTTGCAGCAGTTCCAGAACTCACCGTTTGAGTTACTGTTTTTGGAAGTAACATGATTTGAACTTGATTGATCCCTGCAGTTGGTACTACAGACCTTGAGCCGTGTAGGAACCCTGCTTTTTCTACTTTAATATAAGCAAACTTTTCATAGACTTGTGCATCTCTTATGATAAAAACACCGTTTATATCAGTGTCGGTGGTGCTGTTTCCAATTTGAACGTTGGCTCCACTCACAGGGTTGTTTTGCAAATCTACAACACGCCCCATAAAGTCACTGTTTGATACATTTCCAAAGCTTTCTAATAATGTGACAGATTGAGATGGTGGATTAGAATTGTACACATTTACTGTTGGTTCTTCGTTACAACTTAGAAAACAGAAGAAGATGAAGATGACTGATAAATTTATGTAATAAGATAATTTCTTAAATTGAATCATAACGTAGTTAAATTGTTTAATAGTCATAAATATACAAAATTCATGAAACTTCGTAATTTCACGCCTTTCTACACCAATGTGTTATTGTTTAAAACAATAATTCTTTGGGCATATTTTTGGTTTAATTTTTACTGCTGAGCAATTATCTTTTGATGATAATCTTTTGAGTAATATCGTTATTTATCTTTAAGAAATAAATCCCTTCTTTAAAATGGCTAACATCTAAATTCAATTCACTAAGATTATTGACTTTAGAATCTATAATCGCTTGGCCCAAAACATTGAATAATTGCAACTTTTTAATGGCACTGTTTTGTACAGAAATAACAACGTTTTCATTTGCGGGATTTGGATAAACACTTACTTCTTTTTTATTGAAAATTGAGTCGTCAATGCTTAGTGTTCCAGATTTTCTAACAATAAAAAACCCTCTATCTATATCACTAATTATGATATTACCGCTATCAAAGTACGGATAAACACTCCATGCGCCATTAAAGTTTGTATTGTTGTTCTCAGGATAGGTGTCAAAATATCCTACCTCAGATATGTTATTTATATCAGAAATATCTAAAACGCGTAATCCAGACGTATAATTGGCTTCGAAAACCAAATCGCCCTTCACGTATAAATTATGATCTATTGCTGCGCTTCCTCCTGTATATTGTGAATGGTATACTGGATTATCTAAATCCAAGAAGTCAAAAATAATTGTTCTGGTGTTGACTCCAAAACTAATTTCATCATCTTCATCACCAACTAAAAAATACCTCATATCTGATGAAAACCACCCTTGATGTGTATAGGAAACATTGCTGTAAGTGATTTCTGAAATTTTTACTGGAGCGGTTGGCAAAGTTACGTCCACAACAACAACCCTATCTTTATTACTTGCAATCATAATTTCTTTTCCTGTGTATGCTGCATCAGGACCACTGTATGTAACTACTTGGGCATCATGAGTATACCCTTCTGCGGTATATTGACCTATAGCTACAGGGTTGGTTGGGTCGCTAATATCAATAAACATAGGGCCTCCACCATTTGCACTTTGACAACCAACAAGATAAGCTATCCCTTTGGCTTCATTAATTACAATATTATGACAACTTCTTATTGTAGCACCATTCCATCCGCTTGTGAGTACAGTATCGGCTGTAAAGCTTTCTGGTGGGCTTGCAACATTCCTTAGGCGTGTCAAATCAAATACTTGCATACCATGAGCACCAACAATGTCGGCTACAATAAATGCATGGTTTTGATACACTTTTACGTCTCGCCAGTAGTTTGTGCCTGCATTTGAATTTAAAAACCCTAAATATATTGGATTTACCGGATCCGTTATATTCAAAAAACAGGTTTTATCTTCAAACGTAACAAGGGCATATTCATTATTATTTAATGGATCTGTCCACCCCCATATATCACTACCATCTTCATTGCTCAAGGTGGCTTTATTGAAATGGTTCATCAAATCATAATCATTGCAGGGGAAGCCACTAGAATTATTACCTACACAGGGCGTTTGAGAAAAAATTATATACGGAAGGGATAGTATAAACAAAAAAATGTAGGATTTTTTCATAGCATTAGGGATTAATAAATTTTATGTTTTAACAAATATACTTAATTAAATATTTATGCTGGTTTTAATGAAAATACCCCGCATAGGAAAATGAGGGGTATTTTTTTTATTTCAAAATAATTGAGTTATCGGTCAAATGTACATCAAAACTTAATGAAACGTTTTGTAACTGTTGTCGTTTCAGTACTAATTTTTATCAAGTAAACCCCTTGATTTAATGAGCGTACATTTATTTGATTGGTATTGGGAGCGGTCATTACAAGCTGACCAACCAATGAATAAACTTCAATATTATAACCTACAGAATTACCTGAAATATAGAGTGTATTGCTTGCAGGATTTGGATACAACGCTATCGAATTGGAATCGACATCTTCAATAGATAGTCCAGTGCTATTGACCGCATTTGGACTTCCATTTTCATTGATACAATCCCAATTTTCGGGGAGTGAATTGTCTAAATCTGGCGTTATCAATTCCAATGTTTTTCCTGTTTCATCAGCACAAGTTGGCCAAGGAAATTCTGATTCATAATACACCTCATCCAAAAGTTTGCTGTCGGGGTTGTACAATCGAACAGCATCGGACCCTCCAAAACCAAAATCTAATTCTCCTATGAAAGTAATATTTGGAAATACACTACTGAATGCTGCTGCATCTTTAACAATGACCAAAAATCCATTTCCGGCTATTTGAGTGCCCTCAGGAAGTACAAAAACATGGGTGCTATTGTCATCTTTGATTTGCCAGTTTGAAATGTCTATAGTTACTGCTTTAGGATTGTACAATTCAATCCAATCTCCTGGATCGAATGCAACACTGGAGCGATAATTAATTTCGTTTATGACTAAGCCCTCGACTCCAATAGGCACACCTGCTTCGTACGCACAAATATTGGCACCATCTTTTACAACAATATTGTAGTCTCCTACAGCTAAATTGTAAAACTCATTATTTGTTACGAAGTTTTGACCGCCATCAATACTGTATTGGTAAGGACCAACTCCAGAAGTCGGTGTAATGACAATCGAGCCATTTGTTGATACAACAGATGAAACTAAAGTCGCTTCAATATCAACTGTAGCAAAATTACAGTATTCAACTGAAATATTCTCCTCGTATATACAAAGTCCGGAATCCCCTATTATATAAACGTCAAAATCCCCTACGGGTAGATTATTAAAGACGTTTGAATCTGTCAATGTTTGTCCCCCATCAATACTATACTGAAATGGGCTTATCCCAGAATTTGTATTGATTGTAATAACACCATCGTTTGCCGAAGATGAAGTAGCAGGCAATACATTTATATCCGCAGTTATATCACATTCAGAATTATCAAGACAAAATACTTCCTGCGCAAAATTGTTAAAGTCTCCGTCGTTTATAAGAATTGTATTGCCTAACGAATCTAGAACCTGAAAGTTTCCTTCGCCCCAGCTACAGCAAATACCATCACCATATGAATCGTAAACATAAAGTGAAAAACAAGAACTGTAATCCACACAAATGTCTTCAGTATAAACTTCTGTATTATTGTCTAATGACCCTGTAGATACTATTTCGTTGAATTCGTTTACGAGTTTCCAAGAAGTTTCTTCAGGATAATTGTCCGCATTGATAACCAGTGTAATGACATCATAGTCCGATTCAAGATTTGTAGTTGCAGTAGCCGAATTGTTGGTTGAATCTCCATCCGATTGAGGGGATACGTTCAACAGGTTTAAAGTGATATTATTATTTTGTTGAAGGCTGCTGTCAACAGAAATAATTATTGTTTCTTGTTCCTGAAAAGGAATGTCTACGCTAGCATCGATAATTTCTACAACTGAACCATTAACTACGACCTCAATTTGTACATCCGTAATGGTGGTATCGCCTTGGTTGGCTATGACTGTAGTCACTTCAACCACATCATTACATACAACGGATAAATCTTCAATAGAAAGAGCCGCATCCACCTCATAAGTCTTGCTAATCACAGCATTTAAAGTGTTGTTGTTTTCGTATTCATCATCCTCATGACTCACCATTGCTGTGACACTATAATCGCCTACTAAAGAAAAATCTTGAGGTGCTGAAAATTGAAAATTAGCTTCACTAAAAGCTTCAATTGTTTGGGGAATTGTAATTAGTTCCATTGATTGACCATCCACCAGTAGTTCAAGATCAAAATTACTCATTGCATTTAACCCTTGGTTGTCTACAGTTACAGTCACAAGTTCATTACTATCCAGAGAGGATGAAGATTGAGGTTCTACAATTGCTGTGATACCCAAATCATAATCTCCATTGACATCTGCCCAAAATGAAACCCAAGGTCTTGCTTGTTTAATTATTAATTGATCTTGTGCTGTAACTTTGTATTCGATGTCCATTCCAAAACCTTCTGCACCTACAACATCATAAAGTATTGCAAATTCATCATGAATAACAGTCAGAAAATCTCTCATTTGATCGAGATATTGTTGATCCATAACCAGTTCGCCAGGATTCACCAAGTTGGATAACCTTAAAACAAGATAGCCCCCTCCTTGTGTAGGGTCTTCATACAATAAAATTTCTTCAGGTACAGAGTTTGGGTCAGGGTTTGTAATTAGGGATTCCCCAACTTGAGTATTAAGGTAAAAAGTGTCTTCTGTTTCGTAAATAGGATCTATACTAATCCCAACCCCATTGGATTGTTCACCCTGAAAGTTGGTATGACACAAGATTCCCATTGCAGCCATAAAATGATCTACACGATAAAAATCTCGTTCTTCATAAGCTCTAAAATTCCACATGCTTGCATACACCTGTTTGATGGATTTAGATATATGTCCTTCATCTGGGTATTGGGTTTTTGAAATATATAAACCAGCGCCACTAAATCCTGGTAAGTCTTCGTTATTTGTGCTGGAGCGACATCGAACAGGCGTGCCTTCGGGAAAATCATCATGCATGGCTTGAAGGTCATCCAACATCCATTGCGGCATTGGAGCGTCTTTAATGGCTCTTCTAAAATCTCTCAAACGATCAATTCTAAAGTTGATGTCTGTTTGAAAAGTAGGATTGTCGATCATAACTTGTGCCTCTTCATAAAAATTATTGAACTGCATAAATTCATCATAATAGTAAAATGGAATACCAAAACCATCGGGTATGGTCCCCACAGGAAGATCAAAGGATCTCATGGTAGCAAGGTTAGAACACTTTGCTCCAAAAGCCATTGACATTTCAAAACCAATATTATCTAAGGGCAGAATTTCTGTAATGCTCAAATCACGAATAGGGGTTTGTGGCTCTGTTGGTCTCAATTCTTCATACCAAGCATTGACTTCATTCAAAGTCGCTTCTCGAATTTCATAACGGTCATTTTCTACTTTGTAATAGATATACCCTCCAAGTAAACTAGCAATTGCATCATTGGCTAAAGGGTTGGCGATGTATGCATTTGGAACATTGTCTTGAATTGCCCTCAAATTTACATGCGACAATGGGGTTTGTATCACAGAAGTTATGATGCCTCCTACTCTCGGCAATGAATTTGGTAAAGCGTCATAAAGAACAATATCTCTACTTCCAGGCGTTTCATTAAGATCTGTCATATGCTTAAAAAACCCATAACCTTCGGCCTCATGAAACGGAATGTAATTGATTTCTGCAAATACATCAGATTCCAAAACTACATCTATTCTTGAATCTTCAAAGTCTTCAGCATAATTGTTGATGTGGTTATCTTCATCGGCTTGTCCAATAAAATGATTCATGTTATTTTGAAGAAAAGGCATACTGGCCACCAATAACTCATACGTTCTTTGAGTTTCCTCAAAATCATATGCATTGCCAAAAGAAAAATTGAAAGAATAACTTCCTATAACACCATTTGGAAGAATATCATTGGGATTAAAAACAATCTCTCCAGAACCATCATCACCGCTGACAGAGGCTCCAATTCCATTCCAAAAATATGCATGAATGATATAGGTATTACTATTGATGAAATAGACCTTTGGTTCTGGGGTGTCTCTATCCAGTATTCCAAACTTTACGTATAATTGATCATCTAAAAAAGGGGCCCAACCCACATTGTTTACAGTTGCTAAATCTAAAAAAGTATCATGATCTGGAACGGAAGTTGATCCATCAATAAAAGCAATTGGATCTGCAGTATTGAAAGGAGAGTCTGTAGGCATATTATTGAATTCAGTGATGTCATCTATTCCATCTCCATCATAATCATCTGGAACTAAAACATCGTGTTCTGTTATGGAATAACTTTCGAGTGGATAAGCTCCTGCAGATTCGGAGATTACCATTGTTCCATCCACACCAATTGTCATTGAAGTAGCCCAATTGAATGTTGGACTGTGTTGTGCGTGAAGTATATAATATTTGCCTGCTTGAGCTTGTATAGATAGTTGTACTTGCCCCAGACCATTCACAGAATAATTATCGATTGTTACATTTTGAGCAACACAAAAATTAAAAAAAGAAATTGAACAAAGAATCAATAAGGATATTCTCTTTGACATTAAAAAAGAAAGTTAAATGGTTATTAAGTCACTAAATATACAAATGTTTAGCTTCTAAATAAAGTTTAATTTAGAATGAACCAAAAAGAACATGCATTAGTATAGTTCAACAGCTCATTCATTACAATCTACAGAAACGTGCAACAAGTGAAGTCTACCCTTATTTTTATAAATGACTACTTGATAGACACGATCATAAATATCTAAATCAAATGCACCTATGTCCTCTCCAGTCAAAAGTCCGGCCAAAACTCCAGTGGTATTGCTATGTCCAACAACAAGTGCATCTTGCTGCCGATCAATCAATAATTGTGAAAAATCTTTAAGTTGCTGAGCATCGTACAGCTCAATTTCTAACCCTTTTGAGTTTGCTGTAGGAAATGCAGTGCTTTTGGTGCGTAAATAATCAGTGCTGTAGATTATATTTAAATGGACATCTTTAAGAAAATCACTCAAGTTTTCAGATCTTTGTACTCCACATAGAGTTAATGGAGGGTCCGAGAGGTTATTGGCGGATAAATCCTTTTCAGAATGCCTAACCAAGTATATCGTAAATATGTCCTTATTGTTTTGGGCATTGGCATCATCACTGCATGAACAAGTGAAGATTAAAAAAGCATAAAGTAAAAAGAGGTTTTTCATTAATTACGTTTTATTTGGATGTGATCCAAGTTTTAAAGTTAATGAAAGTAGACCGATTTACTTAATCAAACCGTCAAAAAACCACGATCAAGGTAATTTAAACAAGTCTTCAACAGAGCAGTTGATGGTTTTTGCGATTTTTAGCGCCAAAACTGTAGAAGGAATATAAACTCCATTCTCGACAGCATTGATACTTTTCCTTGAAACTTCTGCTGCAATTGAAAGTTCTTGCTGGGTCAAACCTGCAGATTTCCGAAGTTCCTCAAGATTATTCAATAGTTTTTTATGATTCTTTCCCAAAGGTTATTTTTTTTCAAACTCTTCAACAGCATTGGTAAGCTCTTTACCGGTATTTGGGTAAAGATATCCAGCAATCATAGTACCAACTCCAATAAAACCAACCAAAATACCAGCACCCTCAAAGAATGATCCCAAGGATAAAAATCCAAAAAACCATATACCAACTCCTATGAAAATTGTGATAACTCCTCCTCTACGGTAGTCGATTGGTTCTTTTTTTCGATCCTCAAAAATAGCCAGTAATTCCTCCAACTTGGTAGAGTCGTCCAAGTGCTTAGATATCTCGAGAACTGTTTCTCTCTTTCCTTTATTTTCATAATATAACCAGATAAATACCGCTACTGGGATAATGATTCCTGTTAACATTCCAAGAACTGGGATAATAATGTCTTGATCCATAATTTTTAATTTTTGTATCATAATGTAACGCAAACTTAACATATTTAAACATGTGAAGCAAACGTTACATAAAAAAATTTGTTATTATTACGACAAAATATTATTTGAGTTATAAATAAAAATGAATTGAGACAGAAAAGAAAAAAATCCACATTTAGTGAGTTCTTTGAACTCACTAAATGGGATTGACTAAAACAAACTACAGTGAAATAAGAAAAGGATATACCCTATTTTATACTTAATTTGATATATTCATCAAATTTAAACTATTTATTAGTTAAATTTGATACATAATTGATACATAAATGATTGATCTTCTAAAAAAACAAATTGAGCAAAAAATTGGAAAAGAAATAACAAATCGAGGCGATTGTGAAATGATTTCGAATGCGATTTTACAAACACTTGATGTCAATATAAGTTACAACACAATACGAAGATTATTTGGATTGGCGACTTACACAAAACCAAACAAAAAAACTTTAGATATTCTGTCTAAGTTTCTTGGATACAAAAATTACTTCCACTTTTCACAAAATGCACAGTATAAAGAAAAAACTGAATTTCAAAATGACATGTACAAAGTCATATATCATAACGATATTGAAGCTATAACAGCATTAATAAAAAACCGAAAGGTAAATCAACAAAACTACTCAGGATTCATAGCCCAACTTTCCAGAGAATTGCTGTATGACAAAAGTTACAGCAACCTAAACACGGTTTTTAAGCTACAAAATCTGGATTACAAAACTTTTACTTATTCAGAATTGCTACACATTGGCAATTCTATTGGGCTAATCATTAGAAAACAGGAGCATTACAACGAAGCATTGTTTTACAATACCAATTTTTTACATTGTGTTTATTTGACATTTGTAGACTATTCGAGTTTAAATGGCTATTATGGAGCATGGGCAAAAAAAATTCTGCAAAAAAAGCCCTCTAGAGAAATTACTATTTTTACCTCTGCAATATTGGAGTTTAATAAATTTATAAACAACAAAAGCATAAATCCAAAAGTAGATAATTTGATATATACTGATGATTTAAACCCCATTTTATGCAGTCGGCTACTTGCTTTAAAACTCCTCAAAGCCAATGAGACAGAAACAATTGAAGTTTTACACAAGTATTACACGATTCATTCAAAAAGAGCAAACTTGACCGATTATTCATATGAATTATTCACAACTTCAATAGTTACAAAAAACCTTCAAATCATGGAATTCCTAGTTCAGAAAATTATTTTGAGGGTTAAATTCTATTATCAAAAATCACATTTAAACTCTTTCTACTTAATGGGTGCGTTTTATTACAAATTGATTGGGGACGAAAAAAAAGAAGCCGAATACAACACCCTTTTTAGTCTAAATGAATGCCGCTATAGTTATGAAGAATTCATTTCACTATTGTACCAAATTTATCTTTATGACAGTGCCGAAGGTTTATCTAACAAGACAAAAATCAAAAAAAAATATATTCAGCTGAGCAAAAAATTGAATTACCCTTATTTTTCAGAAAATTATTTGACAGAATATTTCAAATAAATGTGATAAACTCAACTATTTTCTTCTTCACTCCATCTATTTGTTTGATTTTTTTTATCTTAGCCATGAATATCATGAACATGAAAAACAGTAGAAATACAGGGAAAAAAGCTGCAGCGATAGTATTGTTTGCGATTTTGACTTTTCCCTCTATCTTCAACTTTATTCATCATTTTGGAGAACATACTCACATAGAATGTTCTGAAAACAAATCCCATATTCACCAATCAGTTTCAGGATGTGATATATGTGATTTTAATCTGTTATCATTCAATTATCACATCAGTGATTATGCAGATTTGGAACCATCTGAAATTCCTGTAGAGCTCAATATAATTTTCGAGCCGCTACAGTTGCACGCATTTACATTAACCAATACACAGCTACGCGCACCTCCTTTTTTCTCATAACATACAACGTCCTAAGTTTTAATGTTAATGAAGAATATTTTTTATGCGTAAACACGCTGTAGTTTTGTTGCTATTAAGTCAATTAATAGTACACTCTCAAAATTGTAATTATACTATTTCAGGTAAGGTCATTGACCTACATGACGGCTCTCTATTGTCTGGAGCTACCCTTGTGGTGTCTGAAACTGAATTAGCAACACAAACGACACTGGACGGGGTTTATACACTTTCAAACCTTTGTAATAACACGACATACAAGATTAAAGTATTGCATTCATCTTGTCAAACAAAGATCTTTTCAGTAAAAGTTACTGGACATATGAAAAGAGATTTTAGACTAGAACATCATTTAGAAGAACTCAATGAGATCATTTTGGAAGGCAAGGCCTACGAAAATACAACCAAAACTGTATTGGAAAATAATGTATCCAAAGAAACACTAGAGCGTTTCAGTACGGGTTCTATGGGTGATGCGCTTAGTAGCTTGAGTGGAGTAACTTCATTAAACAAAGGCAATGGAATTGTAAAACCCATCATCAATGGACTACACAGCAGTAGGCTGGTAATCATCAACAACGATGTACGGATGCAAGATCAAGAATGGGGTGTAGAACACGCTCCAAACATTGATATCAATTCTATTGGAAGACTAACTTTGGTGAAAAGTGCTGGTGCACTGCAATTTGGAGGTGATGCGGTAGGCGGAGTCATTATTGTTGAAGGACAAAAGGTTCCTGTAAAGGATAGTCTTTATGGAAAGACCTTAGTTTCTGCAGCTTCAAACGGACGCGGAGCAATAATGTCATCGCATCTTACAAAAAGCTTCGAAAATGGTTATTATGCTACAGTACATGGAAGCTTAAAACGCTTTGGCGATTTTGAAGCTGCGCACTACAACTTGACTAATACTGGTTTGGCGGAAAGAAATGCATCGCTACGTTTAGGGCTCAATAGATTTAATCATGGTCTTGAGGCCTACTATTCGTTTTTTAATAATGAAATAGGCATCCTACGCGCTTCGCATCTTCATGGTGCTGCAGATCAAGTAAGAGCACTCAGCAGCAATACCCCATTGATTGTCAATGATTTTGATTATCAAATTGGGGCGCCTAAACAACAAGTAACACATCATTTAGCTAGAATTAAAGGGTTTAAAAAATTTGAAAATTTTGGCAAATTGAGTCTTCAGTATGATTACCAACAAAACAATCGATTGGAATTTGACATCAGAAGAGGAGATGATAAAGACAAAGCCGCTTTGGATCTCAAATTAGACACCCATACCGTTTTGTTAGATTTTGATAGTAATAGCAATAATGCAATACATCTTAAATCTGGTCTAATGGCTAGATATCAAAACAACTTTGCTAACCCAGAAACTGGAGTTAGACGCCTAATTCCAGATTATAAAAAATATGATTTGGGACTATACCTCATTGGTGATTACAAAGTAAATGACCAATGGCAAATAGAAGCAGGTGCACGTTTTGATTACGTCCACATGGATGTGTATAAATTTTACCGCACATCGTTCTGGGAAAATCGTAATTATGATGAATTATATCCAAATATTGTAATCGAAGATCTGGGTACACAAGTGTTGACAAACCCAAATTTAAAATTCAATAATGGCTCGGCCACGCTTGGTGCCAAGTATAGTTTTAATGAAGATTATCATTTATTTTTTAACTATGCTCTAGCATCACGTGCACCAAACCCATCAGAGCTGTTCAGTGAAGGATTACACCACTCTGGTGCACGAATAGAACTGGGTGATTTGAGTTTTAAGTCGGAAATAGGACACAAAATATCGGCTACACTACAACGTGATCATGAGAGTTTTAGTTTTTCTTTGAACCCATATATAAATACAATTTCTAATTATGTTATTATTGAACCTACATCGGTTCGAGAAACCATACGAGGAAATTTTCAAGTTTGGGAATACAGACAAACACAAGCGCAATTGATCGGAATTGATGTCGATGCGGCTTATAAGTACAATGAAAATATAAGCTCAACGCATCAATTATCCATTGTAAAAGGGTATGATCGTAAAAAAGATCTACCACTAATCAGTATGCCTCCAATAAGCACTAGAAACGAAATAAAGTTTACCTATCCTAGGTTCCATAATTTAAAAATGGAATTGCAAAGCCAATATGTTTTTGCACAAAATGAATACCCAAATAATAATTTTGAGGTATACATTCCAGAAACGGAATCTACGGAAACTGTAGATATAAGCACTCCGCCTAGCGCATATCATTTACTCAATTTCAATTCTAGTATCGAATTTAAAATTGCAAAAAAGTCGCTCCTAACGGTAGGATTAGGAATTACGAATATCACCAATACCTCCTACCGAAACTACTTGAATCTTCAGCGCTTTTATGCTGATGACTTAGGTAGAAATTTTTTATTAAATCTAAAACTCAATTATTAATTTTTTAAATATCAAAACAATGAAAAAACAATTTTTTATATACACAATTTTAATTCTATCGTTAGTATTCACAGGATGTTCTGATGATGATCCACCAGCACCTGTAAATGAAGAAGAAGTCATTACAACTATGACGATAACACTGACGCCTTCTAGTGGCGCAGACATCGTCCTAAAACATGTTGATATGGACGCTGAAGGTCCTGACGATCCGATAGTTACAGTTGATGGTGTAGAAACAAATCAAGTTACTTTAGCTACCGGAACAACGTACACAGGTTCTATTGAGCTGCTAAATGAAACTGAAGATCCTGCTGAGGATATTACCGAAGAAGTTGCTGAAGATGAAGCCGATGAACATCAGTTTTTCTACGTAATCGGTAGTGAACTTGATGTTACAACCGCTTACACTGATCAAGATGAGGATGGTAAACCAATTGGTGTTGAATTTACATTAACTGCAAATTCTATAAGTTCGGGTGACCTTACATTCATACTTCGTCACGAGCCGAACAAATCGGCAGATGGTGTTGCAGATGGTGATATAGAAAACGCTGGTGGTGAAACAGACATAGAAGAAACTTTTTCTATTTCAGTGGAATAGTTCTTTGAATTAGTCAACAAAAAGCCCAACGCAATACGTTGGGCTTTTTTGTATCTATACAAAAAATCAATACTATTTTTATTCTGGATAAATCATTAATTTTTTAAATGTTATCACCAACACATTAAATATCATGAACAATAAGTTCGTATTATTTAAAATATAAACATGAGTTATTAATTAAAAAAACTAACTGCAAAAATCTGTGATTTAGTTTTTATCCCAACCTGTAAGTTTCATTATTTTACGAAAAATATCAGTATTGTCATAAACGCCAGAAAAATGTTCTGCACCCGGACCATAAGCAAAAACTGGGATCAAAGTTGCTGAGTGTCCTCCTGTAGAGAACTTTGGCTCTAATTTTGAGTAACTACTGTAAACTTCACCTTCTTTGGTGGTATAATTTTTTCCTGAAAGTGTAAAGCCACCCGTTTCATGATCTGAAGTCACCACCACTAAGGTTTCTCCATCTTCGGCTGCAAAATCCAGTACTGCTCCGATAAGTTCGTCAAAATCGATAACTTCAGAGATAAGATAAGCGGTATCATTATCATGGCCTGCCCAATCTATTTGAGATCCTTCAGACATTATAAAAAAAGGCGTTTCATTTTGATGTAAAAATTCAATTCCCAACATGGTTGCTTTAGATAGAAAATCGCCTCTACCCTCACTCATTTTTGGCATTCCATCATTACTCAACAAAAAACCTTGTTTTTGGTTAGACTTGATCGCCTCAATTGAAGTTAAAGATGATGTTTCAATGGTAAATTTATGAGCGGTAAGGGTGTCGATAATGTTAAGCGCATCACTGCGTTGATTAAAAAAATTTGCACCACCACCAGCAAAAAAATCTATTTCTGATTTGGCAAGTTGAAGCGCAATTTTTTCTTGAAAATCTCTATCAGTGACATGTGCATAAAAACTAGCGGGTGTTGCGTGTGTAATTGATGATGTAGCTACTACTCCTGTTTTAACCCCTTTTCTGGAAGCAATTTCAACAATATTTTCAAGTTGCGTTGAATCTTCTAAAACACCAATAGCCCCATTATAGGTTTTTGTTCCGCTAGCAAAGGCAGTACCACTTGCAGCAGAATCAGTAATATCTTCCCTTGAAGAACTTGTCGTGATGAGGCCTAAGTGCTGAAAACGAGAGTAATTTACATCTGATTTTTTATAAAAATAAGCTGAAGATATTTGGGATAATCCAGTACCATCACTAATCAGAAGGATTACATTTTTTGGAACAGTAGGACATGACTTTTTTTCTGCACAACCACTAAAAAGCAAAAGGAGAAAAAATGAAAATAATTTGGCTTTCATAAGTTAAAATTTAAGGATAGACAAAAATATGTATTGTTGTGTGATAATTAGCTGATTATTGTAAAAAAAGAAATAAAAATATTAATTTAGTGACACCAACTAATTTAACAAACATGCGTTCTTATATTTTGCTGATGCTTTTTGCATCATTTTATGCATCTGCACAAACAATTCCTTGTTTTACATTTGAAGAAGGAGAATTTGTGGTTTCCGGAAACGCCACTGTGATGAATGATGATACCGTTCGATTAACTGAAGCCGTTAATAATCAGGCGGGTTTTGTTTGGTCTCAAAGTTTAGTCAATTTTGATTTAGATTTTAGTTTAGAAGCTGAGCTTTATTTAGGGACACAAGATGGTGGTGCCGATGGTATTGCATTTGTAATTCAAGCCATTTCTAACGATGAAGGAACACTAGGCGGAGGTATTGGATACTCTGGTATTTCTCCATCATTGGCTATTGAATTTGATACTTGGTGGAACTCCGGAAATGACCCCATACAAGATGATCATGTGGCATTGATTGCAAATGGTCAGCCTTGGGTAATGTCGGCGCACAGTGAATACACACCCTACGTTGGTGTCAGTAATCTAGAAGATGGTTTGTGGCATCCTATTCTAATTACTTGGGACGGAACAGACAAACTTTTGAGCTTAACTTTAGATGGTGTACTAACCTTTACTCAAGCTATAGATATTTCTACTTTGTTTTTCGGTGGAGATCCTAACTTATATTGGGGTTTTACTGCCGCAACTGGTGGAGCAAACAATTTACAACAAGTTAGAATTTTAGAATTTTGTTCCATAGACAGCAGCTGTAACACCCCACCACCAACTGCAGATTCACCTCAAACTTTTTGTGAATCAATGACTTTAAATCAGTTGCAAACCAATGGATCAAATATTCGGTTTTACGCTGAAGAAGGAGATACATTATTGGATGCGGCTACAGTAGTTGACGAAAGCACTACAGTGTATATCACACAAACTATTGACGATTGTGAGAGTCAAACTTTAGTAGCAATTGAAGTTATAATTGAAGAACCAACGATTTTTAACGATCCTTTTCAGCTTATGTATTGTCAAGACAACAACCCTACAGCTAATTTACTTGATGCTTCTAATCTCTTTTTGAGTGCTGATTTCTCTGGATTTTTTAACTCAATCTCAGATACTGAAACACTTAATAATATAATCGAATCTCCTGAAAATTTTCCAGTGACTGAACTTGATCAAATAGTTTATGCACGAATAGAAACTACCTTATGCTATGAAGTTTATCCAATTATATTGATTGCTGAAGATCCAACTATTTATACAGATCCTTTTGAGATTTTATATTGTCAAAGCAGCAGCCCAACGGTAGATTTATATACCGCCGCTGATGTATTTTCAAGTCCCAATTTTTCTGGATTCTTCAATTTACTCCAAGAGGCAGAAAACTTGACTAATGAGATTATTAATCCAAGTACCTTTATGGTTTCTAGTGAGGATCAAATGGTCTATGCCCGTATTGAAGAAGCGCTTTGTTATGAAATTTATCCAATAGTATTAGTTTCTGAAAATTGTGACATCATTATTCCTGAAGCTATATCACCAAATAACGATGGTCTGAATGATGTATTTGAGATTCAAAATTTATACGATGTTCATTTAAACCATACACTCAAAATTTATAACCGATATGGCGAGTGTATATTTAGAGGAAATAACAACAAAAAATGGGCAGGTCAGTCAGATGATGGCAAACGTGTAACCGTAGGTACATATTTTTATGCACTTCGCCTTAACAATGAAGATAATGAAATGTTCACTGGTTGGGTATATTGTAATTATTAGCGAGGAAAAATTAGAACTTAACGACGACGCATTCGGTTGCTTCTAAACTCTGCCATTTTCTTTTGTATAAGGTCTTGATACTCATTTTTGGCAACAATTGTTCCTTTTTTTGGCGCTTCAATTACTATTGTCTCTTCTGGGTTAAGGACAAGTTTTGAGCACAACATCGTGGTGTCGCCAGCACTAACTTCTAGAATCAAACCAGGTAATCCCCAATATTCTGATGGTCCATGACGTACAGGGATTTGTGGCGTATACCATGCCTCAACCTGAGTAATCTCTACAGCAGTTTCATTGTTTTCGGTAGTCTCATCTTGTGTTGAATCGTTAGAGCGCATGCGCCCCCACGAAAAAGAATACCACAATAAATCATCTGTAGCAATAAAAGTGGTGGCTTTGAAACAGGTGTAATTTCCTATCTTTTTAGTTTCTTTTCCTAAAGTCCATTCCATAGGTTGCAATTGGTCTTCAACCAAAAACTTTTTACCGTAAAATTCTTGTTGCTGAATTTGAGTATTAGTCTTTACGTTTTTGTAATTTTCTCCAGCAGCAAAATTTTTACCCCAAGAATCTGTAGCACCTGAAATTGCGTCCAATTGTTCCTCCTCATTAAATAACGATTCTTCTTTGTTGAAGACTAAAGTAAATTCTTTTTCTAATCGATTTTTTAAACGTGCAGCGATTTGCTTTTTTTGGGCCTCACTCATTCGAGCTCCCCAACTCCCTAGATCCATCTTCGATTTTGAAATATAAGTAGCTTTTCCCTGAAAATCTTTGTTTTGTTTTTGATCTCCATCAATAACAAAGAATGGAAGAATCAAAAAACTTAATATTTTAATGAATTGTGATAGCATTTTTGTTTAATTTTTATCTCATTAGATTGAAACAAAACTAATACAACGCCAACGAAATTGGTTTTGATTTATCAAAACATTAACAGATTTGGGGTTTAAGAACCAAATTCTTGTGCCAACCAATTCATTCGAGTAGAAAGCCATTGCTTGAGGTGGTTTATTTCCTCGGCATAAGTATCAAACCAAACGGGATTTGGCCAAACATACATCCCCAAACTTTGCCAAATATCATAGTTATAAGCTTGAGAGCGATCCAAATAAGCACTATTATCGTCAATAAACTCATTGAAGTATCCTAAATTATTGTAATAATAACTGAATCTATTTTCAACAAGTGATACAAAATAGGGATCTTCAAACATTCTACTGATCCAAGGGTTGTCTTTGATCCAAAAACCTTCAGGGTATTCGGGATCAGCATAATCAACATTACCATAAGACAAATCAAAATCCCATAGCGGACCCATTTTTATTTTTTCACCAGGGATATAGGTAAAATGGATACTTGAATACCATTGAGCATCTACGGTTTTTGAAATTTCATTGATTAAAAACCAGTCGACAAAGCTATCAATATCTACAAAGGCACGATAGCCGATGTCAGGGTCTGTAAAATCTGGTCCAAATAGAGCAGATTCAAAATCATTAACATGATTTTCAATGAGATCAAATTCAGCTGAGCCATAGCTGATATTCGGCGCTTTGATATTAAATACATTGGAGGTGTATTGTTGAGTGAAAATGGTAGGTGCGAAAAAGACATCTTCTTGATCGACTCTATAATCTTGATCAATCTCTATCAAATATCCATCATCACCAATTTGTACACGATTGTATGATTCTTCAACTTTTTGTGCCAAAAAATATGTTCCTAGATGAACATCATTCAGAAAAAATTCTACAAATTCGCCTGCGGGAGTATAGTCCAGACTACTCATAGCACCCATTTCGTAGGTCAACTTGTTTCTTAGCATCGTTTTATCTGAGTACTCGGCAAGTAAAACCCATTTTCTATCTTTTGGAAGTCCAAGAATATTAGTTTTTGTTTCAAATTTAATCTGATATGGTTTTTTTGAATGAAGAAACCAAGTAGAATTTCCTCGACCTCTAATCATTATGTTTGATGTATCTATGTGTTCAAAATTCAATCCTCCAAATAATTCTATAGATCCATCCACATAAACATCTCTAGAGTCTACAGGAATACCATCAGTATCGATGCTAAGGATGGGCAGCCCTGTAAAATAGGTCAAACGAACAGTATAATTCCAAGAATTGGACTGATCTGAGTTAAACAGTTCTACGTTGACTTCTTTTCCAAAATCATGAGATGTGACTTCGTTTTGAAATAGCGCCCCATCCAATTGAATGATACCGCGCTCTGGCGACGTCGTTATACTAGCAACCAAACTTTGAATTGAAACACCATAAGGGATGTACCCACTGAATGTTTGGACACCATCAAAGTCTAATACAATTTCATCAGTAATGGTTGTATTAAAATCTGGTTTAAAACTAATTTGTGTAATTTCAAAAGGAGCATTATCAACTTGCGAAACAGATTCAACTTCTTCATCACGACACCCAAGTACCAATATAAAAGCGCTTAAAAAGAGTATTTTTTTCATAATTAATTAGAATGTTATAGCACATGAGTAAATATAATGCGCCAACAAAAGCTTTTAATTTTGGGTCAAAATACAAATTAAATAGTATTCTAAAAATTTATTTGTTTCAACACCTCTGTATTGTAAAGAAAAAATAAAGGTAAACTTAAAAAAAACCTAATCTAAAATCAATGGAAATATTGAAATCGAAACCTAAACTCTTGGCAAATCATTATCATCCTTGAGCGGTAAGTCCGAAGACCCCATCAAAAATGTATCCATATGATGTGCAGCTTGGCGACCTTCTGAAATAGCCCAAACAATAAGCGATTGGCCTCTTCTGATATCTCCCGCAGCAAAAACACCAGGAATATTGGTTTTGTAGTCCTTAGTTGTTGCTTTGATGTTTGTTCTAAAATCAGTTTCCAAACCTAATTGATCCACTAGATTAGAACCTGGTCCAGTAAAACCAAGTGCCAATAATACCATATCACAAGGCCATGTTTTTTCGGAATTAGGAAGTTCTCTTAACTGAGGGCGTTCTCCTTCTTTAAAAATCCACTCCACTTCACAAGTAACTAGAGCAGTAAGATTTCCATTTTCATCTCCGACAAATTCTTTTGTTGACACACTCCAATGCCGTTGTACACCTTCTTGGTGAGATGAACTTGTCTTCATTTTCATGGGCCAAAAAGGCCATGGTTGGTGTGCTGGACGACCTTCAGAAGGTTTATCCAAAATTTCAAAATTTGTAACAGATTTTGCGCCGTGCCTGTTTGAAGTTCCTATACAATCCGAGCCCGTATCACCACCTCCAATAACAATTACATTTTTGCCTTTAGCAGAAATAATTTGATCAAATGTTTTAAGCCCATCAACATATTCGTTGTTGAGCTTCAAAAAATCCATTGCTTGATGTACACCCTTCAAATTGACGCCATCTATAGGTAAAACACGACGAGCGGTAGCACCACCACAAAGCAGAAGCGTATCAAAGTCAGATTTTAGTGTTTCAATGCTTACATCCTCCCCAACATTTGTGTTCGGTTTAAATATAATCCCTTCTTCTTTTAATACATCAATACGACGGTCTATAATCGATTTTTCAAGTTTAAAATCTGGAATTCCATAACGCAACAACCCTCCTATTTTTTCATCACGTTCAAAAACGGTAACAAGATGACCTGCTCGGTTTAATTGTTGTGCCGCTGCCAATCCTGATGGACCAGAACCAATAATAGCTACTGTTTTTCCAGTTCTATTTTCAGGAATTTGTGGTTTAACCCATCCTTTTTCGAAAGCTGTTTCGACAATATTTTTTTCAATATTCTCAATACTTACAGGGTCTTCATTAATGCCTAATACACAAGCTTGTTCGCAAGGAGCTGGACACAAACGGCCAGTAAATTCTGGAAAATTGTTTGTTGAATGCAGAATTTTTGCTGCTTTTTCCCAATTCCCTCGATAAACATTATCGTTGAAATCTGGAACCAAATTTCCAAGTGGGCAACCGCTATGGCAAAATGGGATTCCACAATCCATGCAGCGTGCGCCTTGGTTCTGTAGTTCTTTTTTGTCTAAAGGAACTGTAAATTCTTTATAATGCTTAACGCGTTCTTTTACCGCATCATACGATTCGTCTACACGCTTGTAGTCCATAAAACCTGTGATCTTTCCCATAGTATTATTTTTTTACGAGGTTTTCGTTTTTTAATCTTATTAATGCTTGTTTGTATTCTTCTGGAAAAACACGAACAAAATGTTTGAGCTCTGTTTCCCATTGTTCCAAAATACGTTGAGCTAATGGACTCAGAGTATTGTTGTAATGATTTTCAATGAGTGTTTTTATTTCTAAAACATGAGCATCCTCTTTTAGCGGATCCAAATTGAGCCCTTCTTGATTGCATTTATTTTTAAATGTTTGATTTGGATCATAAACATAAGCAATACCACCACTCATACCTGCTCCAAAGTTTCGGCCTACATCGCCCAAAATAACGGCCACACCACCGGTCATGTATTCACAACCATGATCACCAATCCCTTCGACTACCGCTTTTGCACCAGAATTCCGAACACAAAAACGCTCTCCAGCTTTACCATTGATGTAAACCTCTCCAGAAGTTGCTCCATAAAGTGCAACATTTCCAATGATGATATTTTCCTCAGGAACAATAGTAGATTCATCTGGAACACGTACCGAAATTTTTGCACCAGACAATCCTTTACCTAAGTAGTCATTAGTATTCCCAATAACATTCAGTGTCAATCCTTTTGTGGCAAAAGCACCAAAACTTTGACCAGCAGACCCTTTAAAGTTAATTTTGAGTGTACTATCAGGCAATCCTTGAGCACCGTATATTTTAGATATCTCATTGCTCAAAATTGCGCCTACTGCTCTATTTTCATTGTTAATTTTTAAATCTAATACTGTTGGTTCTTTACGGAACAAAGCAGGATGTGCCTTGTCTATGATTTCAAAATCTAAAGCACGTTCCAATTGATGATCTTGCTTATCTGTATTGAGAATATCAACATCTTTACTGACTTCAACTTTATGAAGAATTGGTGATAAATCAATCCCTCTAGATTTGTAATGTTCAATGGCTGTGTTACGGTCTAGTTTATCGACTTGACCAACCATTTCATCTACGGTTCTAAAACCAAGTTTAGCCATAATTTCACGTAATTCCTGTGCAATGAAATACATAAAGTTTACGACATGCTCTGGTTTTCCTTTGAATTTTTTGCGCAGTTCAGGGTTCTGTGTTGCAATTCCAACTGGACATGTATTGAGGTGACAAGCACGCATCATCACACACCCAGACGCTACTAGCGGTGCAGTTGCGAATCCAAATTCTTCTGCTCCCAAAAGACAAGCTACTGCAACATCTCTTCCTGTTTTCAATTGACCGTCACATTCTACCACAATTCTACTCCTCAAATCATTCATTACGAGGGTTTGTTGTGCTTCGGCCAAACCTAATTCCCAAGGAAGTCCTGCATGTTTTAGAGATGTTAAAGGAGATGCCCCTGTTCCTCCGTCATATCCGGAAATCAATACTACATCTGCTTTGGCTTTAGCTACACCTGCTGCTACAGTACCTACCCCAACTTCAGAAACAAGTTTGACATTGATACGCGCTTGACGGTTTGCCGATTTTAAGTCGTAAATAAGTTGCGATAAATCTTCAATAGAATAAATATCATGATGTGGAGGCGGAGAAATAAGCCCTACGTAAGGCGTTGAATTTCGTGTTTTAGCAATGTCAGGATTTACTTTTGGCCCAGGAAGTTGTCCGCCCTCTCCTGGCTTGGCACCTTGTGCCATTTTTATTTGAATTTCCTGAGCATTTGAAAGGTAATTAGATGTAACTCCAAATCGGCCAGATGCTACTTGCTTGATAGCACTGTTTTTCCAATCACCATTAGCATTTTTATAAAAACGTTCTTGGTCTTCTCCACCCTCACCAGAATTACTTTTTCCACCAATTCTGTTCATAGCAATAGCTAAGTTTTCATGAGCTTCTTTACTGATTGATCCATAGGACATTGCACCAGTTTTAAAACGCTTTACGATATTGGTCCAAGGTTCAACTTCTTCCAATGGAATTGGATCATAGTTGGTAAATTCGAACAGCCCACGAATGGTCATCAATTGCTTCGATTGATTGTTGATTATCTCAGCATATTCTTTGTATTTCTGTGGCTTATTGGCACGAACAGAATCCTGAAGTTTTGCAATAGAAAGTGGATTGAACAAATGATGCTCCCCATTTCTTCTCCAACGGTACTGACCGCCCATTTCTAAGTCTAATGTCGCATCAATAGATTTTTTGACATATGCAGAAGCATAGCGCTTAGAAATCTCTTTTTCCAATTGATGCAAATCAACCCCTTGAATTCTTGTCGCAGTATTCGGAAAATATTTTTCGACTACACGCGTATTGATACCAATACACTCGAATAATTGCGATCCTCTGTAGGAGTTGAGTGTTGAAATGCCAATTTTATTCATCACTTTGAGAATACCCTTCCCTACTGCTTTATTGTAATTGGCAATTGCTTTTTCGGTATCTGCTTTTGGGTCTTGGCTTAGAACTTCATCTTCAATAATTTCATTTACCATGTATGGATTAATGGCACTTGCGCCATAGCCAAACAAAAGTGCAAAATGATGCACCTCACGTGGTTCTGCCGACTCAATAATGATGCTTATTTTGGAACGCTTTCCTAATTTTTGTAAACCACTATTGATGAATGAACATGCCAAAAGTGCTGGAATAGGCGCCTTATCTTTGGATACATTACGGTCTGAGAGAATCAAAATATTTGTACCGTTATCAACATGTGCAGAAGCGGTTTCTAAAAGGTTATCTAGAGCATCTTCTAAACCGTTGTGACCCTTGCTGATATCGTACAGAATTGATGCAGAAGTAATTTTAAAATTAGGGTGATCATAGCTTTTAATTTTATCCAAATCTTGTTTTGAGATTACTGGATTTTGAATTTTAAGCTTCTGGCAATGTGCTTCATTTATTTCGAAAATGTTGTGGTCACTACCAAGAGTCAAACTAATGTCTGTGATCAATTCTTCACGAATTCCATCTAGTGGTGGATTCGTAACTTGAGCAAATAATTGCTTGAAGTAATTGTATATAAGTTGTGGTCGTTCAGATAAAAGCGCAAGAGGCGTATCACTTCCCATAGATCCAATGGGCTCTTTGGCTTGGTTGGCCATTGGCAATATTATGGTATTGATATCTTCTTGGGTGTAGCCAAAAAGCACTTTTCTTTTATTAAGTGATTCTTGATTAAGAAAAACGGGGCAGTCATTGTAAGGAATTTCCTTTAGATAGACCAAATTATCCTCTAACCAAGCACTGTAGGGTTGTTTTGCTGCGATGGCCTCTTTGATTTCTTCATCATTTACGATTCGGCCTTCATTCATATCCACCAAAAACATTTTTCCAGGTTCCAAACGACCATGATGTGCAACATTTTCTGGTGCCAATTCAATGACTCCAATCTCCGAAGACATAATCACGTAACCATCTTTGGTCACAGAGTATCGCGAAGGTCGTAGTCCATTTCTGTCCAAAACAGCACCAATATAATCTCCATCGGTGAATGGGATAGATGCTGGTCCGTCCCAAGGTTCCATCAAGCAAGAGTTATATTCGTAAAATGCTTTTTTGGTAGGCGACATTTCGTCATTTTTCTCCCATGCTTCTGGGATGAGCATCATCATGACCTCGGGCAATGAACGACCTGTCATCAAAAGCAATTCTACAGCCATATCCATGGAAGCAGAATCAGATTTTTTAGGAAGAATTACTGGAAGAATCGATTTTATGTCTTCTCCAAACCAGTCGCTTTCGAGTAATGCCTCACGAGAAAGCATTCTAGATATATTACCACGTAAAGTATTGATTTCTCCGTTGTGACACATATATCTGAAAGGTTGTGCCAAATCCCATGTTGGGAAAGTATTGGTCGAAAATCGTTGATGCACCAATGCAAGACGAGTTACAAACAAAGGATTTTCTAAATCTTTGTAGTACAACTTGATGTCTTCTGGGATAAGTAGTCCTTTATATATTATGATTTTTGTGGAGAGACTTGGAAGGTAAAAAAAGTTGCTTTCTGAAAGTTTTGAATTGTAAATTTCATGTTCCGCTTTTTTGCGCGCAATAAACAGTTTCAATTTAAACTCAAAATCTTCTTGCTCATCGTTGTTTTTGGTAATGAAAATTTGTTTTACAACAGGTTCTGTTTGTTCTGCAATAGATCCCAAAACTGAAGGGTCAATAGGAACTTCTCTCCATCCTTGAACATTCAGCCCTTGTTCTTTGATAAACTTTTCAAAGACGGAGATGCAATAGTCGCGTTGATTCTCCTTTTTAGGCAGGAATACATTTCCAGTAGCATATTGCCCAAAACTAGGCAAATCGAATGGACAATCATTTACAAAGAGTTCGTGAGGAATATCAGTTAGTATTCCGGCACCGTCACCAGTTTTACCATCTGAGCTTACAGCACCCCTATGCTCTAAACGCTCCAAAATTTGAAGTGCTTTATGAATAATATCATTTGACTTGTTCCCTTCCAGACTACAAATAAACCCAGCACCACAATTGTCGTGCTCGAATTCTGGCAAATACATCCCTTGTTTTTTCAACATAACCTTTTTTTAAACGTTAATTTTCAACAAATTAGAGATGAAAGATAAGGACAAAAAGAGGACTAACAATCATAGTGCATACATTATTATGATTTTAATAATTTATCGGCTTTAAAATGTATTTTAGATATTTTGGCCCTATGGTTTTTGATGAATTATCAACCCTTTTTTGTGAATTTTTCTGCGACAACACCCTATCGAATCAAATTCATAATTCAACTAAAGTGCTTAAAAAAATAAGCGGAATTTCATGTTTACACCAAAAACAACAATGTTAATTTCACAAATAATTAAATAAATACCATAATACCCCTAAATTTTAGGGGGTTATTTTTATCAACTACATAAAAATTACTTTATATACCTTATTTTTTTGGGGGTTACCATTTTTATATACTATGTTTGGGCCATTAATCACTATAAATTAACTAATTATTATGAAAAAAATTTTTACATTATTAACGATTACATGTTCTGTAGCTGTTTTTGCACAGGATGAAGCACCAAAACTTTCTATTTCTGGAACAGTTGACGCTTATTATCAGAGTTATTTATCAACAGCTGACGATTCAACAGTTTTAAACGATGAAGGAGAAGAAGTTCCTGTTGCATTTGGATCCTCATTTGCAGACGAAACAGGTTTTGCCTTGGGTATGGCTAATCTTGTAGTTTCATACGAAGGTGAGAAAACAGGTGTTGTTGCCGATGTTGTTTTTGGACCGAGAGGTGATGCAGCTATTGGCGGGTACAACCTCAACCAATTATATGCATACTGGAATGTGTCTGAAACCACTACTCTTACAATGGGACGTTTTAACACATACTTAGGTTACGAAGTCATTTCTCCTGCAGGAAACTTTAACTACAGTACATCTTACTTATTTTCAAGCGGTCCATTTTCAATGGTTGGTTTGAAAGCTGATTTTGATTTAGGTGACTTTAGCTTAATGCTTGCGCTAATGAACCCAACAGATGTAAACAACAATACTACTGGAGGATATGCTTTGGGTGCTCAGTTAGGGTATGCAGGACAGTTCTTGAACTTGTACTATGACGATGAAGAAGTATTAGGATTCGAAATCGACTATACAGGTGGTTTTGACCTTTCAGACGACTTCTTTTTAGGGATCAATGGTGCTTATCAAGTAAGTGATGACGCTGGATTCTACGGAGTTGCACTTTATCCACAATTGGCTACTTCTGAGACGTTTACAATTGGACTTAGAGGTGAGCTTTTTGGACTTCATGATGATGAAGCAGATGACCTTCCAAGCGTATTTGCAACTACTCTTACGGGAAGCTACACTGTTGAAAACTTAACAATTAAGCCAGAAGTTAGATTAGACTCATGGAGCAACTCTGAGCCATATGTTGACAACGATGGCCTTGCATCTGATTCTCTCTCAGCATTCACTATCGCTGCAATCTACAGCTTCTAAGACATTAAAAACATTTTTTTGTTTGTGATTAAAAAGTCCTTAGGTATTCGTACCTAGGGGCTTTTTTCGTTGTGCACAATACACCAAAGTGAATGAGATTATATATGTAAGGTAGGGCGGTTTTTGAAAAGCATCAATTTGATTCTTATTTAGTACTTATTGAGAAAGAAAAAAACCTAAAGCTTCACTTTAGGGTTTTGTTTTTATTAGGCAGAGTTTCTACTCGCATTGATGATGCCATACAGCGTACGCGTCACAATCTTTTCAAAAACTTCAATTTGCTCCTTATCAACCGTTTTTTGTTTTTGTAAATGCTGAATCTTTCTTAGAGCATATTGCTGTATCGTTACTAATGGCAGTACAATAGACTCGCGCACATCGATAGAAGCTTTTCCACTTGGTTCATTTTCCATCAACTCTTTGTAGCCGGTTATTTTGAGCAACAAACGCAATGTAAGCTGATACTCTTGGTAAATAATGTTCCAAAATGCACCAAACTCCTCATCTTCAGCCATGTATTTTGTAAGTGCAAAAAATGATTTACTTAAAGACATCATACTGTTTTCCAAAAGAGTCTTGAAGAAACTAGAATTATTGTATAACGATATGACCTTGTCCAGTTCTCCACGCTCTTCAAAAGAATGAATTGCTGTTCCAACACCAAAAAATCCAGGAACATTTTGCTTCAATTGACTCCATGATCCCACAAAAGGTATTGCTCTCAAATCTGAGAAAATCAATCGGTCAGATTTAGATCTTTTTGATGGACGACTCCCAATGTTTGCTTTAGCATAATATTTCAACGTACTGATACGCTCCAAATACGGAATGAATTTTGGATGCCCTTTGAAGTCTTGATAAGTTTCATAACTCAAGGTTGCCAATTCATCCATAGTTTTTCGATCTTGGTCTGAAAATCCTTTGTTTTCAGAACCTAAGCTATTGGACAAACCAGAACTAATCAATTGTTCTAAGTTATATTTTGATGATTCTGGGGTACCAAAATTAGAACTAATGGTTTGCCCTTGAATTGTGAGTTGAACTTCTTTATCTTCAATAGTTGGTCCCAGTGATGCGTAGAATTGGTGGGTTTTTCCTCCGCCACGAGCCGGTGGCCCACCTCGACCATCGAAAAAGACAACATCAATATTGTACTGCTTTGAAATCTGCGTCAAAGCTTCTTTTGCCTTAAAAATTGCCCAATTGGCCATGAAATATCCGCCATCTTTTGTGCCATCCGAAAAACCTAACATTATGGTTTGTTTCTGACCACGAGACCTCAAATGCGCTTTGTATGCTTTGTTGGTGTACAATTGTTCCATCACTTTGGGTGCATTTTCTAAATCTGTTACCGTTTCAAAAAGCGGTACAATATCTATAGAAAGACGATCGTTGAAGGCAACTAACTTCAGCATGGCATACAATTGCATTACATTTAATGCCGTTTGATTGTTACTGATGATATAACGGTGCGCACCTTTCTCACCATTAGTGTTTTGAATTTCTTTGACGACTTTGATCGTTTCAAGAGTGTTTTTAACTAATTCATCTTCGAAAATGGAGGTGTCTAGAACTGCATCAACTTTAGAAAGAACTTCTATTTGCTCATCTTCTGTTAAAGCATCGTAATTTTCAGGAAATATAGCGTTCTTCGCCGCTATAGATTTTTCTACAATTTTTGAAAACACTTTGTGGTGAATTCTACTGTCTTGACGAATATCTAAGGTTGCAAAATGATGTCCAAAAAGCTGTGTTTTGTTGATTAAACTTGTAATCTCATTCAAATACAGTGCGTGGTGGTCTCGACTAACAATTTTACGCACCTCTTTCAACTCCAACACAAAGGTGTCTAGATCGAAAGCACCTGGATTTGTAATCCCATTGTATGCATCATCAATCAATTTTTCAATTCGATTTTCAACCCCACGAAAAGTTAACTTTCGTTTTAATTTTTTCAGATCTTTGGCATAATTTTTCAGGATCGATTTTTTCAGTAGTCCAGCAACTTTCAGTGTTGTGTCTGGAAGAACAAATGGATTTCCGTCCCGATCACCACCGGGCCAAAATCCAATGTTTATGATTTCATTTTTTATGACTTTGTGATCATAAATATTTTGTTGAATGTAATCGAAAATAGAGCCGAAAGAATCATAAAATACATTTTCTAAATACCATATAAGATTCACAGCTTCATCGAAAGGTGTAGGTTTTGTATGCTTAAAAAATGGCGTTTTTCCCAATTGTGCTAGCAAGCTATTGATCCGACTTAAGTCGTTGTCCTTGATGGCTTCAGTCAAGTCAGTGATGATCCCCAAAACAGATCCAGGATAAAACTGCGTAGGGTGTGCGGTAAGGACTATACGGACTTTAAATTCGTCTAAATAAGCTTTAAGCTCATCTATTTTATTTTCAGAAAAAGCTTTTTCTTTTAGACTGCGCAATGTACCGATACCATCCATATTGTTGATGACTGGAAAAGCAGCATCTTCAATAGCATCAAATAGAACAACCTGGCGTTCTATGTATTGAATAAATCGAAACAAAAGTTTGATTTGACTTTTTTTGGTTCGTCTTGCTTGATATTTCTGAAAAAACGTATCAACTATAGTACTTGGGTTTTCGCCTGCGGCATAACCTTTTTCACAAGTTTCGTGAAACAAAGGCAACAACACCCCAGTTTTGGTAATTTGATCAAAAGGAAGCGTCATAAATATACTGTTGTATATCTGAAATTTAGAAAGTACATTCTTTCTGAAACGTTCTAATTTTGGTTGAACTGCCATAGAATTCTATTAAATTGGCTGTAAAGATAATAAAGCTGACTTCTTTATACATACAGCACAAAACGAATTGCCGAATTGATATTTTTAACAGTTTAAATTATTAATTACTCAATGAAATATGCTATTTATTGTCGTATTCATTATGCTGAAAAAGTAATGCGTAAATCATCACTTGGTTAAAACCACAATCTGGTACTCCCAATTTTATCATAAAAGCTAAACCAATATTCAATAAATTAGTATATTTAGGAAACAAAAAAAATGAGTAAAGTAAAATTCGCAAGCGCACTGTCTCTACCTGTTATTGCAGCGCCAATGTTTTTAATTTCTGGGCCGAAATTGGTCATAGAATGTTGCAAAAATGGTATAGTAGGTACATTTCCAGCCCTCAATCAACGTACAACGGAGGGTTTTGAAGAATGGGTCGTTGAAATCAAAACTGCGCTAAAGGTCTTTGAAAAAGAAACAGGTAAAACTGCAGCTCCATTTGGTGTAAACCTAATTGTACACCATAGCAATCCGAGAGTTCAAGCAGATTTAGCAATATGTATCAAACATGAAGTGCCAATCATCATCACTTCTCTGGGAGCTGTACCCCAACTTGTTGGCGCAGTGCATAGCTATGGTGGTCTTGTGTTTCATGATGTCATCAAAAAACGCCACGCCGAAAAAGCAGCCGAAGCTGGTGTAGACGGATTAATCTTAGTCTCTGCAGGGGCTGGTGGTCATGCAGGAACACTTAATCCTATGCCTTTTGTCGCAGAAATAAAAAAGTTTTTCAAGAAAACAATCATTCTTTCTGGGTGTATTTCCAATGGCAGAGATGTCGCTTCAGCTCTTCAAATGGGTGCCGATTTTGCATATATGGGTACTCGATTCATCAATACAAAAGAAAGCAAAGCACCTGCAGAATACAGGGACATGATTATCAACTCGGGTGCAAGTGATGTGGTTTATACTGCTGCAATTTCGGGGGTTTCAGCTAATTTTCTTCGTCCAAGCTTAGAAGCTATGGGAATAACTGAAGAAATGCTAAAGAAATCTAAGAAAATTGACTTCGGTAATGAACTTAATGCCATGGAAAAAGAAGCTAAAGCTTGGAGTACTATATGGTCTGCTGGACAGGGCGTTACAAATATTCAAGACAACCCATCTGTTAAACAACTCGTAGAGAAAATGAAAGAAGAATTTGTCGTTGCTATTGAAGAGCAATACGAAGCTTTGAAAATTTACGAATAAAAAATCTTAGTTTTATATTACCCTCTTAAAATCACTACTGCAATACCAATAAAAAAACCAATTTGTAAACGCTTGAGTGTTTTCATTTTTTTTGGTGAATTCAAAAATAACTTCGAAAAAAAACCAGATAAGATTACAAATAAAGAAAATACCGAAAAAGAGGTAAGGATAAATAAAAAACCAAGTACATAGAATTGTTCGACTAATCCCAAGGTTTCACTAAACAAAAACGCAGGAAAAAAAGCTAAAAAGAAAACGGACACCTTTGGATTGAGCACATTCATTACAAAACCTTGTTTGAACAACTCAATTTGTGTTTTTTTGTTTACTTCAGATGAAATTTCATTAAGATCTTGGTTAGATTTATAAACCTTATAAGCCAAAAAGAGCATGTAGGCAGCACCAAAAAATTTAAGCAGTAAATACAATCTTTCATTGGCTTGAATAAAGCTTGAGAGTCCAAAAGCGACAAGTGAAGTGTGCACCAAACATCCCGTCATCAAACCACAGATCACAGCCATACCAGATTTTTTGCCATGTGTAGCACTTTGAATCAATACAAAAAAATTATCTGGACCTGGTGAAAAAGCCAAAGTCGCTGTTACGATCACAAAAGAAATCAAGATTTCTGTATTCAAAATTAAACTGCTTTAGCATTTTTGATGAGTGCCTTGTTGATGCGTTTCACAAGTGCTGGACCTTCATAAATAAATCCGGTATAAATTTGAATCAAATCTGCGCCAGCTTCTATTTTTTCCAAAGCATCTTCTGCTGAGTGTATTCCACCTACTCCAATAATAGGAAATGCTTTATTGCTTTGCTCAGATAAATAACGAATCACTTCGGTACTTTTGGCTTTTATGGGTTGACCACTCAAGCCACCATTGCCAATAGCATTCAATCTTTGTCTGGACGTCATCAATCCATCTCGAGATGTAGAGGTGTTGGACGCAATAACACCCGCTATTTTGGTGTCATCAATGAGTTGTATAATTTCATCCAGCTGATTGTTGTTGAGATCTGGTGCGATTTTAAGTAAAATAGGTTTTTGAACTTCAAAAGTCGTGTTCAAACGCTTCATTTCAGTAATCAGCTCTTCTAAATAATCTTTATCGGTCAATTTTGCATGACTTCCTACGTTTGGGCAACTTACATTGAGTACAAAATAGTCTACAAAAGGATGCAATGCCATAAAACATGCCGCATAATCATCTGTGTATTGTTCGGGATGGGTTTCTGTATTTTTTCCAATATTACCACCAATAATAAGACGTTTTTTGTTGCGTTTCAGTTGTTTTATCACGGCATCAAGTCCAGCGTTATTGAACCCCATTCTGTTGACCAAACCCTGATCGTCTTTGAGTCGAAAAAGACGCTTTTTAGGATTCCCTTCTTGAGCTTTTGGGGTTACGGTACCAATTTCAATAAATCCAAATCCAAAATTGGAAAGTTCATTAAAAAGAACCGCATTTTTATCGAATCCAGCAGCAAGGCCTACAGGATTATCGAACTTTAATCCAAACAATTCACGTTTCAAAACTGGATTCTTCACTTGAAAAGCACTGCGAATAAGGGATGAAACAAAAGGAATTTTTGAGTATAATTTTATAATATGAAACGTAAAATAGTGTACAGCTTCAGAGTCAAACTTAAAGAGAAGTGAACGAATAACTGATTTGTACATGGCAATAATTTGAGCACAAAAATACATTAATTTGAGAACACAAAAAAGGTTCAAAACAAAAGAAGCATAAGATTTGTCTTGTTTGTATAGGTTAATTATTTTTGAAGAAATCCTATGACAGATGTTAGATAGAAATAAAATCCTCGATCGCTTCTTAACTTACGTTAAAATTGACACCGAAAGCGACCCAAATTCTAAAACCACACCAAGTACAGAAAAACAATGGATATTGGCTAAACTTCTTGCTAAAGAACTCGAAACCATTGGATTAGAAGATGTAACCATCGATGAACATGCCTATGTTATGGGTACCTTGCCTTCTAATGTAGATCACGATGTTCCAGCCATTGGATTTATTTCACATTTTGATACCTCACCAGATTTTACTGCTGCTAAAGTTTCGCCTCAAATTGTTGAACACTACGATGGAAAAGATATTGTGTTGAATGAAAAAGAAAACATCATTTTGTCGCCCAATTATTTTGAAGATTTATTGCTTTATAAAGGGCAAACACTCATTACCACAGACGGTACCACCTTGCTTGGTGCCGACGACAAAGCCGGCGTTTGCGAAATCGTGAGTGCTATGGAATACCTTGTTCAACATCCAGAAATAAAACATGGCCCCATTAAAGTGGGCTTTACTCCGGACGAAGAAATAGGCAGAGGGGCGCATAAATTTGATGTGAAAAAATTTGGGGCACAATGGGCCTACACTATGGACGGCAGTCAGGTTGGTGAGTTGGAGTACGAAAATTTCAATGCGGCCAGTGCCGAAATTACCATTCATGGAAAAATCGTTCATCCGGGCTATGCCAAAGGGAAAATGGTTAATTCGATGTATTATGCACAAAAATTTATAGACAGCTTGCCAAATAACGAAACCCCAGAACAAACAGAGGGCTATGAGGGCTTTTATCACTTGCATCACATTGAAGGAAAGATCGAAAAAACCGTATTAAAATACATCATCCGCGACCACGATTTTGATCTTTTTGAGGCGCGAAAAACCAACGTAAAACAACTTATTGAAGCATTCAATAGAAAATACGATGAGGCCACTTTTGAGGTAGAACTCAAAGACCAATATTTCAACATGAAAGAGAAGGTAACGCCTGTAATGCATATTGTAGCTATTGCCGAACAAGCCATGAAAAACTTAAATATCAATCCCTTGATTAAACCCATTCGTGGGGGGACAGATGGTTCTCAACTCAGTTACATGGGATTGCCTTGTCCTAATATTTTTGCTGGTGGCCACAATTTTCATGGACGCTACGAATATGTCCCGCTAGAAAGTATACTGAGCGCTACTCAAGTCATTTGTGAAATTGCTGAACTCACTCAAAAAAGATACGCATAAAAAAAGCTGCCATATGGCAGCTTTTTTTTTTTAAAGTAAGACCAAATCACTTCGTTTTGGAAGCGCTTAGTTTTTGTGTCATTTCCATAGAAATGGCAGAACGGTCAAATTTAATTTTACCGGCAAGTGTTTCAATCACACAAGAGGCATCTTTATCGTTGAGTTCTGTGACTTTGCCATGCATTCCTGATTTCGTAATTATACGATCTCCTTTTTTTAGGGCTGCTGCAAATCGTTTTTCTTTTTTGGCTCGCTTCATTTGTGGTGCGATCATGAAAAAATACACAATCACAAACATTAAAATAAAGGGCATAAAGTTACTCAAACCTTCCATGTGTATATCTATTGATTTGTTGTTGGTTTTGCCACTGGTGCGGCATTCGGATCTGGCGTGATAAAGGCCGAAATACGTACCTGTTCTCTTCCTTTTTCAGTGTTGGTTGTAAGTGTTATCGTTTTAGAGACTTTGTTGGCTCCTTTTCCATTAAACTTTACCGTAAATTGAGACGATGCACCAGGTGCAAGGGGTTCTCTACTCCACCCTTGTGGAACCGTACACCCACAGGTACTTTTTATGTCTGTAACGACAAGTGGAGAACGGCCTGAGTTGGTATATGTAAAAACAGTCTCTACTGGCGTTCCATTTTGGATTTCCCCAAAATCATGAGAAGTTTTATCAAAAGAAAGAACAGGATAGACAATGTCTTGGGCATCGCGTTCTGCAGCTTTCTCTACATTTTCTTGGTTTATTTTATCGGTTGCTTTTTCTTTACAAGAAGTGAAAGAAACAAGTGCTGTTGCAATGAAGCATAAAAACAGTTTTTTCATGTGTAAATATGTATTGATTAAAAGTTAATTTTTTTTACGGGTTAAATTTAATAAAAATTACATTAACCCACGCCCTTTCTTGTTCAAGGTTTTGTTCTCTTTATATTCTCGTACAATTTTATCCAAAACTCCATTGATAAAAACATTACTTTTTGGAGTAGAATATTCTTTGGCCAATTCGATATACTCGTTTATGGTGACTTTGGCAGGAATGGTTGGAAATTCTTGGAGTTCACAAAGTGCCATTTGGAGCAGTACAAAATCAATGGTGGCAATACGGTCTTTGTCCCAATTTTTTGTGTTCAAGATAATTTCTTCATTAAACCTCTCTGCGTTGTTCAATGTTTTGGTCATCAACAATACCCCAAATCCTTCGTCGTCTTTATCTTTAAAAAGTAGAGGCGTAAAATATGTTTCTGGCGAATTCTCTCTGAATTTATTGAATAGTTTCACCAAAGCTGTATTTACAACAGGTAAATCGTCGATCCAAGTAAGGTTCTTGTCTTCCAAATAATCATACAGCTTTTCATTTGGTGCTATAATTTCTTTAAATAACTCAACAACAAAATCAGTGTCCTTTTTAAATGAAGTTTGAGAAGTATTCATATAAAACTTGTACAATTCACTTTGCATCATCTCTTGGAACAGCAACTCTACGTACTCTCCATCGTGTTCCCAAAAATCGATATTGTAATGTTTTAATTTAGATGCTAAGGATGTGCTTTCGGCTAGATGGACCAAAAGTGCATTTTGAACAAAGCGCGTGTTGGGGTGTTCATCTTCATGTGTAGGGCGGAACTTTTGTTTGGCTTTTTGTTGATGGTCTTCGGCACGTTCGCGAAGTTTCAACAACAACGACAGCAAGAGTAAGTATAACGAATACATATGCTCAAAATTTTGCTGCAATTGAGAAGATAGAGCTTTCTCCGAAGTATTGCTCTTTTGTGCATAAAGAATTTGCATCACTTTTGCACGAATATGTCTTCTATTTAGCATGATCTAAAGAACTTATGTATAATTATTACAATGCAAATTTTTCGCATTTGCCTTGCAAAAATAATGTTATTTTAGTCTTAAAAAATTGAAAATTAGTTTTTTTATCATTTATCTTCTAAAATCTAAGAAGTATCTTTGCATTGATTCAAATTATGAAAGAACTTCGTTACCTCAATAAATATTTTGTCAAATACAAGTACAGAGTTGTTCTTGGAATTATTATTGTGGCCTGTGCAAAGATTTTTTCATTATTCACTCCGCGACTTATTGGCGATGTCGTTACCTTGGTTACAGAACAACTATCAACACCCATCGATGAAGCGCTTTTCAAAAAAGCAATTGGGCTAAAAATCCTTTTGATTTTAGGTGCAGCAATTGCTACTGGATTTTTTACGTTTTTGATGCGGCAAACGCTCATCAATGTATCAAGATACATCGAGTTTGATTTGAAAAACGAAATTTACGCTCACTATCAACGTTTGTGTTTGCCTTTTTATAAGCAAAACCGAACAGGAGACCTCATCAATCGTATTTCGGAAGACGTTGGAAAAGTGCGCATGTATGTTGGCCCTGCGCTAATGTATACCATAAACATGATTACACTATTTGTTGTAGCTCTTGCTTATATGTACAGTAAAGCACCCTCACTTACACTTTACACCATCATCCCGTTGCCTGTTCTTTCCTTATCGATCTATTTTCTAAGCAAGTTTATACATACTCGAAGTACCATTGTACAAGAGCAACTTTCTATACTGACCTCTACTACACAGGAGATTTTTAGTGGAATCAAGATTACAAAAGCATATGCATTGGAAGATGAAACGGAAGAAAATTTTGCAGATTTATCCAACGATCAACGTAAAAAGCGTTTGAATTTAACGAAAACTCAGGCCTTCTTTTTTCCTCTAATGCTTTTATTGATTGGTACTAGCAACTTATTGGTCATCTATATTGGTGGGCAGCAATACATTGACGGAGAGATAAAAGAGTTAGGTACAATTGCAGAATTCATAATTTATGTCAATATGCTGACATGGCCTGTAGCATCTGTTGGCTGGGTTACATCGTTGGTACAACAAGCTGAAGCTTCTCAAAAACGTATCAATGCATTTTTAAAACAAAAACCAACTGTTTACAATACACAAAAAGACTCCAATAAAATAAAAGGTAAGATTGCTTTTGAAAATGTCCGCTTTACATATATAGATACCAATATTGAGGCCTTGAAAGGAATAAGTTTCACGATAGAACAAGGCAAAACTTTGGCCATTATTGGAAAAACTGGCTGTGGAAAAACTACTGTTTTGGAACTGATTGGAAGAATGTACAATAGCAGCAGTGGACAAATAAAAATAGATGACATTCCTATTGAAGATGTAAATCTTCACAGTCTACGCGCGAGTATTGGATATGTGCCACAAGACCCCTTTTTGTTCTCTGATACTTTGAACAATAATATCAAATTTGGGAAAAATGATGCTAGCCAACAAGAAGTGATTGAAGCAGCAAAACATGCGGTTGTCCACGAAAATATCATTAATTTTTCCGAGGGCTACGAAACTATTTTAGGAGAACGTGGGATCACACTTTCTGGAGGGCAAAAACAACGCGTTTCCATAGCAAGAGCATTCATAAAGTCTCCTCAAATATTACTTTTAGACGATTGTCTATCGGCAGTAGATACCGAAACTGAGGAGCAAATTTTAAATAATTTGAAAAAAATTACTAAAAATACGACCACAATTATTGTTAGTCACAGAATTTCTTCGGCAAAAAATGCCGACCACATCATTGTGTTGGAAGAGGGTGAAATTGTGCAAGAAGGTACACATAATCAGCTCATTAGCAAAAATGGATATTATAAAGCGCTATACGAAAAGCAACTTCAAGAAGCGTCACACTAACTTTTCCTGAACAAAATACTTCAAATAATAGTTTAAAAAAGTTGGCGACTTCATATATTTTTTAGACTTTTGGTTAAGTTTAAATTGCGTAAAAACCTTTCATTATGAGCGAAAGAGAACAAGATATCTTTTCTAAAGCACTACGTGCAGGACGAAGAACCTATTTTTTTGATGTCAAGTCCACCAAAGCTGGAGACTACTACCTAACCATCACAGAAAGTAAAAAATTCACAAATGATGATGGCTCATTTCATTTCAAAAAACATAAAATCTACCTTTATAAAGAAGATTTCAATGAATTTAAATCTATTCTAGAAGAAACTACAAACTTTATTATCGGTGAAAAAGGTGAAGAAATAATCAGTGATTATACCCCTAACCAAACCCCTTCAGATGTCGAAAATCAAGAAGTTGAAAGTACATCAGAGGGAGAATTTACTGATTTAAATTTTGATGATATTTAGATTTTAAATCACATACAACAATACAAACCGTCTTATTAAAGGCGGTTTTTTTATATTTATAGTAAATTTTTTATCATGAAATTACGCCTTTTTTTACTGTGGATACCAATATTCATTGCTGCACAATCCACCCCTGATCTAGAATATTATTTACCAAACAGTACACAATACAGTACTAAAATTCCCACACCAAAATCGATTATTGGTCATCAAGTTGGGCAGTGGCACATCACGCACGACAAATTGCTGTATTATATGCAAACATTGGCCAAAACCTCTGATCGGATAAGACTCGAAAATAGAGGGACAACTTTTGAGGGGCGTCCACTAATATTATTGACCATCACAAGTCCAGAAAATCATCAACAATTAGAAACAATTAGGAAAGCACACGTACAAGCTACTGATGGAAACGATCGATTAGGAATAGAAAACAGACCTGTGGTAGTATACCAGGGGTTTTCAATTCATGGCAATGAGGCCAGTGGCTCCAATGCAGCGCTATTGCTTGCCTATCACTTGGCTGCCTCAGAATCAAATGAAGTCAAAAACCTACTAAAAAATACTATTATATTATTTGATCCATCAATGAACCCCGATGGACTTCAACGCTTTGCACATTGGGCGAATACCAATAAAAATATCAACCTCAACCCCGACCCTAACGATCGTGAATACCAAGAGGATTGGCCAGGCGGACGCACAAATCATTACTGGTTTGATATGAATCGAGACTGGCTCCCAGTACAATTACCAGAGTCCAGAGCACGTATTGAGACATTTCACAAATGGATGCCCAATATTCTGACCGATCACCACGAAATGGGTACCAATTCTAGTTTTTTCTTTCAACCTGGTATTCCATCCAGAACACATCCTCTGACTCCAAAATTAAACCAACAACTCACCAAAGAAATTGGCAATTATCATGCAGAGGCCTTCGATCAGTTGGGCTCTTTGTATTACTCTGAAGAGAATTTTGATGATTTTTATTATGGTAAAGGCTCGACCTTTCCAGACATCAATGGAAGTATTGGGATTTTGTTTGAACAAGCGAGTTCACGTGGCCATATTCAAGAAAGTGACAATGGCCTTCTGACTTTTCCGTTCACAATTAGAAATCAACTCACAGCTGGATTATCAACATTAAAAGCAGCGGTAAACATGCGCGAAAAATTACTTCAATACCAGTTTGATTTTTTCGAAAATGCACGTAATGAAGTAAAATCACAAGCGCAAGATGCTTATGTTTTTGGCGATCAAAATGACCCTGCTAAAGCATTTCATTTAGCAGAAATTTTAAATCGCCATCAAATCCAAATTCATACCCTGAAAAATGACATCGCTATTGATGGAAAAATATTTGAAAAAGCAAGTTCCTACATTGTTCCGAAACAACAAAAACATAGTCGATTACTCAAAGCAATGTTTGAACGGCGTACAAAGTTTCAGGATAGTTTATTTTATGATGTTTCGGCATGGACTTTGCCATTAGCATTCGATTTGGATTACAACGACAAGGCCAAAATAAAACATGCTGATAAAATGATTAGTCCAACTCTACCAAAGGGGAAATTGACACAAAAAAGCAATTATGCATACTTCATTCCTTGGAATGATTATTACAGTCCAAAGGCCTTAAATCATTTGATGAAACTAAAAATACGCGTAAAAGTAGCCATGCAACCTTTTCGCTCTGAAGTTAAAGATTTTGGGTATGGAAGGATTCTAATTCCTGTTCAAAATCAAAAATATTCTTCAGAAAAAATAGAACACATCTTAAAAAAAATAGCTCAAGAAAGCCACCTTACTATTTATGGTGTTTCTACTGGGGTTTCGGTAGGCCCTGATCTTGGTAGCAATAATTTTAGAACACTTACCAAACCAAATGTGGGGCTTATTGTTGGTCGTGGTATAGATGCTTATGATGCGGGAGAAATTTGGCACTTGATGGATACACGCTACAATATCCTAACTACAAAATTAGATGCTTCTGCGTTGAGTTATACCGATTTAAACCGATACAACTGTATTATTTTACCAAATACATATAGCTTAGAAAGTAAAGTTGCTGAGCAACTCAAAAAATGGGTAGAACGTGGCGGTACATTAGTCGCCTACCAAAATGCTTTGAAATGGCTCAAAAAAAATAAATTGTTTTCAATGGAACTTAAATCCCAAACTTTAGAAGCCAAAAATATACGTTTTGAGGACCGATCAAAATTTAGAGGAGCTCAGGGTATTGGTGGAGCCATTTTTGAAGCATCAATTGACCGCTCTCATCCCATAAATTTTGGATATAACAGCGAAAAATTAGCATTGTTTCGCAACACCACAATTTTTATAAAACCCGATAAAAATAGTTACAACAACCCTATTCAATACACACAAAACCCTTTGTTGAGCGGTTATATTTCAGAAGAAAATTTGGAACTCATCAAAGGGACCGTACCCTTTAAGGTTGAGCAACATGGGGAAGGTAAAATTATTGGATTTACAGACAATACCAACTTTAGAGCATTTTGGTACGGCACTAATAAATTGTTGATGAATGCGCTGTTTTTTAGAGATGAATTTTAACGCTATTGTACTGTCGCACCGTTCGGAATATGTTGCTCTGGATTAAGTAAAACCACCTCATCTTTATTGACGGCACCCAACACCAAACACTGGCTTTTGAAGTTTGCAATTTGTTTGTCTTCAAAATTTACATTAGCGACTATTTGTTTGTTTAACAAATCCTCTTTGGAGTAACGATTTGTAATTTGTGCCGATGATTTTTTAATCCCAAGCGGACCAAAATCTATGGTCAATTGATAAGCTGGTTTGTGTGCCTTTGGAAAATCATTCACCTCAATGATAGTTCCTACACGTAAATCTAATTTTTGAAAATCTTCAAATAAAACTTCTTCCATTTATATGTAACTTTACAATGTAAAGATATCATTTAAATACAAAACATTATGGCTAGAACACCCTCAAATATGTTACCTATTGGCACTGTAGCACCTCCATTTAATCTGTTGGATACTGTTTCTGATGAATTTAAAACTTTAAAACAACTTCAAGGAAAACATGGGACTGTGGTGGCGTTCATTTGCAACCACTGTCCTTTTGTTATTCATATCAATGAAACACTGGTTGGTATCGCCAATGGGTATCAAAAGAAAGGGATTAAATTTATAGCCATATCGAGTAATGATGTGAAAAATTATCCACAAGATGGCCCAAAGCAAATGAAGGTACAAGCCGAAAAATTAAACTACCCTTTTCCTTATTTGTACGACGAAACCCAAGCCATAGCCAAAGCATATGATGCAGCTTGTACACCAGATTTTTTTCTTTTTGATGAAAAGCTAAAACTTGTATACAGAGGTCAAATGGACGATTCAAGACCAGGAAATAGTCTTCCTATCGATGGCACTGATTTAAAAAATGCTATGGACTGTTTATTGCAAAACACACAAAATACAAGGATACAAAAGCCAAGTATTGGGTGTAATATTAAGTGGAAATAGATTTAATCTTCAATCTTCACAATAAACAAGTCCTCATATTTGAGAATAAACGCAGACTCATTGACATAACCACCTCTTGGACTTTGAATATATTTAAACTTGTTTTCCAAATAATTTGTTTGAATCATTGTTAATTGTTCAAAGATAGAATCATAAGCCGCTAAGCGCAGCAATAGGTCTAAAGTCAAGTCAAAGCCACGTGTAGCATAGCGTGTGGGGTATGCGCCAAACCTTTGTTTGTAGCTTTTGGTAAAGGAGTTTAAATCTTCTTTGTAGAAATGAACTGATGGAAATTGGAAATTTAAATTAGATAAATCTGTATTGGAGATATTGTTCCCCATAAAGGCCTTATTACGGTTTGTGGTCATTAAAACCAATTCACGTTCTATTTCGAATTCAATATCCTTATTTACATCGTCTTTTTGGCGGGTCACACCATTCAAGCCATTAAGCATACTTGTTACATTGGACGCAAAACCTTCGTTGTTGGTTTCTAAAAAAACAAGTGTTCGCCCAGACTCTAACGCTTTTTGTACGATTTCAAATTGAATATAAAATTGCTCTTTTCCTTCGTCATCACGCTGTGAGGTAAGTAAGGTTGCATTGGGATAAACCGTTTGTATTTTTTTTGCTCTTTTGATTGACTTCGAGTCTGAAATAATCAGCATATTGTGCGAAATGGTATCTTTTTTGGCATGACGTAGCAGCTTTTCGGCCATCCATTCATCATTGGGAATTGTTTGGATTAAATTATCCGTTCGATTATCAAATTTAACAAAAGGAGAGACTACAGGTGTATTTGTTGGTTGCAAAGCTTGTGCTACAATATTGCTATTTTCTGATGAAAGCGGACCTAAAACAACGTCATATTTTGAGAAATCATTGGTTTGCAACAAGCGGTTTGTTGTTTGTGTATTTGCTTCTGTATCGAATACATCTAAAGCAACAGATATTCCCAAACGTTGAGCAGAATCCAAAGCCATTTCTACACCAGAATAAAACTCGGTTGCGATGCGTATATATCCATCACGCTGAATTTGTTGTTTGGCCAATTTGATGGAATCAAAATCTATAGTATTGACTTTAAAAGGAAGAATAAGTGCTACTGATTTTGGGCTTAAAAACTTCAATTGATTGACCAATTGCGTTTTTTCTAAGGCGTCCAAATCGATTCCTTCAATACTTGATTTGGGGACTTTTAAGACCATCCCAACTTTTAGGCCTGTTTCAGCCAAACCAGGATTCAGTTGTTCCAAAACGTCTTGTGCGATGCCTAATTTTTTGTACAACCTATAAAACCCTTCTTTAAGTAAAACTTCATAAAACCCATAACGCTCATCCCCTACTTCTTGTTCTTCATCATTCTCGATATTAGGCACATTCAGCTGCTGACCTACCCGCAAAACAGTACCCATATTTGGATTAAGTGCTTCCAATTCTTGGACAGATATTCCAAATTTGTAAGCTACACGCCACTTCCCTTCTTTTGGTAAAACGGAATACGTTTTTACCGCTCGAGGTAGCACTGCGACAGTTTTTGTTTTGTATTTAGGAACATAAATTTTGTCTTTAAACTGTAAGGGTGTAGTATACAATTGTTGGTTGTGCTTCTTGAGTTCTTTTACGGTTGTGTTGTATTTTTTTGCTATGCTGTACAGCGTTTCTTTGCGCTTGACACGATGAACCTTATATGAAACCAGTTCTTTTATTTCAGTTGTTTCACCTGTATTTTTTTCAATCGGATTGGGGATAACCAAAACTTTTCCAATAGCAAGATGATCTTTGGCGTCTGGATTGAGCACTAAAATATCTTCTGGGATTACGCCATAACGTTGAGCAATAGTTTCTAGAGTATCTTTAGCATCAATAGTATGAGTACGTAATGTTTGTGCAAACATTGTTGTCAAACAAAAAAAGAATATGGTACTAAAAAGAAATTTATTCATGTTGTTGTTTTGGCGCATTGATTTTCTAAAACTACAGCGCAGTATTGAGAAATCCAAATCTTATTCCCACTCAATAGTTGCGGGAGGTTTGGAACTGATGTCATACACTACTCTGTTTACTCCTTTAACTTTATTGATAATATCATTGGATGTTTTTTGTAAAAACTCATAAGGTAGATTAACCCAATCGGCAGTCATACCGTCTGTGCTTTCGACAGCTCTGAGTGCTACACATTTTTCATAAGTACGTTCATCACCCATCACACCAACACTGTTCACTGGCAGCAACATAGCGCCGGCTTGCCAAACCTTGTCATACAGATCCCATTCGCGCAATCCATCTATAAAGATGGCATCAACGTCTTGTAATATACGCACCTTTTCGGCTGTAATGTCACCCAAAATTCGAATGGCCAAACCAGGACCAGGAAAAGGATGACGCCCAAGCAACTGTGCATCAATACCCATAGAAGCACCCACGCGGCGTACTTCGTCCTTAAATAATGCCTTTAATGGTTCTACGACTTTTAATTTCATAAAATCTGGTAATCCACCCACATTGTGATGACTTTTTATCGTTGCACTTGGTCCTCCTGTTGCAGAAACACTTTCTATGACATCGGGATAAATAGTCCCCTGAGCCAACCACTTTACATCTTTAATCAGATGTGCTTCATCATCAAAAACTTCGATAAAAACACGACCAATAGCTTTACGTTTCTGTTCTGGGTCATCTATTCCTGCCAATGCGTCCAAAAAACGTGCCGAAGCATCTACACCTTTGACATTCAACCCCATACCTTCGTATTGTTTTAATACACTGCTAAATTCATTTTTACGCAGTAATCCATTATTTACAAAAATGCAATACAAATTTTTACCAATAGCTTTATTGAGTAAAATAGCGGCTACAGTAGAGTCTACACCGCCTGAAAGACCCAAAACAACTTTATCATTTTTTAATTGTGCCTTTAAGTCAGCTACTGTTTCTTCTACAAATGAATCGGGCGTCCAATCTTGTTGTAATCCTGCAATTTTTACGAGAAAGTTCTTCAAAAGTGTTTTTCCGTCTTTAGAGTGGTACACCTCGGGGTGAAACTGAATAGCGTAGGTTTGCTCCCCTTCAATTTTATAAGCGGCGTTTTCAACATCATGCGTACTGGCCAACAATACACCATTGGTGGGCAATGTTTTGATGGTATCACTATGGCTCATCCACACTTGACTACCTTCTGAAATGCCGTCAAAAAATAATTCTTCTTTTTGGATAAAAGATAAATTTGCACGACCATATTCTCTTGTATTTGAGGGCGCAACATTTCCACCTGAAAAATGAGCTAAGTATTGCGCACCGTAACACACCGCCAAAAGTGGTTTTTTTGCACGGATTTCCGACAAATCGGGGTGTAACGCATCATCGCCACGCACAGACTGTGGACTGCCTGAAAGCACGACTGCTTTGTAGGCCTCTATTGAGGTTGGAATTTTGTTGTAGGGATGGATTTCGCAGTAAATATTCAACTCTCTTACACGGCGTGCGATGAGTTGTGTATATTGAGATCCAAAATCGAGAATTAATACCTTATCGTGTTGCATGCCCAAAAGTAATATTTATCTCTAAATTCTGAATGAATTTTTTATAAAAACTTATAAAGAAATTACTGCAAATCCTTGTTGAAAAGGATCAAGTTCTGATTTTAATTTTTGAATGAAATCAGAACCATAAATCGCATAAAAAGTTGAAAAGTTCAATACACGTTCTTGTAAATTTCCATTCGGAAAAAAGGTAGATTGTAGCAGTAGTGCTTTATTTATGTGATCTTTATACGTTCTTTTTTCGGCTTTTAGAAGTCGTTTTTCCAAATTTGAGAGTCCTTTAAGTTGCTTTTTCTCCTGCGCTGCAACTGCTCCCAAAAAAGAACCATCGGTTTGCTTTGCCAACGCGTAAAGCTGTTCGAATTGTTTCTTAAGATGATTCTTTTGTTCTGAAAAATCAACAGGAAGTTGAGTTTGGTTCAGTGTTATTTTTTTGGTTAAATCGTCTGGTGACAAAAATAAATCTGCTACAGTTAAATTTAATTTTTCTAGATTTTGGTGTTGCTTTTCTGAAATCAAAAGCACAGAATTACGGTGCATCATTAAAGGAAAAATAACTCCAAATCGCTCAAAACAAGATTTGAGTTGTAACCAATATGAAAGTTCGCCACCTCCGCCAACATAACACAAGTTTGGCAAAATGGTTTCTTGATACAATGGCCGCATGAGCACATTAGGCGAAAAACGTTCGGGATGAGATTTAACTTCTTCTAAAATTCCTTCTAAACCCCAACTCAAATCTGTGTTCAAAACACGAAAAACACCCTCGTTCTCTTCAATACGTGCTCTTAAATCATTTTTGATATAAAACAAATTGAGTACTCTTGGGTTTACCTGTATTTTATACTCTTGATCTATAGTTTTTAAGGCGCCATTGGTATTTGTAACTTCATTGTAAACCCATTGATGTGAAAGTTCATTTTGTACACTAGGAACAAAAAGTTGTTTGAGTTGAGCATCATCACCATCAATCACAACAAGGCCATCCTCACCAAAAAAATGATGCACCAAAGCGCGGGTCGCATCGGCCAAATTGTGCTGTTGAATATATGCTTTTTGGAACAACTCTTTTAGTGAATCGGCATGAGGATTAGAACCTAAATGTGTTTCAAATACATCTAAAACATCGCTTAAATGTGTTGTTGAATAACGTCCTACAGCACCTTGTGCTGGTTGTTGCCACTCGAGTCGATCTTTGCCAAAATAAAAATGATTGATTTCATCAAAATCATGATCTTCCGAAGCCATCCAAAATACAGGGATAAAAGTATGTTTTGGATGTTCTTTTTTTAGAGTTTTGGCCAAATTGATGACGGATATAATTTTGTACAAAAAATATAACGGCCCACCCATAAGGTTGAGCTGATGCCCTGTCGTTACGGTAAATGTTTGTTTTTTGCGTAGAGCTTCGATATTGGCTGTTACTGAAGCACCTTGATTTAAATTTTTGTATTGAACACTCAGACATTCCGCTAAAATTTCACGCTTTTCTGTAGAAAATTCCGCAGTTTTTAAAGCCATTTGAGCATCAAAATTTTTGAGTATTGCAGGTGCGGTATAAAAACGATCCAAAGCAGGATTTTGGTCCATAACCTCTTGAAGAAGCTTGGGCAAAATTTGTGTTGCTTTATAAGGAATATACGGCACGGCCATCAATTATATTTTTGGATGGTAAAGATAATTGAATTAATTCTATTGTAAAAAATCACACCACCTCGGCATACAAATCAAAATCGGCAGCTTGGGTAATGGTCACAGTGGCAAATTCTCCAGTTTTGAGATATACTTTGGAAGCATCAATCAGTACTTCATTATCTACATCAGGGGAATCAAATTCTGTACGACCCACAAAGTATTGTCCTTCTTTGCGGTCAACCACAACCCTTAGGGTTTGGCCTATTTTGGCTTGGTTCAACTCCCAAGAAATTTGAGATTGTAGTTCCATAATTTCATTGGCACGTGCTTGTTTTACATCTTGGGGTACATCGTCTTCCAAATTGAAGGCATGAGTGTTTTCTTCATGCGAATAGGTGAAACAGCCCAAACGTTCAAAACGCATAGCTTCTACCCAGTTTTTGAGGGTTTGAAAATCGGCTTCAGTTTCGCCAGGATAACCTACAATAAGAGTGGTACGGATGGCCATATTTGGTACTGCTTCACGGAATTGTTGGAGTAATTTGGTGGTTTTTGCTTGAGTTGTTCCACGGCGCATACTTTTCAGGATATTATCTGAAATGTGTTGCAAAGGAATGTCCAAATAATTACAAATTTTGGGTTCATTTTTCATGACTTCCAATACATCCATAGGAAAACCTGTTGGAAAAGCATAGTGTAAGCGAATCCACTCAATACCTTCAACCTCAACCAAAGCTTTCAGTAATTCTGCAAGATTTCGTTTTTTATATAAATCTAAGCCGTAGTACGTTAAATCTTGTGCAATCAGAATCAATTCTTTTACACCATTTGCAGCTAATTTTTTGGCTTCGGTAACCAAATCTTCTATGGGAGTGGAACGGTGCTTGCCACGCATCAACGGAATGGCACAAAAACTACACGGACGGTCACAACCTTCAGCAATTTTTAGATAAGCATAATTTTTTGGTGTCGTTGTAAGTCGCTCTCCAATGAGTTCATGCTTATAATCGGCACCTAATGCTTTAAGCAATTGAGGCAATTCAGTGGTCCCAAAATATTGATCAACATCTGGGATTTCTTTTATTAAATCAGGTTTGTAGCGCTCACTCAAACAACCGGTAACAAAAACTTTGTCTACTTCGCCTGCGTCTTTTTTTTGCACAAAATCTAAGATGGTATTTACGCTCTCTTCTTTGGCGTTGTCAATAAAACCACAGGTATTGATCACTACAATATTACCTTCCTCTTCGTGTGCAACAGCTTTTCCATTGGCTTTGAGTTGCCCCATAAGAACTTCGCTATCGTATACATTCTTACTACACCCTAGAGTTACGACATTGATTTTGTTGGTTTTACCTGATTTTGTTCTCATTAAAAGTTTTAGTTGTAATTGGTCAGTGATGAATAATGTACGTTAAAAGCATTTTGCTAGATTATTTAAAAAAGGAGTCAACAAATTCAAACTTATTGAACACTTGAAGATTATCGATACCTTCACCTACGCCAATGTATTTGACAGGCACCTGAAATTGATCGCTAATCCCAATAACAACACCGCCTTTGGCAGTTCCGTCCAATTTAGTAACGGCTAAAGCATTGACTTCTGTAGCTGCTGTAAATTGCTTTGCTTGTTCAAATGCATTTTGACCTGTAGAGCCGTCGATTACCAAAAGAATTTCGTGCGGTGCATTGGGTACTACTTTTTGCATGACACGCTTAATTTTTGTCAACTCATTCATGAGATTAACTTTGTTGTGTAAACGACCAGCAGTATCGATAATAACCACATCAGCATCGGAACTCACCGCACTCTGTAGAGTGTCAAACGCCACTGAAGCGGGGTCGCTACCCATATTTTGCTTTACAATAGGAATATCTACCCTATCGGCCCATACTTGCAATTGATCAATAGCTGCTGCTCGGAATGTATCGGCTGCACCTAATACGACTTTTAAATCTTGTTGTTTGAACTGATGGGCTAATTTTCCAATGGTTGTGGTTTTTCCTGCACCATTGACCCCAACAACCATGATGACATGAGGTTTTTGATTATTGGCTATTGAAAAGTCCGTCGCATCGCCTGAATTGGTCTCGGAAAGTAAAGCGGCAATTTCTTCTCTTAAAATCAAATTTAATTCTTCGGTTCCAAGATATTTATCTCGTGAAACACGTTCCTCGATACGTTCGATGATTTTTAGGGTTGTATTGACCCCAACATCACTGGTCACAAGAACTTCCTCCAAGTTGTCCAAAACACTATCATCAACTTTAGATTTTCCTGCAACAGCTTTCCCTAATTTGTCAAAAAAACTGGATTTAGATTTTTCTAAGCCCTTATCTAGGGTGGCTTTTTTTTCGGAAGAAAATATCTTTTTAAAAAAACTCATGACGGCTGTTTATTTATCATTTTTGGACCTTTTGCAAGGTACTAAAAAAATAAAAGCCGCTTTGGATAAAAGCAGCTTTCAGATGTTATATTTTAAAAAAATTACTTCTTGTTTAAGAAGTCATTTACTTTTTCTGGTGACATTATAGATTCAACAAAAGTGTATGCTCCAGTTTTTGGGGACTTGACCATTTTGATTGCTTTTGTCAAACGTTTTGATCCTGTTTGTAATGATGCTACTGATTTCTTTGCCATGATTCAAGTATTAGCTTGGTGGTTGTAGTGATCTAAAACCTCCTAAATTATTTAATTTCTTTATGCACCGTCATGCGCTTGAGGATGGGATTGAATTTTTTAATCTCCATGCGGTCTGGTGTATTCTTTTTGTTCTTCGTGGTGATGTATCGAGAAGTTCCTGGCTGACCTGAAGCTTTGTGCTCGGTACATTCCAAAATTACTTGAACTCTATTTCCTTTCTTTGCCATGATGCTTTTCTGTTAGCTGTATTATTTTAGAAACCCTTTTGATTTTGCTTCTTTAATTGCTGCAGTAATACCAATTTTATTTATGGTTTTCAATGCAGATGTAGAAACTTTTAGCGTTATCCACTTATCTTCTTCAGGAAGGTAAAAACGCTTTTTTACCAAATTTGCGTTGAATTTGCGTTTTGTTCTGTTCAAAGAGAAGGAAACGTTATTTCCAACCATCGCTTTTTTTCCTGTAAGTTCACAAATTTTTGACATGATCTTTAATTTATTTGTTTTGTTGTTTCAAAACGAGGTGCAAAAATACGAATTCTTTGTAAGTTCACAAATTTTATGAAGTCAATTTTAAAAAATTTCTTTTTGCAATAATGTAAAGGCCATATGTACCGCTTTTGTTGTGATGCGTTCACGGTGCTTACCAAATGTGAATTGCTGTGCAAAAACATTATTTGGCGTTGCAATTGCAATGCAAACCGTCCCCACATCAGCGTCAGAATCGCCTTTATCTGGACCTGCATTTCCTGTGGTGGCAACAGCATAATCGGAACCAAAAAGTTTTTGAACTCCAAGAGCCATAGCTTTGGCCACCTCCAAACTCACTACAGAATGACGATCAATAAGCACATCACTGACACCCAAAACCTCAGTTTTTATTTTGGTATCATAGGCAATCACACCCCCTTTAAAATAGCGAGAAGCACCAGGGTTCGCAGTAAATTGAGCACCAATTCGACCTCCGGTACAACTTTCGGCTACAGCTAAAGTTTTTTCAATTTTAATGAGTTGATTTCCAATGATTTGCTCCATAGAGGAGTCTTCTTCAAACCCTACAAAAATATCGCTGATTTGGGGAATCAACTTGTCAATTTGCGCATTAATTAAATCCATGACCTCTGACTTATTATATCCTTTTGAAGATAATCTTAAACGGACACGACCCAAATTTGGTAAATAAGCCAATTTTACAGATTCTGGAAGGTTGTTTTCCCAGTCCGAAATTCGATCGGCGATAACACTCTCACCCAGACCATAAGTTAGCAAAGTTTTGTGCAAAATAAAGGGAAGATCAAATTGTGCTGAAAGTTTTGGAAGAACTTCGTTTTGCATCAGCGCTTTCATTTCAAAAGGAACTCCAGGAAGAGAAATAAAAATTGTTTTGTCTTTCTCCATCCACATCCCTGGCGCAGACCCTGACTGATTCATCAAAACTTTAGCTTTTGAAGGGACTAATGCCTGATCTAAGTTGACCTGAAGTAAGGGCTGCTTGATGTACGTTTTCCAAATATGTTTGATGTGGGCAACCACTTCTGCATTTCGCACCAAAGTGTCATTGAAATATTCTACCAAAGTGGTTTTTGTTATATCGTCTTTGGTTGGTCCTAATCCACCTGTAAGAATGACTATATTGGCGTGCTTTTTAGCAGTTTTAAGCGCGTCTAAAATGTGTGCTCGATCGTCTTGAACCGAAGTGATTTGAAATACAGAGACCCCTATTTTGTTGAGTTCTTTTGAAATATATGCTGAATTGGTATCAACAATTTGCCCAATCAGAATTTCGTCGCCAATAGTGATGATTTCAGCATTCATTTACTTAACCTTTACCTTAAAAAACTCTTCGTTTTCAATGTATCCTGTGAGAACATCATTGATCTGAACTGGCCCAACTCCTGCCGGCGTTCCTGTGAAAATAATATCTCCAATTTTTAGTGTAAAAAACTGTGAGACATATGCAATAATTTCATCTATACTCCAGAGCATATTTTGTGTATTGCCCAATTGCACAACAACATCATTTTGAGTTAAACTGAATGAGATATTATCTAAGTTTTCAAATTTAGATTTTGAAACCCACTTCCCAACAACAGCCGACCCATCAAAAGCTTTGGCTTTTTCCCATGGTAATCCCTTTTGCTTCAGTGATTGTTGCAAATCACGAGCTGTAAAATCGATACCAAGCCCAATATGATCGTAATATTTGTGGGCAAATTCAGCAGAAATATACTTCCCCACTCTGTTGATTTTTACAAGTAGTTCAACTTCGTGTTGTACATTATTTGAAAAATCAGGGATAAAAAAAGGTTGTTTATTTAAAAGTATAGCAGTGTCTGGTTTCAAAAAAACAACAGGTTCTGTGGGCTTTTCGTTTTGTAGCTCTTTAATGTGATTGCTGTAATTTCTGCCAATACAAATCAGTTTCATTTAGGACAGTTTCTGATTGAAGGCACGAAGCTTAATGGCCGTTAAAACTTTTTTGGTGTACAAAGGAAAATCAGCGTTAAGCAACCAACCAAAATAACCAGGTTCTTTTTCTAAAATTTCGGTCACTTTTTTGCCTTTATGTTTTCCAAATGAAAAACATTCATTGCCGTCTTTATCAAATTTTATAAACCCTGCAAAGTCTGCAAATTTTTGACGAGTACTAAATTCAGCTAAAAAAGAGGTGTCATTTTCTAAATTTTCATACCGATCCAATTGCGCTTTAAGGACTTCGTAAGTGGCAATGGTATCGGCTTCTGCACTGTGTGCATTTTCCAAATTCTTGTCGCAATAAAACTTGTAGGCCGCTGTAAGCGTGCGTTGTTCCATTTTATGAAAAATAGTTTGCACATCAACAGATTGTCTGTTTTTCATGTCAAAATCTACATCTGCACGCAACATTTCTTCAGCAAGAATGGGGATATCAAAACGGTTGGAGTTAAACCCTCCCAAATCTGCATCTTTTACCCAAGTATTGATTTCTTTTGCGAGCATTTTGAAAGTAGGTGCTTCGGCTACTTTTTCGTCGGAAATACCATGAATAGCTGTGGCTTGAGCAGGTATGGGCATCTCTGGATTAACAAGCCATGTTTTTTTTTCTTCTTTTCCATTTGGGAAAACTTTTAAAATAGAGATCTCAACAATTCTATCTGAAGTGATATTAATGCCTGTGGTTTCTAAATCGAAAAAACAAATGGGTTTTTTTAGGTTTAATTGCATGTTGCTATACTTGTCTATTTTCGTCCCAAGACTCCAATAGTTCTTTTATTGTTTTGAGGAATTGTCCGCCAAGCGCACCATTCACTACGCGGTGATCATATGAGTGAGATAAGAACATTTTTTGACGTATACCTATAAAATCTCCTTCGCTAGTTTCAATCACAGCAGGGACTTTTCTTATGGCACCAAGTGCCAAGATACCAACTTGTGGTTGATTGATGATGGGTGTACCCATGATGCTCCCAAATCCACCAACATTGGTGACTGTATAGGTTCCATCTTGAATATCGTCTGGGTTGAGTTGATTGTTCCGAGCACGAACCGCCAAATCGTTGACACGTTTGGTCATCCCCATCAAATTAAGTTGGTCTGCATTTTTGATCACTGGCACGATAAGGTTTCCATCAGCAAGTGCAGTGGCCATTCCTAAATTGATGGATTTATGTTTGATGATATGATCGCCGTCTACTGAGATGTTAAGCATTGGATGAATGGCTAATGCTTTGGCTACTGCTTCCATAAAAATTGGGGTAAATGTGATTTTCTCTCCGGTATTTTCTATGAATTTTGCTTTAATTTTTTCGCGCCAATTCCAAATTTTAGTAACATCTACTTCTATGAAGGATTGTACATGTGCCGAGGTTTGCACAGAGTTCATCATATGCTTAGAAATGAGTTTTCCCATTCGGGTCATTTCTACAATTTCATCGGCTCCACTAGATACAGTTGGCGTTACTGGATTGGAGCTAGATGGTGATGCTAACACTGGTTTTTTTGTTGATTTAACCTCTGCTGAAGCACTACTTTTTGTACGGTTTTCCAAATAAGATAACATATCATTTTTGGTCACTCTGCCCCCTTTTCCGCTCCCATCAATCTGATCCAGCTCTGATTGAGACACCCCTTCCTTTTTGGCAATATTTTTTACCAAAGGAGAGTAAAATCGTACACCATTAGAACTGATAGGGGTAATTAAATCTTTTGCAGCGACAACTGTGTTTTGCACATCGGCAATAACTTTTTTTGTTGGGAGTTCTGGAGAGGACTCTATTGGGGTGTGCATTTCTTGTTTCAAAGGAGGGGATTTTGGTGAGTCTTGTGCCCCGCCCTCTGTTTCAATGATGGCAATAGTTTGTCCCACTTCAACAACTTGATCGGCCTCAAATTTTTTTTCGATAAGTGTTCCGCTAACTTCACTGGGTACATCACTATCTACTTTGTCAGTTGATATTTCTACAACGGCTTCATCTATATCTATATGGTCCCCAATGTCTTTGAGCCAGGAATTCAGTGTTGCTTCTGCAACACTCTCGCCCATTTTAGGTAATTTGAGTTCGAATTTTGCCATAATATCTGTTTTGTATGGGGATTGTTTGGTTCTGCAAAATTAACGAAAATTGCCGAAATAATCAATTGTTTTTAAAAGTAGATTCTGGGTTCAGATTTATCAAATTGTACAACCTCTCCCCGTTGCCTGGAGGAATCGCTGCCAACACAATAGGTACTGCTTTTTGGTCGTATTTTGAACGTAATAAGCTTATTTTCCGTCGAATCAATTTGATTAATGATAGAACTGAATGTTATAGTTTCTGCATCAAAAACAACCTCAAAATGATTGTTTTGAGGTAAATCGTCTAGAGCATCAATAGCTATGACGTCTTTGATTTCAAGCCATTTTTGATTGCTTAAGGGCTTCATAAATGCAATCCTTTTTGATGCTTGTTTTTTGGACTGATTGGAGATTGAAAAATAAGGCGCTAAACTTGTCATTAAACTAATTAGAGCATCCAAAAATATATTTGTATTAAAATGTTTTTGATAAAATAATTTCATCGCATGAAAAAAACGTTTGGATTGCATCCTGTTTTTCGCAGTACTTTCTCCTTTAAAATGGATAATTGTAGTTGTTCCTAAATAATAATTATTTAGTCCAAGTTTTTGAACTCTAAAAGACAAATCAATATCCTCGCCGTACATAAAAAAATCCTCATCAAACCCACCCAAATTATCATAAAGAGAGCGTTTCAAAAACATTAAAGCACCAGGAAGAACATCTACTGGTTTATTTTCCAATGGGGAAACATGATGTGCATAATAGTGCTTTCCAATACCAAACAGCTTTTGAAATGCGATAGAAATAGTAGGAAAATTTCTTTTGCTTTCTGGAAGAAAAATTCCTGAGCCATCAATAAGTCTACAACCAATAATACCGTGCTTCGCTTTGGATTTGGAAAAGTTTATAAGGTCATGAAATGTATTTTCAGCAACAACGACATCTGGATTGAGGATACAAATATATTGGCCTTTGGCCACCGCCACTGCTTGATTGTTAGCTTTAGAAAAACCTACATTATCCTTGTTTTCTATGAGTTTTACATCTGGAAAATTGAGTTTAACAATTGCACAGCTTTCATCTGAGGAATTGTTGTCAACAACAATAATTTCGGAAGGAATGTCTTTCAACGCAACTTGTACGCTTTGCAAGCAAAGCTCCAAAAAGTAGCGCACATTATAATTGAGTATAACAACCGATAATTTCAAAAAACTAGGATTTTAAAGATGAATCAAAAGGTACTCTGTTGGTAATGCTTCGCCCAAGGGTGACTTCATCGGCGTATTCCAATTCGTCGCCAACAGATATTCCACGGGCAATTGTGGACAGTGTGATGTCGGCGTTCTGAATTTGCTTGTAAATATAAAAGTTGGTGGTGTCGCCTTCCATTGTAGAACTTAAGGCAAAAATAAGTTCTTTCGCTTTACCTCCATTGACTTTATCAACCAAACTTTGTATATTCAAATCGGAGGGGCCAATACCATCCATAGGCGATATTTTTCCTCCAAGAACATGATATACACCTCGAAAACTCGCTGTACTTTCTATAGCCAGAACATCTCTGATGTCTTCAACCACACAAATAGTCTGCTGGTTTCTGTTGGGGTTTGCACAAATCTCACAGAGCATTTTGTCGGAAATATTGTGACATTGAGCACAAAAATTTATGGAGGACCTCATCGCCGTGAGTGCTTTCGAGAGTTGGCTTGTTTGATCTTCTGGCTGACGCAAAAGATGAAGTACCAAACGAAGTGCCGTACGGCGACCAATGCCTGGTAATTGAGCGACCTCATTTACCGCATTTTGCAACAACTTCGATGAAAATTCCATGTTTTATATTATGCTTTTAAAAATGACCTAAACACTTCATTAGCAGAGTTTAAAGGGAAAACAACTGAAAAATCTAATGATTTGACTCGAGATTGTTTCAGAATATTTTACATTTGAACAAAGACTCGTGGTACATTTGAGCATCACAAATATAAATTTATTAAGTTGAAAGGACAACACATTCTACTGATCACTTTAGTTTATTTTGTATTTCTTGTCATCATCGCAAGAATTACAGGAAAAAACGACAGCAATAATGATTTTTTCAAAGCTGGAAAACAATCACCATGGTATTTGGTGGCCTTTGGAATGATTGGCGCTTCACTCTCTGGTGTAACCTTTATTTCGGTTCCTGGATGGGTACAGAGTTCGGAGTTTAGTTATTTTCAGGTGTGTTTGGGATATATTGCGGGATATGTTGTAGTGGCTTTTATGCTTTTACCCATTTATTACAAATTAAATCTTACCTCAATCTATGAATATCTACAACAGCGTTTTGGGCGAGTCAGTCACAAAACTGGCGCATTTTTCTTTTTTGTTTCCAGAGTTTTAGGCGCTGCTTTTCGTATGTATCTTATGGCCATTGTGTTGCAACAATTTGTCTTTGAACAATGGAATATTCCTTTTGAAGCCACTGTAATTCTATCTATTCTTTTGATCTGGATTTATACCAACAAAGGTGGAATAAAAACTATTGTTTGGACCGATACGCTTCAAACCCTTTTTATGGTTTGTGCCGTCATTCTTTCCATTTATTTTATCACAGATCAATTGGGTTGGAGTTTTTCAGAATTTTTAGTTTCAGACGAACTAAATCAATACAGTTCAATTTTTAAAACAGATTCTATTTTGGCAAGAGATCATTTCTTGAAGTCGTTTTTTGGAGGTATGTTTATCACCATTTGTATGACGGGATTAGATCAAGATATGATGCAGAAAAATCTAACCTGTAAATCGCTGAAAGATGCCCAAAAAAATATGCTTTGGTTTAGTGTTGTACTCACTTTAGTAACGTTCTTGTTTTTGTTGTTGGGCGCTTTATTATTCATCTACGCAGAACGTTTTGGTATAGCACTGCCTCTTATGGACGGAAATCCAAAAACTGATTTATTATTTCCAGAAATCGCGCTTAATTCTGATTTGGGATTGACCTTGGCTTCAGTATTTATTTTGGGACTTATTGCGGCGGCCTACAGCAGTGCCGATAGCGCACTGACTTCACTTACAACTTCGTTTTGTGTCGATATTTTAGATCTCAACCAACATTCTGATGCGGACAAAAAACGAATTCGAAAACAAACGCATATTGGCATGAGCGTGCTTTTAATTCTGGTCATTATCGCTTTTAAGCATATTTTGGACTCCAATGTTATAGATAGTCTTTTGACTGTGGCAGGGTATACCTACGGTCCACTTTTGGGGCTTTTTGCTTTTGGAATTTTTACATCTTACAACGTAAAAGACAAATTTGTGTGGCTTGTAGCGTTGTTGTCTGTCACAATTTCATATGGTTTAGGGCAAATTCCTGCGGAACAGCTGGGAGGGTATGTCATTGGATATGAGTTACTACCACTCAACGGAGTTCTTACGTTTCTGGGGTTAATACTGATCCGTAGAAAGTAACACCAAAGTACAGGCAATCTCATATGCAATATTCTGACGTTCTAAAAGCTTGAAAAAATCAGGATTTTCTGTTCCTGGATTAAAAATCACACGTTTTGGATTCAACTGTAAGACGTATGAATAAAATGCTTCTTGTCGTTTCGGATTCAAATATAAAGTTACGGTATGAATATCCAAATATGGTCTTTGTTGTACATCGATTGTTGTACCAAAAACTTCTCCAGGTTTTAGACCTAAAGCATTGACTTCATGCGCCTTATCTTGAAGCATTTTGATGGCTTTATAAGAATAGCGTTCTGGATTTAGAGAAGCGCCTAAAACCAAAGTTTTTTTCGACATTGAATAAATTTTGAATTTCGTGTAACAAAAGTACACTAAATTAGTCTTACTCTTAAAACCCAAACCTAAATATCATGAAATCACTTTTTTGTTACCTAACATTTCTTTTTTGCTGCAATAGTCTTATGGGCTTAAACTCTGAACTCCCACTACTAGGAGCCGTCAGCGGTCAAGTAGTAGATGCCAAAACCAATGAGCCCATAACTTATGTAAATATAATTGTTTCAGATAATGATGAAAATATAATTTCTAGTGGCATCACTTCTGAGGACGGAAAATTTAATATTGATGACTTGTCTAAAGGTAGTTTCAAGGTCTCTATACAATTCATAGGGTATAAAACCCATGAACAAAATATTTCAGTTGAGAAGAACAAAACAAAGCTCAATTTAGGGGTAATAAAACTAGAAGAAGAAGCCACAGCATTAGATAAAGTTACTATCGTAGCAGAAAATACCACCATACAACAAAAAGTTGACCTAAAAGTGATTACCATTGGTAAAGATTTGGCCGCTAGCGGAAGTGCTTCTGATTTGATGGTCGCAATTCCTTCTGTATCGGTAGATCCTCAAAATGGAGATATCAGTCTACGTGGAAATTCTAATGTTCGCGTGATGGTTGATGGAAAGTTGTCGAACATACCAACCGCTCAACTGCTCAAACAAATCCCATCTAATGCGATCAAATCTATTGAAATCATCACTAATCCATCAGCAAAGTACAGCGCTGAAGGGATGAGTGGCTTGCTTAATATTGTTTTACATAAAAACACAATGATCGGATTCAATGGAACTATAAATGCTGGTTTTTCTTACGAGAAAAAACCAAAATTCAATAGTGGGTTAGATCTTAATTATAGAAATGGGAAGGTCAATCTTTATGGATCATACAGCAACAATCTATCTAAGAATATCAATCAAGGATACATCAATAGACCTTCAAACAATTCGAGTCAATCATTCAAATTTGAAAATGGTGTAGAAAATCATCTCTACAAAATTGGATTAGATTATTACATTAATGACCGTCATACTTTATCGGTTTTTACAAGCCAAACACAGTCTAAACCAGAAGATCTAGGAACATCTGTTTTGGTATATCAAAATAACGCCTCGAACAACCAAACTCAAATTTGGAATATCGATGAAAAAAATGCTGCACAACAGTACAATTTTGACTACAAAATAGACTTCAATGATGAGGGTGATAATATTGAACTAGAAATTGATTATAATGCATATAACAGAGATAATGATGTTACATTTACATTTCCAGTAGGCAGCAGCTCCGATTATATTGATTATAATGAAACGGATAGGAAAAGAACGACGATTAATTTGGACTATGTCAACAGAATTGGCGAACAATCGAAGTTAGAATTGGGTGTGCAAGCAAATCTATTTAATTCCTTAATACAGTACGCATCTACTGGACAAAGCTATAACGATCAAGGAAATTTGGAACCAACACCTGAAACGGATTTTGATTATTCAAGAGATATTATTGCATTGTATGGAAACTTCAATAAAAAAATAAATAAATGGTCCTATCAAATTGGACTTAGAATTGAAGATGCAAGAGTTGATGCATCAGCACTTGTAAAAAAAATACCAAGCAATACACTTGAACAAATTCCATTTACAAATAATTATTTAGAGTTTTATCCTTCTGGATTTTTGACCTATGCACCAACAGAAAAACATTCATACCAGCTCAATTATAGCCGACGTGTCGATCGTCCAGGAATTGGTCAAGTCAACCCCATAAAAGAATGGAGTAGCCCACTTATTTCGTCTTATGGCAATATTAATCTTGAACCTCAATTTACAAATTCTGTAGAACTGAACTACACCAGAAATCTTAAAAAAGGCAGCTTAACCTTTGGAACTTTTTATCGCAAAATCAGCAATGAAATCAATAGAGCATTGTACGTCGATCGTACTGATGTTCAGTCGGGGAGACTCATACTTACACACGATAATTTTGATTCAACCTCTGCGATGGGTGTCGAAATATCCAGCAACTACAAACCGACCAAATGGTGGAGCTTAAATGGTAGTTTCGATATGTTCAGCCAAGAACTTACAGGTATTACGGAGTACCTTAATACTGAAATTGAAAATGCAACATTGAACGATATTGTCACTGATTTTGATTCCGTTGATAACTTGGGATGGAATTTTAGAGTTTTTAATTCATTTAAAGTAAACAAAAAACTTACACTCACTGCATTTGGATTTTATAGAGGCCAAAACAAAACACTTCAATTTGACATCAAACCAATGTATTTTGTCAATGTAGGATCGCGCTACAGTTTCGCCAAAAATAAAGGAACATTAAGTTTGAACTTTAACGATGTCATTAATACCATGAAATTTGGTTTCGATGGCGCCAAACCCTTTCCACAAAATGGTGCTTTTGAATGGGAAAGCAGAACAATTTATTTAGGTCTAAACTATCGATTTGGGGACAGCAAATACAGAGCTAAATCTAGAAAAAACAGAGACAATAAAGAAAAGGAAGCGGGAGGATTTATATAGTTTACCACTTAATCACTACACTACCCCATGTAAAACCACTTCCAAAAGCAGCAAGAACCACGGTGTCGCCATCTTTGACCTTGCCTTGCGCACAGGCCTCGCTTAAGGCAATTGGAATGGAAGCTGCAGTGGTATTGCCATAGTTTTGAATGTTGTTAAACACTTGATCGTCTCTGAGTTGAAACTTTTTCTGTATGAATTGAGCAATACGCAAATTTGCTTGATGCGGTACTAGCATATCAATATCAGAAACTTGTAAACCATTGGCTTCAAGACCTTGATTAATCACTTCACTAAAACGTCGTATGGCATTTTTGAATACAAATTGTCCATTCATGTAAGGTCTGTAACTCATATCTTCAGGGTCATTATCCGCAATAATGTCAGTCACCCAACGCTTACCCATCCCTGGTGCCTCAGCGGCCAATTCTAAAGCATGTACGCCCTCAGAATGTAAATGAGTCGAAAGAATCCCCTTGGAGGGATCTTCCTCACGTGAGAGAACCGCAGCACCTGCCCCATCACCAAAAATCACAGAAATACTACGGCCACGTGTAGAAATGTCTATACCACGTGACTGCAACTCACTACCAATTACCAATACGTTTTTGTACATCCCTGTTTTGATAAATTGATCGGCGACAGAAATTCCATAAACAAAACCAGAACATTGGTTACGAACATCCAAAGCACCAACGGTACCTATTCCTAAAGCTTCTTGAATTTGAACTCCAGGCCCAGGGAAATAGTAATCAGGACTCAAAGTCGCAAATACAATAAAATCAATATCCTGTTTATCAATATCTGCATTTTTAATGGCTTGTTCTGCTGCTTTCAGGCCCATACTAAATGTTGTGTTTCCATCTCCTTTGACAGCCCATCGACGTTGCTTAATTCCTGTTCGTTCTTGAATCCATTCGTCGTTGGTATCCATGAGTTGTGACAGGTCGTCATTGGTAACTATATTGTCTGGGACATAATGCCCCATACCTACTATTTTTGAGTTGTACATGTAGTAATTTTGTTGTGATTATATACAAATATAAACTTTATAAAATGTCAGTTTGTCACATTTTGAAAAATGGTACTCTTTTTGACATAAGTTTAACACTATAAATCAATAAAAATAAAAATAAACTATGAGCAAAGGAACAATTAATGTATCCGTTGAAAATATTTTTCCGCTAATTAAAAAGTTTCTGTACAGCGATCATGAAATCTTTCTGCGCGAATTGATCAGTAATGCAACAGATGCCACCCTAAAACTAAAACATTTAACCAATATTGGAGAAGCCAAAGTAGAATATGGCACACCAAAAATTGAAGTTAAAATAGATAAAGAAGGAAAAAAACTACACCTTATCGATCAAGGTATTGGTATGACAGCTGATGAAGTTCAAAAATACATCAATGAAGTTGCCTTTTCTGGTGCTGAAGAGTTTTTGGACAAATACAAAGATAAAGTTGAGGATGCTGGAATTATAGGTCATTTTGGACTTGGATTTTACTCTGCCTTTATGGTCGCCGAAAAAGTAGAAATCATTACAAAATCATACAAAGATGAAGCAGCAGCACATTGGGTTTGTGATGGTAGCCCAGAATATAGTTTGGAATCCTCTAACAAAAAAGAACGAGGGACGGAAATCATTCTGCACATTGCTGAAGACTCTACTGAATTTTTGGAAGACCAACGCATAACAGAACTGTTGAACAAGTACAACAAGTTTATGCCTATCCCCATTAAATTTGGCACAAAAGAAATCAACGACCCTGAGCATAAGCCAAAAACAACAACGGATAAAGACGGTAAAGAAACTACTGAACCCCATCGCAAAATTACCGTTGACAACATCATCAACAATCCAAATCCAGCGTGGACCAAAACACCATCTGATCTTAAAGACGAGGACTACAAAGGGTTTTACAGAGAATTGTACCCCATGCAATTTGAAGAACCTTTATTCAACATTCATTTGAATGTAGATTATCCGTTCAATTTGACGGGAATCTTATATTTTCCAAAGATGTCCAATGACATGAATATCCAAAAAGATCGCATCCAACTGTATCAAAATCAAGTATTTGTGACGGATAATGTAGAAGGTATTGTGCCCGAATTTCTTACGATGTTGCGTGGAGTCATTGATTCTCCAGACATTCCATTGAATGTATCGCGATCTTATCTTCAAGCTGATGGTGCGGTAAAAAAAATATCATCTTACATCACCAAAAAAGTAGCTGACAAGCTGAAATCATTGTTCAACAACAATCGAGAAGACTTTGAAGCTAAGTGGAATGATATCAAAATTGTGATTGAATACGGAATGCTTTCCGAAGAAAAATTCTTCGAAAAATCAGAAGCATTTGCACTTTATCCAACAGTAGATGGCACATTTTATACCTACGAAGAGCTGTACAACAAAATCAAAGCAAAACAAACGGATAAGGATGATAAATTGGTGATTTTATACGCTTCAAATGCTGAAGAACAGCACAGTTATATTGAAGCAGCAAAAGCAAAAGGTTATGAAGTATTGTTATTAGACTCTCCAATAGTAGCACATTTGATTCAAAAATTAGAAGGCACTAAAGAAAATATTTCTTTTGTGCGTGTAGATTCAGATCATGTAGATAAATTGATTCAAAAGGAAGAAAACACAATTTCTAAACTGAATGAAGATGAAAAAACGAAGTTAGACGAACAACTAAAAGAAGTTATTTCGTCTGAGAAATTCATCGTTCAGCTTGAAGCTATGGACAGCAGTGCAGCGCCATTTATGATTACGCAACCAGAATTTATGCGCCGCATGAAAGAGATGCAACAGACCGGCGGAGGTGGTATGTTTGGAATGGGTAATATGCCTGAAATGTATAACCTTGTCGTAAACACAAATTCTGATTTGGTGAATGAAATTCTAAACACTAAAACAGCTAAAAAACGAGAACGTTTAATTAATCAAAGTTTAGATTTGGCGCAGCTTTCGCAAGGTCTTCTCAAAGGGGAAGCCCTAACAAACTTCATTAAAAGAAGTTATGAGATGATTAAATAAATCTAAACGGATATAAGACAAAAAAGGGTGATTTTAATTAGTCGCCCTTTTTTTATTCCACAACAAAATCAAAATAAGTATTGGGAAATGGTTCATTATTAAAAGTGAAATGCCACCATTCCTGAGCATAAGCCCTAAAACCATGTTTGACCATGAGGGTATTTAGCAATTTTCTATTGGAAAGCTGTTCAGTTGTTAAATTTTTATAGTTCAAATGCGAAATTTCACCAAAAAAATCATAAGGACTACCCATGTCCAATGCCGTACATGTATTGAAATCGATAATAGTCAAATCTATAGAACTACCCCTATTGTGCCCAGATCGAGTTGCAATATATTGTTCTTTGAACAATTGAGATTTTCTAATATTTGGATAAAATTGTGCCTTCATCAATGTGTCCTGAGTGTCCTTTGCCCAGCGCACAAAATGGTTTACAGCACGTTGTGGGCGATAGCCATCAAAGAATTTTAGACCTAAGCCGTAGGGTGTCAACTCCTCTTGAACAGCCATCAAAGCGCGTGCAGCTGCAGTGCTTAGAATAGCTACTTCTGAATGGTATCCATCTACTTTTTGGCCTACAAAATTGTTATTCTGCGCATAGCGCAAGTCTATTTCTAAATCTGGAATCAACTTTTTTACATCGCTAAATCCTTCAGGTAGTGGAGCTTGAGCAAAAAATAAAGTCGAAAATAAAAGCGTTAATATGAAGGTATATGTTTTTTGTTGCATGAATTCAGAACTTATGCTAATTTAGAAAAAAAAAACGATGCTTTTTGGAGTTCAAAATAATGGGGCTATTGCTTTGAAAGATGCTGAAATTTTGTACGATAAAAATTTTTTAACTATCGACGAAGCAACTACTTATTTTAATGTATTGCGTAAAGAAACAGATTGGCAGCAAGACCGTATCAAAGTCTTTGGTAAAGTGTATGATCAGCCACGACTTACAGCGCTTTTTGCCAATAATAAAAACCCTTATAGCTACTCCAACATAACAATGTATCCAACCCCATTTTCTCCTATACTTTTAGAAATTAAATCAAAAATTGAAAAGAAGATAAACCAAACATTTACAACGTGCTTGCTCAACTTGTACCGCAATGGACAAGACAGCAATGGCTGGCATGCCGACAATGAAAAAGAATTGGGTAAAAACCCAATTATAGCATCTGTAAGCTTAGGTGCCGATCGCTTTTTCCATATGAAACACCGTACAGACAAGACTCAAAAATTAAAACTAAATTTGACACATGGAAGTCTATTGGTCATGAGTGGTCCTACGCAACACCACTGGCTTCATCAAATCCCAAAAACTAAAAAAAATATTGGAGAACGCATCAACCTCACATTTCGAATTATAAAATAAAATATCATGAAAAACTTCTTCAAATCACTGATTTTTGGTCTGCTCTGTTCAATGCCTGTTTTAGGACAGAATTTCACTGCAACAGAACTTGTTGTGAATCAACACATTGAAGGTACATTATTGACTCCACTAGGGTCTGAAACAACTCCATTGGTTATTTTTATCGCTGGCTCAGGCCCCACAGATCGTGATGGCAACCAATCATTCATGAAAAATGATATGCTAAAAAAAATAGCTGTTTCCTTATCCAATAGTGGGATTGCAACATTCCGGTACGACAAAAGGATCGTAAAACAAATTCGTACTCGAACTATCGACAAAAACATCTCTTTTGATGATTTTGTTACAGATGCAAAATCAACTATTGATTTTTTCAAATCTAAATATGAAACGATTATTGTTGCTGGGCATAGCCAGGGAAGTTTGGTCGGTTTGTTGGCACTTGAACAAGGTGCTTCAGCATTTATCTCATTGGCAGGTGCAGGAAAACCAATTGATCGGATTCTTGAAGAGCAAATTTCAAAAACAGCACCAATGCTTTTGGAAGACAGTAAGCGTGTTTTGGCTACGCTCAAAGCAGGCAAAACTACCAAAGATTATCCAATGCCACTGGCAGCCATTTTTAATTTAGAAATACAGCCATTTATGGCTAATTGGATGCAATATAACCCTGTTGAATTGATGAAAAAACAGGAAATACCTACCCTTATCATCAGTGGGGATAAGGATTTGCAAGTAAGCATCGAAGAAGCACAATTGCTTTTTGAAGCAGCACAAAACGGAACATTACTTATTGTAAAAAATATGAATCATGTTTTGGTGAAAATAGAAGGAGATGATTTGGAAAACATGAAATCATACAATACAACTACATTACAAATTCCTGAGGAAGTTAGCCGTAGTATGTTAGATTTTATAAATGCTTTGTAATAAAAAAAGCACCGCAAGAACAGTGCTTTTATTACTAACCAACCAAAGTGTATTCAAAATACAATCTTTATAGTATAAACATAAAACCAATAGTTAAGATTAATACTATGTTTAACAATACTTTCACAAAAAGGAAAAAGCATCATTAAAAAATGATGCTTTAACCACTAACCAACCAAAATATATATTACTAACAAAAAAATTAAATAATATTTAAAATATTATACAATATCCGTGCCAAAAATAAATTATAATGCATAATGTTTATATTTGTCAAGAGTAAATATATAATCTCTAAAAAATCAGAACGATGACCAACACCACACCTCTTTTTACAAATGATACTATTGTCTTTGGTTTACTTATGTTGGCGCTTGCTTTTATTTTTTACACAGAAGCCAAAACATCGGGTTTTTGGCACAAATTTTATAAGATAGTTCCAGGACTTTTTATGGCTTATATGCTTCCTGCAGTATTTACTACATTGGGGTGGATTGCTCCTGATTGGGAGCGTATCACCACTTCGGGAACTGTTGTAAGTGAACACAGCAACTTGTACTATGTGGCCAGCCGCTATTTGCTACCAGCCGCACTTGTACTCATGACTTTAAGTATAGATTTAAAGGCCGTATTTAATCTGGGGTGGAAAGCACTCATCATGTTTTTTACGGGAACATTAGGGATCGTAATTGGGGGGCCAATTGCAATTTTACTTATCGCTATGATTTCTCCAGAAACTGTTGGCGGTATTGGACCAGATGCCGTTTGGCGAGGATTGTCTACTCTTGCTGGTAGTTGGATTGGTGGAGGTGCAAACCAAACAGCTATGCTCGAAATCTACGGATACAACCCTAAACTCTATGGAGGTATGGTATTTGTAGATATTGTAGTAGCAAACATTTGGATGGCTCTATTGTTGATTGGTATTGGCAAAAGAAAACGCATCAATACATGGCTAAAAGCCGATACTACAGCCATCGAAGAACTTAAAGAAAAAGTGTCGTCATTCACAGAAAGTGTGAAGAAAAATCCAAGTCTTACAGACCTAATGATTATGCTTGGAATTGCTTTCGGAACAGTAAGTTTAGCACATTTGTGTGCTGGATATTTAGCGCCATTTTTCGAGAACATAGTTTCAGAAATTGAATCAGAAACTTCAAAAAATATATTTACATTTTTGGGCTCATCTTTTTTCTGGATGATTAGTATTTCAACGCTTGTTGCTATTGGACTTTCATTTACAAAAGCAAAAAATTATGAAGGGGCTGGAGCGAGCAAATTTGGCAGCGTCCTCATTTATATTTTAGTGGCTACCATTGGAATGAAAATGGATTTAAAACTCATTTTCGACAATACAGGTCTTATTGCTATAGGGGTAGTATGGATGAGTATTCATGCGTTGTTGCTTATCGTTGTCGCAAAACTTATAAAAGCACCATATTTTTTCCTCGCTGTAGGAAGTCAAGCCAATGTAGGTGGTGCCGCTTCTGCGCCTATTGTGGCCTCTGCTTTTCATCCATCATTGGCGACCGTTGGTGTACTTTTGGCTGTATTTGGTTATGCTATTGGTACAATTGCCGCCATAGGATGTACCATACTTATGGCGTTGGCTTCAGGAACTCCTTAGATTCATCAATTTTCAAATCAAAAATATACATGAAAAAATATTTTATCCTTATTGCCCTACTTTCTATCGTCGCTTGTGACAACAAACCCAAACAAAATAACACTATTTCGGTGACTATAAAAGGACTAAAAAAAGGAACAGTATACTTGCAGAAATTTCAAGATACCACTTACAGTACTATAGATTCATTATCTGTCAAAGGCGAACAAAGCTTTCAATTGGGATGTCAACTTGATGAACCCGAAGTACTTTATTTAAGTTTATCAAAATCTATAGATGCTGATCGGGTACAATTTTTTGCTGATACAGGCATCACGTCAATCCATACCACACTAAAACGATTTGTTTATGATGCAAAAATTGAGGGCAGTACACAACAAAAAATTCTGAAACAATACCGCGATAATTTGGAGCGCTTTAAAATCAAACAACTCGGATTGTTGGAAGTGTCATTAAATGCGCAGCGGTTAGGAAAAGAAAAAGAAGCAAGTTCTGCAAAAAAGGAAATGAAAGCTAATCTAAAAAGGCAATATTTGTATAGCATTAATTACGCCATCAACAACAAAGACAATGAGGTTGCGCCATATATTGCCTTATCTGATGTATATGATGTAAATTCAACTTTTCTAGATACTATATACAAAAGCTTGACTCCAAGAATTGCTACATCAAAGTATGGTGTAATTCTAAAAGATTACTTGGAAAAAATAAAGTCTGAGGATAACTACTAATTAAAGGGCGTTGATTTTCTCAATCATGGCGCGGCCTTTAGTTTCTAGTTCGGCTGCAATACCTTTGAAATGTGTATTGTGATTTTCAACGTCTTTGGCATTTACTTTTTCGATAAGATCGTCAAAAGTAGCAATTGCTTCATCGATTATAGCATCACTCTTTTTTCTGTCTTTATCAGGATTTGCAGATTCCCAAATGTAAACTGCTTCAATAATGTCTCCTAAAACATAATTGATATCTTTTTTTAAATTTCTAACGTTAGCCATAATTGAATTCGTTTAATTTTTTACAAAATTACATCATTTTTAAATATAAACCTCCAATAATCGAGCATTTGGCGCAGTGATTTTAAAATCTTTTATCGATGCTGGTATTAGAATCGTTTCGCCAAAAGACAATTTTGTTGCTTTTCCGTCAACTTCGAAAACAGCATCGCCATCAACAGCCATATAGATCATGAATGAATCTTGAATGTTTTGTTTTGAAATTGAACCCTCAACATCGAGAACATTGGTCGTAAAATACGGACAAGAGACCAGTTGTTCCGATGTGTTTTTTGTTGCATCATAAGACACCTTAAAATCATCTGGCATATCGAAATCTATGGCATCCATGGCCAAATCGTTGTGTAATTCGCGCATGTTGCCCTCAGCATCTGTACGATCCCAATCGTAAACACGATAAGTGATGTCGCTAGTTTGCTGAATTTCGGCCAGAAGCACACCTGCCCCAATAGCATGAACACGGCCAACTTCAATAAAAAACGTATCGCCGGTAGTCACGGTTTCAAAATTCAAAATAGACGTAAGAGTTTTCGAATTCAAATGCTTTTTGTAAAGCGCTGCCGTCATGGGTTGATTAAAATCAATGATTAAATTTGATCCTTCATCAGCTTGCATGACGTACCACATCTCTGTTTTACCAAAACTTTGATGACGTTCTTTGGCTAAGGCATCATTGGGATGCAATTGTACAGATAAATCTTTTTTGGCGTCAATATATTTGATGAGTAAAGGAAATTTTGACCCAAATTGAGTATAAACTTTTTCCCCAACCAAATCTGCTTTATACTGTTCCATGAGCGTTTTCAGTGAAGTTCCAGAAAGATTTCCATTGGCAACCAAAGAAGTGTCACCCTCTACATCGCTCAGTTCCCAGCTCTCGCCAGCCATATCTGAATCTGTAGATTTGTTCAAGAAATTGCTTAGTTTTTGGCCGCCCCAAATCTTATCTTTCAGTATGGGTTTGAATTTAAGTGGGTATAGTGACATAAATTATTTTCCAGAATAGGATACAAAATTTCTAGGCGTTTCATACAGTGTAACTTCCAATGCCAAATGAGTATCTAATACAGCTTTTAGTTTATCGTATATAACGACAACAATGTTTTCGGCAGTAGGATTTAGGTTTTTGAATTCAGGGACATCAAGATTCAGATTTTTATGATCAAAAGCATCTTCTATTTCTGATTTGATAAAATCTTTTAAAATTTTTACATCTACAACATAACCTGTTTCTGGGTCAATTTTTCCCGTAACACTGACAATCAATTCGTAATTGTGCCCATGAAAATTGGGGTTGTTGCATTTGCCAAAAATGGCATCGTTTTTTTCAGCACTCCAATCTGGTCTGTGCAATCTATGGGCGGCATTAAAATGGGCGCGTCGGCTTACGGTTACATTCATGATTTTGTATTTAAATGATTGTAAAATTTTTCAAAAATGATTTTAAACCAAGCTGTATACAATTCAGGTTGCACACCAATATCTTGTTTCACCTCCTCTAATGGCATCCATTTCCAATCTTCAACTTCGTCTGTATTGATGATGGGATCATCTTCATAGTATCCAATTAAAACATGATCCAATTCATGCTCGGTCAGACCATTATCAAAGGGAGCTTTATATATAAACGATGTGGTTTCTTTGAGTGCTGTGGTAAATCCCATTTCTTCTTGCAAACGTCGTGTTCCAGCTTCAATATTGGAATCGCCATCACGCTGATGACTACAACATGTATTGGTCCATAACAATGGTGAGTGGTATTTGTGTGCTGCACGTTGTTGCAGCATGAGTTCGCTTTTGGCATTGAAAATAAAGACCGAAAAGGCACGGTGCAATACCGCTTTTTCGTGCGCTTCCATTTTGGGCATTAACCCAATTTGTTCGTCATGTTCGTTAACCAATATCACTTGCTCTTCAATCATATTGCTAAATTATCAACTAATTTATGATATTATATTAATTAATTGCTAAAATATAATTCCTTCCCTTTATTTTTGAATGGTCATAAACCCCACAAAGAGCAACAGTTCTTGATTGAATAATAGTATCTTTGCCAAAATTTATTTTTCAATGTCTTTTAAAAGCGAAATTCAGCGCCGTCGTACTTTTGGAATTGTATCTCACCCAGATGCAGGTAAAACTACCTTAACAGAAAAACTACTGCTGTTTGGAGGTGCTATTCAAGAAGCTGGGGCTGTAAAAAGCAATAAAATCAAAAAAGGAGCGACGAGTGACTTTATGGAAATCGAACGTCAGCGTGGAATTTCTGTGGCAACTTCGGTTTTGGCCTTTGAGTACAAAGACATCAAAATCAATATTTTAGACACTCCTGGGCACAAAGATTTTGCCGAAGACACCTTCCGTACACTCACTGCTGTAGACAGTGTGATTGTGGTGATTGATGTCGCTAAAGGTGTAGAGGAACAAACAGAAAAATTGGTACAAGTGTGCCGCATGAGGAAGATTCCAATCATTGTATTCATCAATAAAATGGATCGTGAAGGAAAAGACGCTTTTGATTTGTTGGATGAAGTAGAACAAAAATTAGGATTAAAAGTTACTACACTAAGTTTTCCTATTGGTATGGGCTATGATTTTAAAGGCATCTATAACCTGTGGGAGCACAACATAAATCTGTTTACTGGCGACAGCAAAAAAAATATTGAAGATACTGTAGAGATTTCAGACTTAGCGGACAGCAAATTAAACACTCTTGTCGGTGATACTGCAGCCGAAGTTCTTCGAGAAGAAATTGAACTTGTTCAGGGAATTTATCCAGAATTTGAGAAGAATGCGTATTTGGAAGGCAAACTGCAACCCGTATTTTTTGGCTCTGCTTTGAACAATTTTGGAGTAAAAGAATTGTTGGATTGTTTTATTGCTATAGCACCAACTCCTCGTCCAAAAGCAAGTGAAGAACGCTTGGTTGCTCCGGATGAAGATAAGTTTTCTGGATTTGTATTTAAAATTCATGCCAATATGGATCCCAAGCACCGCGATCGGTTGGCTTTTATAAAAATTGTATCAGGAACATTTAAACGCAATACGCCATACTTGCATGTACGACACAATAAAAAACTAAAATTCTCTAGCCCCAATGCCTTTTTTGCAGAGAAAAAAGAAATTGTAGACACCTCCTACCCTGGAGATATTGTAGGGCTTCACGATACAGGAAATTTCAAAATTGGAGACACACTCACCGAAGGGGAAGTTTTAAATTATAAAGGCATTCCTAGCTTTTCTCCTGAGCATTTCAGGTACATCAACAATGCTGATCCTATGAAATCCAAACAACTCTACAAAGGCATAGACCAACTCATGGATGAAGGTGTAGCACAGCTTTTTACCCTCGATCTCAATGGCAGAAAAGTGATTGGTACGGTTGGCGCACTACAATATGAAGTGATTCAATACCGACTGGAGCACGAATATGGCGCCAAATGCAGTTATGAAAACTTGAATGTCCACAAAGCTGCTTGGGTAGAACCCCAAGACGAAAAGAACGAAGAATTTAAAGAATTTAAACGCGTCAAACAACGCTTTTTGGCCAAGGACAAACAAGGCCAATTGGTCTTTTTGGCCGATTCCAAATTTTCGTTACAAATGACCGAACAGAAATACCCTTCCATCAAATTTCATTTGACTTCGGAATTTTAAAAATTATAATTTTCCCTACGAGCATACAGCGAGCTTGTCGAATTGGATACTGATATTTGAGCGGTAAAAATCCCTAACTGTGCAGAAGCCCTTATTTTGTCTAAAGCTATATCCAACAGGTTAAACAAAGTGTGTTGAACAGTTAAATTTTTTGTTTTTTTTAATTTTTATTCTAATTTTATAACAGATTTAGAGCCCCGTCTAATTCTTCAAAATGATGAACAAACCTACGATCTATACCAAATGTTTATTGGCAAACAATAGACCGTAAGAGCCAAAATATAAAAGAAATGAACGCTATCCTTGAGTTTACCGAAAGGGTGCGTTTACGTACAAGTGTAGCCAATAAATTAAACTAATATGGAAGTATTAAAAGAAGTAATAAGTTGGACTCATACCATTACGGCAACTTTATCCCTAATATTTGGATCAATAGTTCTGTTTGGAATTAAGGGTAATGCTAAGCACAAAAAAATGGGCTTATGGTATTTTTATGCAATGTTGATTAACAATTTGACAGCACTCGCAATTGTGAATGCATTTGGGAAATGGTTTTTCCCACATTATTTAGCAATTGCTTGTTTGATTGTAATTATTCCTGGGATAGTAGCAATAAGACAAAAGCATAAACACTGGTTAAAAGTTCACATAATAAGTATGGTAATTAGCTATTATTTATTAGTTGGTGGAGCAATCAACGAAGCGTTTTTACATATACCGAAATTAAGACCGTACATAATAAACAACGAACCAATTTTAGGAATCACTCATATGATTGCACAACTGATTTTCATAGGGGTTTTGATTTATTTTTTAAGAAAATATAGAAAATTTGGAACGAACAATAAATAATATGAATACTGGCTACAACAAAAAATATAACTAATGGCGCTGTTCTCGCTAACCAACGTAACTACGCATAGCCGGAGACCGTTAGCAATAATTATAAACAAAAAACAGAAAACAATGAAAAACCTAATGAAATTTATCGGATTAGCATTTTTAACAATGACATTAGCATTTACGAATGTTGACAAAAAGACAATTGTGATTGATGTAGGTCACGGTGGACAAGACAACGGAACAACAGTGAACGGATTTGACGAAAAAGAAATCGCACTTAATATTGCGAATAAAATCAAGGAGTTGAATAAAAATTCAAACGTGGTAATTATTTTATCGAGGGATTCGGATAAGTTTTTATCATTAAGTGATCGAGCTAATCAAATCAACAGTGTAAAGCCAGACTTTGTTATCTCTTTGCATGCAAACGCAACGGATAACCAAAAAGAAAATGGAAAGCAAATATTTGTAAGCGATAAAAACAAACAAAAAGAAAAATCAGGAGATTTAGCTCTTAAATTATTTTACAGTTTCAAAGACAGAAATGTGGAAATCAAAAAAGCAGATTTTTATCTTCTAAAAAATGTAGAATATCCTATTGCTTTGGTTGAACTTGGATATTTGACGAACGAAACTGACCGAGAAATATTGACAACCGAAAAAGGACAATATAAACTAGCAAAATCAATATTGAGCGTAATAAAATAACTATTGCCAACAATGTATAACCGCAATTACGGCGGATTCGACTATGCTTCGACAAGCTCAGCACAGACTAGGATCCACACGGAATTGCTAAACTTAGTGACTAAAACAAACTATAATAACTAACAACTGCGGTTATACGAGACCGTTCAAAACAAAAAAAATCCCACAGTTTTGTGGGATTTTTTTGTGTTATGCTTGACCAGTGGGCCCAAAATTAAGCGGCACTGGTGGCTTATCGTAGTCTTTAATTTCGCCATGGGCTTGTTCAAAGCGTTTGACATTGTCTTGCAAGGCCTTAGAAAGTCGTTTGGCATGTTGTGGCGTCAAGATAATTCTTGACTTCACTTTGCTTTTCGGAATTCCTGGCATAATATTGACAAAGTCAACCACAAACTCAGATACAGAATGGTTAATAATAGCTAAGTTAGAATAGGTGCCTTCGGCAACTGATGCATCCAACTCAATGTTTATTTGGCCTTTTTGTTTATTCTCTGAATCGCTCATAGCTTATATATTAAAACTCTTGTTTTTCTTCTTTGGCTTTCATCAAAGATTCTAGTTCTTCACTAGACCCAACAATCATGTTGTCATAAACTCTAAGTCCTGTACCTGCTGGAATTCTGTGTCCAACAATAACATTTTCTTTGAGTCCTTCTAGTGCGTCTACTTTACCATTCACAGCGGCTTCGTTGAGGACTTTTGTAGTTTCCTGGAACGATGCTGCAGAAATGAATGATTTGGTTTGTAGCGAAGCACGCGTGATTCCTTGCAAAATTGGCGTGGCCGTCGCTGGACGTGCATCACGTGCAGAAACTAGAGTTTTGTCTTCTCTTTTGAGAATTGAATTTTCATCTCTCAGTTCACGTGCAGTGACAATTTGCCCCGCTTTAAGCGTTGCAGAATCACCAGCATCTTCGATCACTTTCTTACCAAAGATATCATCGTTTTCATCGATAAAATCTGATTTGTGTACCAATTGGTTTTCTAAGAAGATTGTATCTCCAGAATCTTCAATTCGTACTTTTCGCATCATCTGACGTACAACCACTTCGAAGTGTTTGTCGTTGATTTTCACCCCTTGCAAACGGTACACCTCTTGAACTTCGTTCACTAGGTATTGTTGTACTGCCGATGGGCCTTTGATGTTCAAGATGTCGTTTGGTGTTACCGATCCATCAGAAAGTGGCATTCCAGCTTTTACAAAGTCATTTTCTTGTACCAAAATCTGGTTCGAAAGTTTGACTAAGTATTTCTTGATGTCACCTGTTTTAGATTCAATAATGATTTCTCGGTTCCCTCTTTTGATTTTACCAAAAGAAACCACACCGTCAATCTCACTCACAACCGCTGGGTTGGATGGGTTACGTGCTTCGAATAATTCGGTAACACGTGGAAGACCACCTGTAATATCACCAGCTTTGGAGGATTTACGTGGTATTTTAACCAAAATCTTTCCAATGTTGATTTTCTCGTTGTCTTCTACCATAAGGTGAGCACCTACTGGAAGGTTGTACGAACGAATCACACCGCCTTTTCCATCTTCGATATGTAATGTAGGAATGAGTTTTTTGTTTCTTGATTCAGAAATAACTTTCTCTTGGAAACCTGTTTGCTCATCAATTTCTACTTGATAAGTCACCCCTTGTTCGATATTTTCAAAACGAACTTTACCAGAGAATTCAGAAATAATCACACCGTTGTATGGATCCCACTGACAAACAACTGTGCCTTTCTTCAGTTTTTGTCCATTTTTAACAAAAATAGTGGATCCGTAAGGGATGTTGTTTGTACTGAGTACAATTCCTGTTTTCTTATCAACCAATTTAATTTCAGATGTTCTAGAAATGACGATATCTATGTCGTTTCCTTCGTTATCTTTTCCTTTTACGGTTTTCAAATCTTCGATTTCAGCCACACCATCAAACTTGACAGCTAGGTTGTTTTCTTCAGAAATGTTACCTGCAATCCCTCCTACGTGGAATGTACGAAGTGTAAGTTGTGTTCCTGGTTCTCCAATAGATTGTGCAGCAACAACACCAACAGCTTCACCTTTTTGTACCATCTTTCCAGTGGCAAGGTTTCTTCCGTAACATTTGGCACAAATACCAGTTTTGGCTTCACAAGTCAATGCAGAACGTACTTCAATAGAATCTATTGGTGACGCTTCAATTTTCTTTGCAATTGCTTCATTGATATGATCACCAGCAGCAACAAGAAGTTCTTCAGTGATAGGATCATATACATCATCCAATGAGGTACGTCCTACAATTCGCTCCTCTAGTTTTTCTACAACTTCTTCGTTTTTCTTCAGAGATGTTACAGTAATTCCACGTAAAGTTCCACAGTCATCAGAATTTACGATAACATCTTGTGAAACATCTACCAATCGACGTGTAAGGTACCCTGCATCGGCTGTTTTAAGTGCGGTATCGGCAAGACCTTTACGTGCACCGTGAGTAGAGATAAAGTATTCCAAAATTGAAAGTCCTTCTTTAAAGTTAGAAAGAATTGGGTTTTCAATAATTTCTCCACCACCAGCATTAGATTTTTTTGGCTTGGCCATCAATCCACGCATACCGGTCAACTGTCGAATTTGTTCTTTAGATCCACGAGCTCCAGAATCAAGCATCATATACACAGAATTGAATCCTTGCTGATCTTCACGGATACGTTTCATAGAAAGTTCTGTAAGCTCGGCATTGGTAGATGTCCAAATATCAATCACCTGATTGTAGCGTTCGTTATTTGTAATCAATCCCATGTTGTAGTTGGCCATAATTCCATCAACTTGTTTATTTGCTGAATCGATCATTGCATGCTTTTCTTGTGGAATAATGATATCACCTAGACTAAACGACAATCCACCTTTAAAGGCAAAATTGTATCCCAATGATTTAATTTCATCAAGGAATGCAGCTGTTTCTGGAACAGAAGTTGCTTTCAGAATGCCGTGAATAATGTCACGAAGTGATTTTTTGGTCAATACTTCATTGATGTATCCTGCAGCAGCGGGAACTTTTTCATTAAAAAGTACGCGACCTACAGTGGTCTCAATAATTTGAGTTGCAAGTTCACCTTCGGCATTGAAGTCTTCGGTACGCACACGTATTTGGGCGTTCAAATCAACGCGTTTTTCGTTGTATGCGATGATGACTTCTTCTGGCGAGTAGAATGTTAATCCTTCACCCTTAATTTTTACTTCTTTAGTAGACTTACGTAACTTGGTCATGTAGTACAAACCGAGTACCATATCTTGAGAAGGTACGGTCACTGGCGAACCATTGGCTGGATTCAAAATATTGTGTGATGCAAGCATCAACAATTGAGCTTCCAGAATAGCTTCTGGGCCAAGTGGTAAGTGTACCGCCATTTGATCGCCATCAAAATCGGCATTAAAAGCTGTACAAACGAGTGGGTGCAATTGAATTGCTTTTCCTTCGATTAGTTTTGGCTGAAATGCTTGGATTCCCAAACGGTGTAAGGTTGGCGCACGGTTTAGGAGTACTGGATGTCCTTTCAAAACATTTTCCAAAATATCCCAAACCACTGGCTCTTTTTTGTCTATAATTTTCTTCGCAGATTTTACAGTTTTTACAATTCCTCTTTCAATCAGTTTTCTGATAATGAAGGGTTTGTACAATTCTGCTGCCATGTTTTTTGGCAATCCACATTCAAATAATTTTAATTCTGGTCCAACAACAATTACAGAACGTGCAGAATAATCGACACGTTTACCCAGTAAGTTTTGACGGAAACGACCTTGCTTTCCTTTCAATGAATCTGAAAGTGATTTTAGAGGTCGGTTAGAATCTGTTTTTACTGCCGATGATTTTCGAGTATTATCAAAAAGTGAATCTACAGATTCTTGAAGCATACGCTTCTCGTTTCTTAAAATAACTTCTGGTGCTTTGATTTCGACCAAACGCTTCAAACGATTGTTTCTGATGATCACACGACGGTACAGATCATTCAAATCTGAAGTCGCAAATCGACCACCGTCTAGCGGCACCAATGGACGTAATTCTGGTGGAATAACGGGGATGGCTTTCATGATCATCCATTCTGGTTTATTCTCACGGTTTTGATTACCATCTTTTAAAGCTTCAACAACTTGAAGACGTTTTAATGCTTCTGTTTTTCGTTGTTTGGATGTCTCGGTATTGGCTTTGTGGCGCAATTCAAAAGATAATTCTTCTAAGTTAATTCGCGACAACAATTCAATCAAACAATCAGCCCCCATCTTTGCGATGAATTTGTTAGGGTCTGAATCTTCTAGGTACTGATTTTCTTGAGGAAGTGCCTCGGCGATGTTTAAGTACTCTTCTTCCATGAGGAAATCCATTTTCTTAACGGGCTCACCTTCTTCATTTACAGCAGTTCCTGGCTGAATCACCACGTAACGTTCGTAGTAAATGATCATATCTAATTTCTTAGATGGTAACCCAAGAAGGTATCCTATTTTGTTTGGTAAAGAACGGAAGTACCAAATGTGTGCTACAGGAACAACTAGGTTGATGTGGCCTACACGCTCACGACGTACTTTTTTCTCTGTTACCTCTACACCACATCGGTCACAAATAATGCCTTTGTAGCGAATACGTTTATACTTTCCACAAGCACATTCGTAGTCTTTTACAGGACCAAAAATACGTTCACAGAACAAACCGTCACGTTCAGGTTTGTGGGTTCTGTAGTTGATGGTTTCTGGTTTAAGAACTTCTCCTCTTGAGTCTGCTAAAATAGACTCTGGCGAAGCGAGACCAATGGAAATTTTGTTGAACTTCTTTTGTGTTGTATTATCTTGTTTTCTTGCCATTTTTTATGGTATATGATAATGTTTTTATTCCTCTAATCTGATGTCTAATCCTAATCCTTTGAGTTCGTGCATCAATACGTTGAACGACTCTGGTAATCCTGGTTCTGGCATTGGTTCACCTTTTACGATTGCTTCGTAAGTTTTGGCTCTACCAACAACGTCATCAGATTTTACAGTTAAGATTTCTCGAAGTGTGCTTGAAGCACCGTATGCTTCTAAAGCCCAAACTTCCATTTCACCAAAACGCTGACCACCAAATTGTGCTTTACCACCAAGAGGTTGTTGCGTAATAAGTGAATACGGTCCAATGGAACGAGCGTGCATCTTGTCGTCTACCATATGCCCTAGTTTTAGCATATAGATGACACCAACCGTTGCAGGTTGGTCGAAACGGTCACCAGTTCCTCCATCATAAAGGTAAGTATGTCCGAATTGTGGAATACCTGCCTCTTCTGTGAGTTCATTGATTTGATCTAAAGTTGCACCATCAAAAATTGGTGTTGCAAACGTGCGTCCAAGATTTTTACCTGCCCACCCAAGAACAGTTTCATAAATCTGACCGATATTCATTCGCGATGGTACCCCTAGTGGATTCAATACGATATCTACTGGTGTTCCATCTTCTAAGAATGGCATATCCTCGTGACGTACAATACGCGCTACAATACCTTTGTTTCCGTGACGTCCAGCCATCTTATCACCTACTTTAAGCTTACGCTTTTTGGCGATATATACTTTTGCAAGTTTGATGATTCCTGCTGGTAGTTCGTCACCAACAGAGATGGTGAATTTTTCTCTACGAAGTGACCCTTGAAGGTCGTTCTCTTTAATCTTGTAATTGTGGATTAAGTCTCTTACGAGCTTATTCAAATCAGCATCCGTAGTCCATTTTCCAGCAACTAAATGTGCATAATCGTCTACAGCATTGAGCATTTTAAGAGTAAACTTTTTTCCTTTAGGGAAAACCTCTTCACCCAAGTCATTGAAAATTCCTTGTGCTGTTTTTCCTCCTACAATTGAAAAGAGTTTTTGAACTAAAACAGATTTTAAATCTTCAAATTTCAGGTCATAGGCATCTTCAAGTTTAGAAATATCTTCTTTGTCTTGAGCCCGTTTACGCTTGTCTTTGACTGCTCTTGAGAACAATTTTTTCTCAATAACTACACCATGCAATGATGGCGATGCTTTGAGTGATGCATCTTTGACATCTCCAGCTTTATCTCCAAAAATTGCACGTAAAAGTTTTTCTTCTGGAGTTGGATCAGACTCCCCTTTTGGGGTGATTTTTCCAATAAGAATATCGCCTGGCTTAATTTCTGCACCAATGCGAATCATTCCGTTTTCATCCAAATCTTTAGTGGCTTCTTCAGAAACGTTTGGAATATCATTGGTTAATTCTTCATTACCCAACTTGGTGTCGCGCACTTCTAAAGAGTACTCGTCAATGTGAATCGATGTAAAGATATCATCGCGAACAACTTTCTCTGAAATTACAATCGCATCCTCGAAGTTGTATCCTTTCCAAGGCATAAATGCAACTTTCATGTTGCGCCCAAGTGCAAGTTCTCCGTTTTGGGTTGCATATCCCTCGCAAAGTACTTGACCTTTGGTGACCTTGTCGCCTTTTTGAACAATGGCTTTAAGGTTTACTGAAGTTCCTTGGTTTGTTTTTCTAAATTTAGTTAATGGGTATGTATACATGTCAGAATCAAAACTTACTAGGTTTTCGTTTTCTGATCTGTTGTATTTGATGATAATTTTATCGGCATCTACATATTCTACCACACCATCACCTTCTGCATTAACCAATACTCTAGAATCTGATGCAACCTGACGTTCTAATCCAGTTCCAACAATAGGAGCTTCTGGACGAAGAAGTGGCACAGCTTGACGCATCATGTTTGATCCCATCAGGGCACGGTTAGCGTCATCATGTTCTAGGAACGGAATAAGCGAAGCCGAAATGGATGAAATTTGGTTTGGTGCAACGTCTGTGTAATCGACTTGTGTTGGTTCAACAACGGGGAAATCTCCTTCTTGACGTGCGATAACTTTATCTAGTGTAATTTTTCCACTTTTATCTACAGGAATACTGGCCTGTGCAATGAGTTTTTCTTCTTCTTCCTCTGCGCTTAAATAAATAGGCGCACCCTTGATGTCTACTACTGCATTTTCAACTTTTCTGTATGGCGTTTCAATGAAGCCCATTGAATTTACTTTGGCATATACAGAGAGTGAAGAAATCAAACCAATGTTTGGTCCTTCAGGAGTTTCAATTGGACATAATCTTCCGTAGTGGGTGTAGTGTACGTCACGAACCTCAAATCCAGCACGCTCTCTAGAAAGTCCGCCTGGTCCAAGAGCCGATAATCGACGCTTGTGTGTGATTTCAGCCAATGGATTGGTTTGATCCATAAACTGTGACAACTGATTGGTTCCAAAAAATGAATTAATGACAGAAGATAAGGTCTTCGCATTGATTAAGTCAATCGGTGTAAAGACTTCATTGTCACGAACATTCATACGCTCACGAATAGTACGTGCCATACGTGCTAAACCTACGCCAAATTGTGAAGACAATTGTTCTCCAACAGTTCGTACACGTCTGTTTGAAAGGTGATCGATATCATCGATTTCTGCTTTAGAGTTGATCAACTCTATCAGATATTTGATGATGGTAATGATGTCTTCTTTGGTCAGGACTTGCTTGTCCATTCCAATATCAAGACCGAGTTTTTTGTTCATTCTGTAACGTCCAACTTCACCTAAGTTGTAGCGTTGGTCACTAAAGAATAGTTTGTCGATGATTCCACGAGCTGTTTCTTCATCTGGCGGCTCTGCATTACGCAACTGTCGGTAGATGTGTTCTACGGCTTCTTTCTCGGAGTTTGTTGGATCCTTCTGAAGTGTGTTGTGAATGATGGCATAATCACCTTGTTGTGAAGTTTCTTTGTGGAGCAAAATGGTTTTTGTTCCAGACTCTAGAATTTCAAGTGAATTATCTTTATCAATAATTGTATCTCTATCCAATACAATTTCGTTTCTTTCAATAGAAACAACTTCTCCAGTGTCTTCGTCCACGAAATCTTCGTGCCATGTATTAAGTACACGAGCTGCAAGCTTTCTTCCAATGACTTTTTTCAACCCAGATTTAGAAACTTTTACTTCTTCTGCAAGGTCAAAAATTTCGAGGATATCTTTATCGCGTTCGAAACCAATGGCTCTGAAGAGTGTTGTTACAGGTAATTTTTTCTTACGGTCGATGTAAGCGTACATTACACTGTTGATGTCTGTAGCAAATTCAATCCATGATCCTTTGAATGGAATAACACGTGCTGAATACAATTTTGTACCGTTGGCGTGGAATGATTGACCAAAGAATACACCTGGTGATCTGTGCAACTGAGATACTACTACACGTTCGGCACCATTGATACAAAACGTCCCGCTTGGTGTCATGTACGGAATTGTTCCTAAATAAACATCCTGAACGATGGTTTCAAAATCTTCGTGTTCTGGATCTGTACAATACAGCTTTAGACGTGCTTTTAGGGGTACTGAGTAGGTCAACCCTCTTTCGATACATTCTTCGATGGAGTATCGAGGTGGATCTACAAAGTAATCTAAAAATTCTAAAACAAATTGGTTACGGGTGTCTGTTATTGGAAAGTTTTCCATGAAGGTGTTGAACAACCCTTCATTGGCTCTTTCATCTGATTTTGTTTCTAACTGGAAAAAATCCTGGAAGGATTTTATTTGAATATCAAGGAAATCTGGATATTCTGTTCTATTGACAATAGACGAGAAATTTAATCTTTCAGCTTTTTTTGCTAGCATCGACGGACGAATTATTGATTAAAAAATAAATTTATTGGTGCATATGTCTTTATACACAAAAGGGTTTAGGTCTCAGAACGTCTTGTCCTGTGACCTAAACCGTTAAGTTTGGAAAAGTTAAGCTTACTTAAGCTCAACCTCTGCTCCAGCCTCTTCTAAAGAATTTTTAAGCCCTTCAGCTTCATCTTTAGAGACACCTTCTTTGATCGCACTTGGTGCGTCATCTACAAGACCTTTAGCTTCTTTCAAGCCAAGACCTGTAAGTTCTTTAACGAGTTTTACAACTGCAAGTTTAGAACCACCTGCTGCTTTAAGTATTACATCAAATTCTGTTTGCTCTTCAGCGGCATCACCACCGGCAGCAGCTCCACCAGCAGCAACTGCAACTGCAGCGGCAGCAGGCTCAATGCCATACTCATCTTTTAATATTGTAGCAAGCTCGTTTACTTCTTTTACTGTTAAGTTTACTAATTGTTCTGCGAAATCTTTTAAATCTGCCATTTTTCTATCGTTTTAATAATGTGTTTTAATAATAATTTATAATTGTGTAAGTGCGTACGCGTTTAGGTTTATCCCTCTTTTTGAGATAAAGTTTTAATGATCCCTGAAAGTTTACCACCACTCGACTGAAGTGCCGAAACCACATTTTTGGCTGGCGATTGAAGCAATCCGACGATTTCTCCAATGAGTTCTTCTTTCGATTTGATGTCTACTAACATGTCCAATTGATCGTCCCCAATGTAAACAGCTTCTTCTATGTAAGCACCTTTCAAAAAGGGCTTTTCAGATTTTTTACGGAAAGCTTTGATTACTTTTGCGGGGGCATTCCCAGTTTCAGAATACATAACTGAAGTATTACCTTTTAATGTTGTTGGTAAATCTCCAAAGTCTTTGTCTGAAGCTTCCATTGCTTTTTCGAGCAAGGTGTTCTTTAATACAGATAATTGCACGTTTGCTTTGAAACATGCACGTCGTAGTGCGGAAGTTGTTCCTGCATTTAGTCCTGAAATATCGGTCAAATAAAAATTTGAACTTTCAGCTAATTGGGCAGTTAACTCCTTTATTACTTTTGATTTTTCTTCTCTTGTCATAATGTATGTTTAACGCCTAACTAACTGCTTTAGAATCCACTGCAATACTAGGGCTCATGGTACTCGACATAAAAATGCTTTTTACATAGGTTCCTTTGGATGCGGTTGGTTTCAGTTTCATTAGAGTGGATAATAATTCTTTGGCATTACCTTCAATTTTGTCTGCAGAAAAAGAAACTTTTCCAATAGCTGCATGAATAATCCCAGATTTATCTACTTTAAAATCTATTTTACCTGCTTTAACTTCAGATACTGCTTTGGCAATATCCATTGTTACAGTTCCAGTCTTTGGGTTAGGCATGAGTCCTCTTGGTCCCAATACGCGACCTAGTGGGCCTAATTTTCCCATTACGCTAGGCATGGTAATAATAACATCAACGTCAGTCCAACCCCCCTTAATTTTATCAAGGTATTCGTTTAGACCTACGTAATCCGCACCAGCATCTTTTGCTTCCTGCTCTTTGTCAGGAGTAACAAGTGCGAGTACTTTAACGTCTTTACCTGTACCGTGAGGAAGAGATACAACACCTCTAACCATTTGGTTTGCCTTCTTGGGATCTACCCCAAGACGAACAGCGATATCTACAGAAGCATCAAATTTTGCATTTGATATTTCTTTTACTAAAGCAGAGGCTTCACTTAAAGAGTAAAATTTGCTCTTATCTATTTTAGCTACTGCTTCTTTTTGTTTTTTTGTTAATCTTGCCATTTCAAATACAGTTTATTTGGGTGCTTCACCACCTTTTACAGTTATACCCATAGATCTGGCAGTACCAGCAACCATTTTCATTGCTGAATCA
>JAQWFW010000001.1 GCA_029238515.1 Flavobacteriaceae bacterium | reverse complement strand
AATAGGCACGCTATTGACTGGCCCTGTTTCAGATTCTAAAAAGATGACATCCTTATAAATTTTTTCAATTCTTTTGAAGATATAACGATCGACGCGGTATTGAATCAGAATAAAAGACAGTACAAAACAAAAGAGTGAACTAAGAATAATGAGTTTTCCGTTGAACTGATTAATGTAAGACAAAAAAACACTCAGAAAGAGTGTAAGAAAAAACGTCAAAAGCAGCGCTGTAGTGCCTGCAAATTTATAGGTTTTTTTCAGTGATGAACTCATTTGTTTTGAAACTTATACCCAACGCCTTTTATGGTTTTGAAGCGTTTATCACCCAATTTTTCGCGGAGCTTACGGATATGAACATCAATCGTTCTTCCACCAACAACCACTTCATTCCCCCAAATTTTATCTAGGATATCTTCGCGTTTGAAGACTTTCCCAGGTTTTGATGCCAACAAATATAACAATTCAAATTCTTTACGTGGTAAAATGATATCGGCGCCTTCAAAAACAATTTTGTAGGCCTCTCTGTCGATAATTAAGTTTTCAAGTTCTATAAGGTCTTTTGAAGGGCTTTCTGGAGCTGTATTTAATCGCCTAAGCAGCGATTTGATTTTGCTGACCAAGACTTTTGGTTTAATGGGTTTGGTGATGTAATCATCTGCACCTGCTTCAAAACCTGCAACTTGAGAATAATCTTCACCACGTGCTGTAAGAAAGGTGATGAGCGTATGTTGAAGCTCAGGAATTTTTCGGATGTGCTCACAGGCCTCAATGCCGTCCATCTCAGGCATCATGACATCTAAAATAATAAGGTGAGGTTGTTCTTTTTTGGCTTTTTTTATGGCTTGTAGTCCGTTGTTGGCCGTAGATACGTTGTAGCCCTGTGCCGAGAGGTTGTAACTGATGATTTCCAAAATATCGGGTTCATCATCAACCAAAAGAATTTTAACGTTTGAATTACTCATTTCTTTTTTTAAGATTCATTGTAAAGATATTGAATATGATACAAATTAAAAAAAATGAGTCAAGTATTAACGTTAACTTAAACCTAAGGTAACATTATTGCTCTAAAAACCACAAAGCTAAACGTAGAATTTACAAGAAATGGCTGGGACGAAACGACAATCCTTACACCAAAAATTGACAATGCCTTAATACGCCCTACCCTTTTTTATGGATACATTAATTTATTGCAAAGTAAAATGTAAATTTCTGTTAAATGGTATCGCTAAGTGAATTTTCTTTTGAAAAATCCTTAAAAAAAGCTATATTTGAATATACTTTTTAAAAAAAATACAATGAAACACTTTTACTTTTTACTTTTTACTTTTTTTGCTTTAAACCTGTCTTTTGGGCAAACAGTAGCATACACTAGTTTTGAAGAAGCAAACACTGGTGGTCAATATACTGATACTGGAGATGCCATAGCTGCTCACGATTTAGTCAATAATTCTGGAGAAGCTGATGTTGATTACGTCCCTGTTGCAGGTGCCTTAGAATTAGGTTTCAATGCACGATATGTTCCTTTTTCCACCCCAGATGTTGGCTTAACTGATGGAGATTATGTTGGAGTCACATCCTTTACTACTACAGTAGGTAGTTTTACTGATGGTGCTCATGGATACCAATTTTCTGACACAGACGGGATAATGATTTTAGAATTTGATCCCGTTGATTTAACCTCATACACAAACATCCAGGTTAGCATAGATTACTTCGTTCAATCAACTGGTTATGAATTATCAGACTTTATTAAAATTTACGTTAAAGACTTAACAAATAACACGGAAGTTTCCATAATAAATACTGAAGGTTCTGACATAGACAATTTGATGACTGAAGATGCTTGGATAACAGGAAATACAACTGGACTTTTAGATAATATCACTGTTCAACTGGTGGTTGAGTTTGCTTCTAATTCAGGTAGCGAAGCATTATTTATTGATAATGTAATTTTCTCATCAGGAGCAGTACCCACAATCACAACAAGTAGTGCTGTAGATAATTTAAATTATGAAGTAGGCAATGGACCATCGAACCAAGACAGCTTTACTGTTGAAGGAAGTGGTTTATCTTCAGACATAAATTTAGCCGCACCTACTAACTTCGAAATTTCTCTCTCATCTGGAGCAGGCTTTACGAGTGCCATCACATTAACTCAAAACGCTGGTAGCGTGGCATCAACTGTAGTGTATGTTAGATTAATCGCTGGTTTGGTTGCTAATAGTTATTCTGGGGAAATTACTGCTTCAAGTACTGGAGCCACTGATAAGACAGTTGCTGTTAGTGGGTTAGTATCTAATCCATTAACAAATGCGATGAAAATAATAGGGGTTTTTGATGTACAAACTGGCAGTTCACCCAAAGGTATTGAACTACAAGTAATCAGCAATATACCTGATTTAAGTATATTTGGAGTAGGAAGTGCCAACAATGGTGGAGGTACAGATGGACAAGAGTTTACATTTCCACAAGAAGCTGCTTCTGCAGGAGATTTAATATACGTTATTTCCAGTGGGCAGAATGCAGACTTTAAAACATTTTTTAACACTACCATAGACGCATATGAAAACGCGGCACTTGGTATCAATGGTGATGATGCTATAGAGCTATTTGAAAATGGACAAGTGATTGATGTTTTTGGAACGATTGATTGTGATCCCAATTCAAGTGGAAGCGCATGTCCTGAATGGGAACATACTGATGGTTGGGCCTATAGAACTTCAGGTACAGGTCCAGATGGTTCGACTTTCATAATCACTAATTGGAGCTTTAGTCAATTAGGGGGACTAGACGGTACTTTAAACTCCAACTCTACAAATCCTTATCCTTCTTCAAATTTATTGTCAACACATGACAATAATCTTTATGAATTCAACCTCTACCCCAACCCCACCACTAGCGGATTTGTTACCATCAAATCCAACCAAATGGGTGCGGTACAAGCGCAAGTTTTTGACCTGCTTGGAAAAGAAGTCATCAATACTGCGGTAAATAATGAGCGTATGGATGTATCTAACTTGAACGCCGGTGTTTATGTGGTAAAACTTACGCAAAATAAAAACACAACGACCAAAAAGTTGATTGTTCAATAATTAATTTTTTTAATATTTTTTAAAGAGCGTTGCCTGTGCAACGCTCTTTTTATTTTCTCTATTTTTGTAGTGCATTTAAACAATAATGGACTACAAATCAATTTTCGATATCAATTCCGAGGTAGCTTTTACCAAAAAAGCACTTGAATTATTCAAATTTCAATTTGAAGAAAATCCAGTATACCGTTCTTTTTGTGATCTTTTGTACAAACACCCCAGTGATGTCCGAAAATTAGAAGATATTCCTTTTTTACCTATAGAATTTTTTAAAACCCATAAAGTTCTTTCAACAAAAAAAGAAATTCAACAGACGTTTACCAGTAGTGGGACTTCTGGCAGTGTGGTAAGCCAACACCATGTGGCTGACCTCAACCTTTATAAAACAAGTTTTCAAAAAGGGTTTGCGCACTTTTATGGCCGTATAGAAGATTATGCTGTTTTGGCCCTTCTCCCCTCCTATTTGGAACGTGATGGTTCGTCTTTGGTTTATATGGTGGAGGATATGATTCAAGAATCCAAGCACCCCAAAAGTGGATTTTATTTGGATGATTTAAACGCATTAAAGCAAAACCTTCTGGAGCTTGAAGCGTCAGGGCAAAAAACACTTCTTATTAGTGTGTCCTATGCTCTTTTAGATTTGATTGAATTTCATCAATTTGAATTAAAACATACCATAATCATGGAAACTGGTGGCATGAAAGGCCGCCGAAAAGAATTGATTAAATCAGAATTACATGCCATTTTAAAAAATAGATTTGGGGTAAACACAATTCATAGTGAATATGGGATGACAGAACTTTTATCACAGGCCTATTCCAATGGTGAAGGGCAGTTTTCTACACCATCTTGGATGAAGGTGCTCATTAGAGATCCTGAAGATGCTTTGAGTATACTTCCAAAAGGTAAATCTGGTGGTATCAACATTATTGATTTGGCCAATATCCATTCTTGTGCCTTTATTGCGACACAAGATTTAGGAAAAATTCATGAAAATGGCACCTTTGAAGTGCTTGGACGTTTTGATCAATCCGATATTAGAGGATGTAATTTGATGGTGCTTTAAACCGCGCGGATAATAAACGTACTGCGCTTTCCACGATTCAAAATGATATAGGTATCGTTGATTAAATCTGTTGCGCTTAATGTGTACTGCTCGCCAACTTTTTCTTTGTTGACCGCAATTGAATTTTCTTTCAAGGCACGTCGTGCTTCACCATTGGAAGCCAAAAAGCCAGTTTCGGCAGAAAGTGCCGCGATCATATCTAATCCTTCTAGAATTTTAGCTTTGGACACATCGGCTTGTGGTACGCCTTCAAAAACATCTAGAAATGTAGTTTCGTCTAAGGTTTGAATATCTTCTTTGAATGCTTTACTGTATAAAGTTTGGGATGCTTTTTCGGCATTTTCACAATCTTCCGCACCATGCACCATAGTTGTAATTTCTTGTGCTAACCGTTTGTGCAATTGACGTAAATGAGGTTGTTCTTTATGCGTTTCAATCAAAGAATTGATCTCTTCTTGCTCTAGAAAGGTGAAGATTTTGATGTATTTTTCAGCATCTTCGTCACTGGAATTTAACCAGTATTGATAGAATTTATAAGGCGAGGTTCTTTCAGGA
>JAQWFW010000016.1 GCA_029238515.1 Flavobacteriaceae bacterium | reverse complement strand
CTGTTACTAAAATCTTAATCATAAAGCCGTAAATTTTGGGAGTTGTAAGTCTTTTTCTGAAAGTTGTAATTGGTCTTTAGGTAATTTCCAATCAATGTTAAGCGTAGGGTCGTTGTAAATAATTCCACTTTCAGATTCTTTGTTATAATAATTATCACATTTGTATGAAAATACGGCGGTGTCGCTTAAAACCACAAACCCATGAGCAAAGCCACGAGGTACAAAAAGTTGTTTTTTGTTTTCAGCGGATAGTTCAACAGAGAAATACGCCCCATGCGTTGATGACTCAGGTCTCAAATCGACGGCTACATCCAAAACTTTCCCCTGCACAACACGCACCAACTTGGCTTGTGCAAATGCTCCTTTTTGAAAATGTAACCCCCGCAAAACCCCTTTTGACGAAAAAGACTCATTGTCTTGGACGAAACTTACTTCTTGTCCCAATGCCTCATTTAAAACTTCTTTTTTATAAGATTCAAAAAAACAACCTCGATCATCTGAAAAAACAGTAGGTGTTAAAACAATACATCCTTTTAAAGGGCTTTGGAATACCTGCATATTTAAAAATTTTAATAGGGGAAATCCTAGTCTTCAGGTTTATATTGTTCTAAAAACTTTAAAAATTCAATCCCCATAAGAACGATAAAGCTTAAAAATGTAAACAACACTAAGTAATAATGCTTAGATTTTAAATTCAACCCTAGAAGATGTCTTGTATTATCCACATACCCACTCTCTTGTTTACTAGAAATTGAATCTATAATATTTGCTTTGTCATTCAATTTTCGGTTAATGTTGACAAGCTCTCTTCTCAATTCAATGTCATTTTTATATAAATCAAACTCACGTGTTTTGTCTTTATCATTATTGCCCTCAAATGTTATTCCTATTTCAGAGTTCGTTTTTGCGTCAATTTGTTGTTCAAGCACACGCTTGTAGGTGCGCTGAAGTGAGTCGGATTGAGCTAACGCTTGTTCTAAAGCAGCTTTGCTTTGTTTCAATTCTAAAATATCTTTGGCTTGCTCATTTTTGAAAAACGAATTGCTGTTGATGTTTTCAACAATATTCGAAAAGACCGCCTTGAAATTAGCTCTCGTTTTAGATTTAATGCTGATTTGCTGCTTGCTGTGCTTATAATCTTCTATGTTTTCTATAAAGGCATCGTATTCTACTTTGGATGCCGCCAATGAATCCAACCCAGTAATGTACCGGTCAAACATAATAACTCGATCATTATCCGTGATTACAGGATCTACATCAAATCCAACAATATTTTCTGAAATCTCTTCATTTACTCCTAACACACTAGCCAAAACCCCATAATCAGCATCTTTTAATAGACCGTTGTAATAACTAATAGATCCGTACAAGTTTTCACCAGTAGCATAATTTTGTTTTACCGTTATGGAAGACTTATATATTGGAGGTGATGTTTTGTCCATATATATGCCAAGGGCAAGTCCAGCAACAGCAGCGATTAAAAAAATTAAAGCGCGTTTTTTAAGGAAAAAAACAAACCGGACAAAAGCTAAAAACAACTGATTAAAAATTGATCCAATAAACTGAAATAAGCGTTGGAATGCATTTCCAATCATTTTAAAAAGTTGTCCTAAATCGACTTCTTCAGAAGGTTGAGAATTGTTTTTGGTACTCATTGTTGTGGTGTATTAGTTTAAAATTTGTTTTAAAATTTGATGCGTGATGACATACGTTGGTCGAACTCCAGTAAGTCCCAAACCCCCTGAGGCCAAAGTGCTTCCAGTTTCCAAAGGATTATCGCTCGCATAATACGCGTAACGCACCTTGATATCTGGCTTAATACTGTTGCGTATTTTGGACGCCGATTGTATCGCTTTTTGATAATGAACGCCTTCCATTTCTAAGCCAATAACATCCCAAGTTGATTCATGAAAAAACCGTAAAAGTTCCTTGTTTTGTAATGAAGTCCCCAATACAGTCACCATCGAACCTTCAAAAACAGCAACATCCTGGTCATTAAAATCTTGTTGTGTCAATTCGTTCTTAAAAGGATAATTATCCGCCGTACCCTCAAAAATATGTGCCGAAGGAATCATGATGTCCCCCTTAGATCCGTCTAAAATCCCTGCTTTCCCCATCACAGAAATAGAATCAACATTTAAAAAATAGGTTTTTGCGTCTGTTTTATAAGGTTTGAGCAATTCGTCTATGGTTTCATACGCCTGTTCTCCAAAAGCATAATCCATGACTATAATTACCGGAGCATGTTTCGGATTTGAACCCTCGGAAAGAAAAGAATTATATTTAAAATCAATCTTTGTCGTGTCAATCACTTGAACGTCTATGTTGGTCCCCGAACTATCTTCTATATAAATCATCCCTTCTTTTAACGCTAACTGCTTGATTTTATTGCGCATAGCGCTATTTTCATCCGCACTCAATTGTTCGTAAATAGAAAAAATATCATTGTCTTGTTTGTTTGACTTTTTAAGTGCTTTTGGTGCATATAATGCATTCATGACACTATGCAGATTTGCAGAAATGATGTGGATAGGTCGGTCGATAAGCTTTTTGTCTAACAAAACATTCTTTATTGAATTGGCCCACTGCTCTCCGTGAATGTGATGTCCTAAGCGTTCCCTTAAAACAGGACTAAACGTAATGATTCTTTTGTCTTGGTCTAGAAGCTCACTAATAGCACGCTTCCCAAGCCAATAAATCAAATGAAGAAAATGATCTGGTTGCTTTTTTGTTGCAAAAGCATCATACACAGACATGATTTCTTCAAATGTGCGCCCTAAAATATTTGCTGTGTGCGAGACCGCAATTTCACGATCTTTTTTACTCAAACTTTTCTTGGTGTTTATTGCGGCTTCAAGCTTTTGCCAATCTCTTGTTGTTTTTCCTTTTTCGCCAATAAGTACCTGATGGGCAATTTTGTGCGATTCAATATACAGAAATGTAAGGTGCGTTAGAATATCATAAATCTCAGAACGTCCTCTAGTAATTTCGATATTCATCTGCTCAAAATCAATGCGGTAACAATTCCGGCGCCTTTTGGCAGGTATAATAACTTCGAAATGTGATCCTCCAAAGCCCTCGGCGCTTGTGAGGTTTATATGATTACATTGCTCAATCCCAATAGGTAAACGATCAACCACGTACAACAACCCATCTAATTCTGTTTTTTCTTCAGCAATGGTCCCATAAATTTCGGGGCGTAAAGACAAAAGTGCTTGACGTAATGAAGTCCCTGAAACGCCCATAGGTTTGTAAAATCCACGACTGAATAGGTGACGCATGGTAATATACATACGCTCGATAGCGTGCGAACTTTCTTGCGCGCGAGTACGGTTGAGGCCATTTTTTAAGTTAGTAATCATCAAGAGCAAAGATACATTATTTGATGAGATTATGCCTTTCAAGACTATCGGCAATCTTGCGATCATTGGACAAGCGTGGTGTTTTGTTTTGCCCTCCTAATTTTCCTATAGTTTTCATGTATGTTTTAAATCCACCCTTCTTGACTTTTGTAATCTGAAGTTGTTGTAAAACTTTGCCTTTTATGAGGTCTTTATAATAGCTGTTTTGTTCTTGAAGAGCTGCATCAATGTGTTGAATGAATTGTACCATATCTTTTGGTTCTTTTTCAAATTCAATAAACCATTCATGATAGGGCAGCCCTTCTTTTGGTGTAATTTGTGGGGCAACAGTATACTCCGTCACTTGAGCGTCGGATGCCTTTACTGCTTCGATGAGTGCATGATCAACTTCTTTTGCAATAACATGTTCTCCAAAAGCAGAGATAAAATGCTTGATGCGTCCACTTACAATAATTCTGAATGGCGAAAGTGATGTGAATTGTACCGTGTCACCAATATTATAAGCCCAAAGACCTGCGTTTGTAGAGATGATAATAACATAATTGACACCCTTTTGTACGTCTTTCAATGTTATTCGTTTAGGGTTATCCTCAAAAAAAGAGTCTGCTTCAATGAATTCATAAAAAATGCCAGAATTTAACTGCAATAACATGCCCTTTTCATTTTGGCGGTCTTGAAAGGCGAAAAACCCTTCACTGGCAGGATAAAGCTCTACACTATCGACCTTTCTGCCGATTAAATTTTCAAATTTTGATCGGTACGGCTCAAAGTTTACGCCACCAAAAATAAATAGACTAAAATTCTTAAAAATTTCCCCTACTTTTTCTTGTTTTTGCTCTATGAGTTTTTCAAAATACATTTGAACCCAAGAAGGTATCCCAGCAATAGCTGTCATATTTTCTTGAAGTGTTTCTTCGACAATCGCATCAACTTTGGTTTCCCAATCGTCAATACAATTCGTCTCCCAGCTTGGCATTCTATTTTTAAGTAAATATGACGGGACATAATGTGCTGAAATCCCCGAAAGACGGCCGAGTTTGATACCATTTTTTTCGCTTAAAACTGGACTCCCTTGCAAAAAAATCCATTTCCCGTCTACAAATCCTGAATTCCCTGTTTCGTTGATGTACATCAAAATCGCATTCCGCGATGCTTCGACTTGAGCTTTAATGGAAGGTGCTGTGATTGGAATGTATTTAGCGCCAGAAGTTGTTCCTGATGTTTTAGCAAAATAAAGTGGTTTTCCTGGCCATAAAATGTTTGGTGCGCCATCAACCACCTGGTCAACATAGAATTTAAGGTGTTCATAGTCTCGAACAGGGACATTTTTTACGAAATCTTCATGGCTTTTTATCGTACTAAATTGGTGATCTCGCCCAAATGCGGTGTCTTTGGCTGAATCTATCAAATGTTCAAAAACTTTGTGTTGAGTTTCAATAGGGTTGGAGGCCCACTGACTAATTTTCTTAGAAATGTGTGCCGCAAATATCTTGGCAAAAAAGGATTTTATTGATGTCATTTTTTTAATACTAAAAATCTATAAATGCAGCAGGGTCTATTGGGTCGCCGTCGTTCCATAATTCAAAATGCAAATGGGGGCCTGTACTCAGTTCTCCTGAAGACCCTGAGATTGCTATGACTTCTCTTGCTTTTACAAAATCTCCTTGCTCTTTTGTGAGTGAAGAATTGTGTTTGTATGCCGAAAGTAATTGATTGCCGTGATCAATGACAATAACATACCCCGAATCTGATGTCCAAGATGCTAAAATCACTCGCCCGTCGGCTGCAGCTTTGATAGGGGTGTTTTTTGGAACAACAACATCCACAGCATAATGTTGTGCTTCGAGGTTAAACCCAGCACTTACTGTGCCTTTTACTGGGGGGAAAAAAACGAAATTTTTAACTGATCTCGCAGACTCAAAAAGATTGTATTTGTCTTCGTTATCTACTTTTTCTCTTAGTATTGAATCTGCGCGTGAGGGATTGAGGGCTTGGGGGTCGACTTCAGCTGCCAATTCGGCATAAATAGAGTCCTTGTTGATTGTTGCTGAAGACGCTTCTCCACTCAATACATCTTTGATAGACTTCATGTAGCGATCATTCATTCTTGTTACGCTTAGCAAAGAGTCTGTTCTTTGTTCCAATGCAATGGCCTGCTTTTGTAGCGTTGGAGAGGTGTACCCAGGAATATACTCGCGTATTGGAGTAAATGCTATGAAAATCGTTGTAAATCCTATAAGTAGGAGTGCAAATAAAGAGCCAAAAACAAAGACGTTGAGTCGTGTCAGCTTCATGGCAAAACGTTCTTCAAAAGTGTCTTCGTTCAGAACAACCAATCTGTATTTGTGTAATAACTTTTTGGTTAATTTCTTTTTACGTGATTTTTCAGATGTCTTTGAATACTTCATCACAACAAAATTAAATAAAAATTGTACGACTGCTACAGAACTCTATCACTAATATTTTGATTTCGTATTTTTATTAATTGATAATTCTTAACTTTGCTTTTATAAATACAACTATTATGGATCTGAATATACTACCCTTGGCTTTTGGCCCAATGCAAATTGTCCTTGTCGTTCTTGCTGTACTTTTACTTTTTGGTGGGAAAAAAATCCCTGAACTTATGAGAGGTTTAGGTGGCGGAATAAAAGAATTTAAAAAAGCGAGTCAAGAGGACGAAGACGATAAAAAAGACGAAGAAAAAAAATAAGCATATCCCAGATTTTTCTGGGTTTTTTTTATTGAATTGTTATTGATTTGATAATAGATTCCAGTTCAAAAATATAATCTCTTTTTGCTTCCGAAGGTGCATAAACAAAACCCTCTAATACTAGTATTCTATTGTTCTTTTGGTCCAAAAAAGAATAATTGATAAAAGGCCCAGACATAAATGCTCCTTCTACTTTCCACAAGCTCCTAGTTTCCAAAACCTTAGTATCGGCTATTTCAGTAAGCTTTGAAAATGGAGTATACGCCATTTCGGTGGTCATAAAATTCCCCTGCGTTGGGCCTGGTATGTGTTGTTTGGCAACCGAATCCCTTAACTGAATAACGCGCTGTGAGAACAAATCAAGCGTCTCAAAATCTTGAAATGGAACGCTGTAGGCCAACAAACTTATGATGCCTGTTTTTGTGTCGCGACGTATCCAAAAAAAATCGTCTTCCTTCTTTGCAATTCTATAGACAGAAGAGAGATTAAGGTTGATCCCTAAAGTGGCCTTTAATGCGCTTGAATTAAACAATGATTTCTTTATCCGTCTTTGTTTTTCTTCTAATTCAACCTTTTTAAATGCTTGGATTATTCTAGGGGCATTTTGTTCTATTAATGCCTTCAAAGCTTGTTGTGTAGGCCCGCTCACAACAGCCATTTTTTGTGGAGATGCGTAAGGATCAGTGTAAAATTTTATGTCACTTTCATTAGAGTGTTGTATTTTTAGAACTGTTCTATTCATTCGAACGAAATCTGAAAAAACGACTGGCGGTACTTGACGCAAGTCAAATTGTGGCTCCACTTGTGGTAGCCCATACACCTCTGCACCAATTTGGTTCCTGATGGCATCACCTACACTTGTGTTCCATAAATCGTTATCTACAACTACCAAAAGATTGTTTATATTTCCGGAAGAATCCGGTTTATATACTTTTTTGGCTGTATCGTCCTTACACGACAAAAAAGTCATGCTTATGATAATTAATTTTATTAGTGCCCTCATACTATGGGTTATTTTACTTAGAAATGATTAATTTCATTCCTGGTTTTAGTTCATCACCACTAATACCGTTCCATTTTTGTAAATTTTCAACAGAAACATCAGAATATTTTTTTGAAATACTCCAAAGAGAATCCCCTTGTCGCACCTCATAGACAACTTCATTGTTTGATCTTTTGCTGCTTTTAGAAAGATTTTGAAGCGATTGGGGCTGTGGATTTCTTGTAAAAATTGTAAGGCGGCTTCCTGCTTTGAGTTGGTCGGAGCGCAATCCGTTCCATTGTTTGATTTGACTGACACGCACACCAAATTTATTGGCAATTTTTCCTAAATAGTCGCCTGGCTTTACTTTGTATCTGATTTTAGTATCTAAATTAAAAAACTTTGGGAGTGGTTTTTCGCGTTGATCAAATGCTTCTTTTGCATAAGTGTATATTGCCTCTTCGTTACTCACAAATGGGCCAACGTCTTCTGAGGGCAGTCTCAAGGCATAATTTTTGTCTTTTATAAAAGGTACTATTCCAAGTTTGTAAGAAGGATTCAAAAACTTTAAAGTATTCAAATCCACATTTATAACTTCACTTACTTGTTTTAAACTAATCGTATTTTTTACATGTACAGTATCTGTTTTGGTAATTGAATCTTGATGACTTGGCACATCAAAGCCGTGCTGTTCCGCATACTCAAAAAGATACATAGTAGCCAGAAAGGCGGGCAAATATCCTGCTGTTTCGCGCGGCAAAAAAGGACGAATATTCCAATAATTTGTATACCCTCCAGAGCGTCGTATGGCTTTTGTTACATTGCCGGGACCAGAATTATAGGCGGCCAATGCCAAATCCCAATCCTTAAACACTTTAAATAATGCCTTGAGGTACTGCGCTGCTGCAATTGTTGATCGAACAGGGTCGGAGCGCTCGTCTACATAGCTGCTCACTTCCAAATTATAATATTTCCCCGTAGAAAACATAAATTGCCAAAGACCTGTTGCGCCAACTCTTGATTTAGCTTTGGGGTTTAACCCCGACTCTACAATGGATAAGTATTTGATTTCCAGCGGAATACCTTCACTATCAAAAACTTCTTCAAAAAGTGGAAAATAATATTGGCTTAATTTCATCAGCTGCTCATAAAGATCCTTTCGTTGTTTAAGATTCTTTCTGATTATAGTCTCTAAGGCCGGGTTATAACTAATATGAAAAGGGGTTTTGGCATCAAGTTGCTCAAGACGTGATTTTAATGTGTCTGTATTTAGCTCAGAAGAGTTAACCGCGCGAGTTAAGTCTTCGTTGGGGTTATTGAATATAGAATTGTGTTCTGTATCGTCAAAAAACTCTGCTTGAAGTGCGGCGTCAAAAAGCACTGCAGATTTGTAATCCTCGAGTTCAATTGCGGTAGTATCAATGCTTATCCTATTGTTGGCTTTTTTAGCATTTTGTGCTATAGAAAAAGTACTATTTAATAAAATAAATAATAAAAAAGCCGAAAATCTGAGCATCTTTTAGTGTTGTTTATTCATTAATTGCTGCAATCCCTGGTAGGGTTTTCCCTTCTAAGCTTTCTAGCATTGCACCACCTCCAGTGCTTACATAACTTACTTTGTTTTCAAAACCAAATTGCTTTACTGCCGCTACAGAATCTCCACCACCAACTAACGAAAAAGCTCCGTTTTTCGTAGCTTCTGCAATTGAATCTCCTAATGCTTTTGTTCCTGTAGAAAATGTATCTAACTCAAAAACACCCAACGGTCCGTTCCACAAAATTGTTTTGCATTGTTGTACAACATCATGAAAAATGGCTTTGGTTTTTGGTCCACAATCTAGTCCTTGCCAATTGGTTGGAATACTTGCTATATCGACTACTTGTGTGTTGGCAGAATTACTAAAATCGTCTGCTGCTAAAACATCAACAGGGAGGTGTACTTGAACACTTTTTTCTTTAGCAGATTTTAAAATCTCCAGCGCTAATTCCATCTTATCGTCTTCACAAATAGAGTCACCAATAGATCCGCCTTGTGCTTTTATGAATGTAAACGACATACCGCCACCGATAATAAGATGATCGACTTTGTCTAAAATATTCTCAATGATTGTGATTTTTGAAGATACTTTGGCGCCGCCTAATATAGCTAAGACTGGTTTTTCTCCAGACGTCATGACTTTATCAATGCTTATAATCTCTTGTTCTAGAAGAAAACCGAAACATTTTTTTAGTGGGAAAAATTGAGCAATTACACTGGTAGAGGCATGTGCTCTGTGGGCTGTTCCAAAAGCGTCATTAATGTAAATATCTCCAAGTTCAGATAGCGCTTTTGCAAACGACACACTGCCTTCTTTTTCTTCACTGTGGTAGCGTAAATTTTCAAGTAACAAAACTTGTCCAGGCCGTAATTCCTTTGCCATCTGAACAGTTTCAGTACCAACACAATTAGTTGAAAACAAAACACTTACCCCTAAAATATCTTCCAAAGTAGAAACGATATTTTTTAAAGAAAATTCTGGTTCATTTGCTTTAGGACGCCCCAAATGTGACATTAAAATACAGCTACCACCATCTTCCAAAACTTTAAGAATTGTCTTTTTTGCAGATTGAATTCTTGTATCGTCTGTAACTTTTAAATGCTCATCTAATGGAACATTAAAGTCAACGCGAATAAGTGCTTTTTGGTTTTTAAAATTAAACTCTTTCAATGTGCTCATGTATCGTAATCTTTTGGTTGGTTATGTAAATTTTTTAAAGCCCAAAGGTACATATTTCTTTAGAGTGGATAAAATGGGATTTCTTAAAAATTAAAGCGAAAATATTTTTTGATGAAGACACGTTAAAACACATTCTTTGGTTTAAATAAATTATATTTGTAAGATGACTTTTGAGGATATAATTGGACAAGAACATCTGAAATCATTTCTACAACAAAACATCCAGTCTGGTCGTGCTCCTCATGCACAACTCTTTGTTGGAAAAGATGGTTTAGGTGCATTGCCTTTAGCAATCGCCTATGCTTCATATTTGATTGAGTCCGAAAATCCTGGACAAAAAGTCAATCCATTGGAAAATCCAGATATTCATTTTTTCTTTCCTGTTGTAAAAAAAGAAAAATCAAGCACTACTCTTATTTCCAAAGATTATATGAAAGAGTGGAGGGAATTTGTAACACACAATGCATACGGAACACTTAATGATTGGTATGATGCGATTAATGCGGGGAATAAGCAAGGATTAATCACGAGAGATGAGGCGCATGCTATTATCAAAACCTTAGCATTGAAATCGTTTGGAGGTGGCAACAAAGTATTGATTATTTGGCATGCGGAAAAAATGAATTCTACTTGTGCTAATAAACTACTAAAATGGTTTGAAGAGCCCAATGAAAAGACGTGTATTATTCTCATTACAGAACAAGAGGATATGCTTTTGCAAACAATCCAGTCTAGATGTCAATCTGTTCACTTACACCCGCTTTCGGAACAGCAAATCACAAACGCACTAATCCAGCTTCAAAATATTGATGAAGGGTCTGCAAAGCAAATTGCTCATCGTGCAGAAGGAAACCTCAGTACTGCACTAAAACTTATTGACCAAGAGGGTGATAAAATTCAATTTGAAAAACTTTTTATCGAATGGGTTAGGACCGCATTTCAAGCAAAGTCTAATAAAAAAGCAATCAACAAGCTCATGTCCTGGAGTGAGGTGGTTGCAAAGTTAGGACGAGAAATGGAAAAACAATTTTTAAACTACAGTTTGGAGTTTTTTAGACAAGCACTGATGGTAAATTATGGCGCTTTGGATTTGGTTCATTTTGAAATTGCAGACAAAACTTTTTCATTAGAAAAGTTTGCGCATTTTGTCGATGCACAAAATATTGAACACATTTGTACTGAAATTGAAAGCGCAATTTATCACATTGAGCGAAATGCAAATGGAAAAATTGTGCTGACAGATTTATCCATAAAACTTACCAGACTACTTCATAAAAAATAAAAAATAAAAGCAATAAGACAAATCTATTGTTTTTGTTTTTTTGATCTATTTAAGTTATCGCTTTTTGATTATTTCAGTAGCTTTTAAACAAGACAGAATTTTAGCGCTATAAATCTTGTTGTCAGAATTGATATCGTCCGCCAGAGGGGCTTAAATTAGGTTTTTTTTACGTTTGAACACATAAATCAATGACGAATAGTGTCCTGAACGTTTTGCACGTAGGTTTGATTGAAAACCAACCCAGAATGCTTTTGAAATGCTCATCTTTCCGTATTTATATTTTGTAGACAATAGACTTACGTAGTAAGCATCAAAACGCATGGGGTGAGTTGATTCTAATTCAAATCCAAATTCATAAAATAAACGAACAATAGACTTAGGTGAAAAATGCCACAAATGTCTAGGAACATCATAAGCAGCCCAAAAATTCTTAAAATATTGTGCATCATAGCTTTTAAAATTTGGTACAGCAACTATCAGTCGGCCGTCTTGTGATAACAATCGATCAAACTCTTTAATGTTTTGTTTGAAGTCTGGAAGGTGTTCCAAAACATGCCAAAGAGAAATAATAGATTGGCTTTTTGATTTTAATTTTTTTGTATGACTTTCGTCAAAAATGGAGTTCTGAAGAATTAAATTGGCCGCTTTACGCGCCTCGACAGAGGATTCGATACCGATACTTTCCCAGCCAGCGCTCCGAGTTGACCGAACAAAATAGCCAACACCTGCACCGTAATCCAAAAGTGTTTGGCGCTCAAAAGAAAACCTAGAAATTAATTTTATCTTTTTCTTGAGTGTAAGCCAGCGCACCAAAAAATAAACCCAATCAAATAAATTACGTTTGCTTGTTTGGTGAGATACATACTGACTGCTATTATAATAAGAAGGTAAATCTTGTTTTAATGGCCTAGGTAATGTTTCTAAAAAGTCACACGCATCATTTTGGTGCAGCTCAAAAACTTCTCCGCTTACAGAAAAGTCCTTTGTTTTTAAAAATAAAGTGTTGTTTTTGATCATGTGTTTCACGTGGAACAAAAATAGAAAATATACTGATTAACGCCCGAGAAAAACAAGCAAAACAGAAATATCATTTGGAGAAACTCCACTAATACGCGAGGCCTGTGCTACTGTAGTTGGCTGTACTGCGTTAAGTTTTTCGCGCGCCTCATAACTCATAGATTTAACCTGTGAGTAGTCGAAATTTTTAGGGATTTTTACATACTCCAAACGCGTAAGCTTATCAGCGTTGTTTTTTTCTTTTTCAATATATCCTGAATATTTAATCTGAATCTCTGCTTGTTCTATAACTTCATTGTCAAGGTTTTGCGCAGAAATATAAGATTCAACAGCATCAAACTTTCGCATGTCGTCAATGCTAATATTGGGTCTGGAAAATATCTTAAACATCTTGTCGGATTGCTTAATTGGAGAGGAGTTTTTGGCTTCTAAAACAGGATTAGCCTCGTTGGGTTTTACACTTTGCTTTCTAAAAAAGGAAATAAAATCTTTTGATTGTTCTAGTTTTCGCTCCATAAGTTTCAAGCGGTGTTCATCTACAATTCCCAACTCAAACCCCTTGGGCGTAAGACGCAAATCAGCATTGTCTTGACGCAGAAGTGTTCGGTATTCTGCGCGCGAAGTAAACATCCTATAGGGTTCCTCAGTGCCCTTAGTGATTAAGTCATCTATCAAAACCCCTATATAAGCTTCATCTCGTCTCAAGATGAACTGAGGCTTATTTTGAACTTGTAAGCAAGCATTAATCCCAGCCATAAGCCCCTGTGAAGCAGCCTCTTCGTACCCCGTTGTGCCATTGATTTGACCAGCAAAGAACAACCCTTTGATGAGTTTTGTTTCTAAAGAATATGTTAGTTGAGTAGGGGGGAAGTAATCATACTCAATAGCATATCCGGGGCGAAAGAAACGTACATTTTCAAATCCTTTTACCGCTTTAAGCGCTTTGTATTGTATGTCTTCTGGAAGTGAGGTTGAGAACCCGTTAATGTAATACTCAACTGTGTTCCATCCTTCGGGCTCGACAAAAATTTGATGTCGATTTTTTTCCGAAAAGCGATTAATTTTATCTTCAATTGACGGGCAATACCTTGGGCCAATGCTTTGAATTCTTCCATTAAACATGGGCGACCTGTCAAATCCTTCTCTTAACAAATCGTGGACATGTTCACTTGTATGGGTCATGTGGCATGAACGCTGATTTTTGAGCGGTGTAGTTGTGTCTAAATAAGAAAACTTTTGCGGATTGGTGTCTCCGGGCTGCTCAGACATTTTTGAAAAATCTAATGAGCGCCCATCAACCCTAGGGGGCGTGCCTGTCTTCATTCGTCCGGAATCAAATCCTAAGTCAATAAGCTGTTCGGTGATTCCTGTTGCGGCTTTCTCACCTGCTCTACCTCCTCCAAAATTCTTATCTCCTATATGAATAAGCCCATTTAAGAAAGTACCATTTGTTAGCACTACGGTTTTGCCTCTAATTTCTAAACCTAAGGATGTTTTTACCCCTACAACACGCTCACCTTTGATCAGTAAGCCGGTTACCATTTCTTGATAAAAATCTAAATTATGGGTCTGTTCCAAAAGAATTCGCCAATCTTCTGCAAAACGCATACGGTCACTTTGTACTCTTGGGCTCCACATGGCAGGGCCTTTAGATTTATTAAGCATTTTAAATTGTATCGCCGAGGTGTCGCTGACGATTCCGCTGTAGCCGCCAAGGGCGTCAATTTCACGTACTATTTGACCTTTAGCAATACCTCCCATGGCAGGATTACAAGACATTTGGGCAATATTTTGCAAATTCATGGTAACCAACAAGGTTTTACTTCCCATGTTGGCTGCGGCGGCGGCGGCTTCGCTTCCGGCGTGACCACCCCCAACAACTATTACATCATAAATATTTTCAAACATCTAAAATAATTATGTTCCACGTGGAACAATTTTCTGCAAATATAAGCTTATCTGCTGAATTCGAGTAGAGAAAGATACTCGTCCTCTTTTTTGCGCATTTGTTTCTTTTCTTCAGCGGTAGCGTCTTTGTAGCCGCATAGATGCAGGACTCCGTGAGCCATTACACGATGTAGTTCGTTTAAAACTGCTGTTTGGTGGTCGGCTGCATTGTCCTTAATGCGATCAATGGATATACAAATATCGGCAAACACCTGTGTGCTAATGTTGTAGTCGAAAGTTAAAATGTCCGTTAATGTGTCGTGCGCTAAAAACTCAATATTTAATTGAAATAAATGATCGTCATCACAAAACAAAAAATTTAACTCTCCCTCAACATAATTTTCTTGGCGAATAATTGAACCAAGCCATTTCTTAAGCTCTTTTTTGTTGGGAATATTAAACGCGGTTGTGTTGCTAAAGTTGATCATTCTGTTTGCTAAAATAATGTTTTACCTTTTTCTTAATGTTTTGATGCAAAGGTAGTGGCTTTCTGTTTAAAACTTCCTGTGTGCTAAAAAGAAGCTTAATCTCTTCCTTTGTTAAGCGGCTTTGCTGTCTATCGTTTTTCCTGCTTGTTTGTGATTGTCTTTGATTGGACTTGCCCTGCTTTAATGCAGCTTCCTCAAGCTTTAAAAACTCATACTTAAGCGCTTTCATTTTTTTAATCAATCCCGAGTTAACTCCTTGATTTACGATTATTTGCTCAATTTTTTCCATAGATTTAAGAGTGTTTTTACCCTGGCCTGAAAGCCCTTTCCTTTTGAGGATAGCTTCTAGTTGTTGACGCAACTGCTGCTGCTGTTGATACAGCCGATACAAGGACTCTGCTGATTCGTCTGGGTCGCCATATTGGTCTGACTCTGAGGGCTTTCCATTGTTTGAAGAATCTCCAAGATTACCGTCCTTACCCTTGCCTTTTTCTGGAGGAGTGTTCTGGTTTTGCTTGCCTGGATTTTGTTGCCCCTCTTTTTGACCATCCTTCATTTGTTCAGCTTGCTGCTCAAGCTCCTCCTGGCTCATTATAATATCAGGAAGCTGCATGTCGCCCTCGCCTTGACCGGGATTGGGTTGCATTTGCATTTCTAGATTACTCAAAATGTCGCTGAGCATACTTGCAAGATTGTTCGTTGCAGTAATGGTGTATTGTTGACTGGCTGACGCTTGATAATCTCTGTTTTCTGAAAGCGCGTTTAGTGTCTGGTCAATATTAAAATATGCTTCTGAGATCTGTTCATTAATATTTTCTGAAATCATTGGTTGTCGCAAAGAAACAACAAACAGACTGTCGTCAATATGTTCAAAATGTGTTTTTAAATTCATCTGCTTTTTAATGTGACTAGCAAATGACCTTTGCTGTGAATTAGATGAATTTAGTTGTTTCATTAGGTCTTCTTGCTCAAAAGAAAAAACCAGGAGATTGTCTAAAATTTGACGCAACATTTCAATGTCTTCACTAAGCTGTTGAGACGACCCTCCAGACATGCTCTGAGTCATAAGTTGAGCCAATTGCATCATTTTTTGGGTAGATTTTTTTTGGGCTTTTTGTGCTTTGCTTAACGCATCTGTGTCTTCTTCTGTGTCCTTCTTTCGCTCATGCTGCTCTAGGTGTTCTTTTGCTTCTTCTAGATTGTTTGTTATGGATTCTTCTTCTTTTTGAGTTTCTGGCACAGCCAAAGGTTTGGTTAGCGTTTTGTTTTGAGCACGGAGATCTTCCAGCTCGTCTTTGACCTTGTCAAACTGGTCATTCAATTTACTTTGGTTTTTGCTCGGCTCCTTTAAGACATTATCAATCATCTCTTGCTGTTCGCTTGATAATTCTTCAAGTCGATTTTTTAATTGCTCCATTTTTTTAGAAAGGTAATATCGCTTTGTTAGTTCGAGCATTTGCTGAAGGCTTTTTTGCTTGTTTTTTGATTGCAGCCCAAGCTTTTGTAATTTTTCTAAAAGCCCCTCTTCTTGAATGTTTTTTGCTAAATCCTCAAGTTCTTTTAGCTTATTCTCATCATCCTTAAGGCGCTGCTCTTGCTCTTCTAATCTTTTGGCTAAATTCTCTTTTAGTGGATCCGGAGACTCGTCGGGAAACTGCTCCAATGTTTCTCTCATTTGTTCATTAAACTGTTTTAAAATTTCATCCTGCTGCCTTTGACGTTTTAATACATCTTTGATTTTTTCTTGATCGTTAAATGTCAATTTGTTTTTCTGAAGCTGTTCGTTTGTGAGCTCCTCAACGAGAGTGTTTTGGTCTTCAATTGATTTCATTGTCTTTTCTAAACCTTGAACTGCATCTTTTTGAGCATTGAGTTGTTCTTGTTGAATCAACTTTTCACTTTTATATAAGTATTCAAATATTTTTGACGTGGTACTGTTTGGTTTTGGAAAAGGTTTGTTGTCTAAGGCCTCAAAAAAAAGCTCATAAGTGGTGTCTGGAATAAGTTCTAATTGATTTGGGAATTGAAAAACAAATTCTAATTTCTTGTCGAAAGTAATTTCTCTTGTCTTTTTCAGATCAACATTGTCTTTTGGATAATAATGTATTTTTAGAGATGAGATTCCATAATCGTCTCCAAGTTGTCCGTAAAAAAACAGGGCTTCATTTATCGCGTCGTTGCTGCGTTGGCGAACATTTAGTGTGGGCGAAAGATCTTTTACTACACGAACACCAAAAGATAACGTTTCATAGCTTTTAATCTTGATATTATTCGTTTCAATGCTGTAATCTAAATCAGAGAAAAGCTGCTTTGAAGCCATAAACTGATTATCTTTCCTTTTAAAATCAAAAGATGTTTGGTTGTGTGAAAAAACAACTCTGTCTGTTGCTTGTGTTGTAAGCGACCATGTGAGCTTAGTGCCTTCTGGAACAGAGATGTCGCCAAAATTAGAAATGCTTTTGTCGTTAATTTTTGTGTACGAAGGGTAGTTCAAATCTAAGGTTGATGTCAATATTTTCGGAGCTTTTAATACCTCCAAATCATATGTTTCTGATCGAATACTTCCAGAACTTAATTGAAACCTTAAATTTTTGATGGGGTTCGTAAATTTATATTGAAATAAACTTGGCTTTACTTTTTTTAAATAATAAACTTGATCATCAAATTTAATTTGTACCTGCTGTGGAGTCACATCGCCGTCAATTTTGACGCTCAAAACAAACGGTGTTTTTTCAATGGTTTGAAGTGTGTTGTTGAGAACAGTAAACTGAAAAGGAGGGGGTGGGCTATAAGGGGTTTTGTAGTCGATCACACGGCTAAAACTCTGCTCAAAGTTAGACTGACCTCCTGAGGTGTAAACCACAATAATCACAAAAACTGGTAAAATGGCATACTTTAAATACCTTAAATTATCCTTAAATCGAACCGCTTTTTTAAATGTAATAAATTTGAATTCCGCTGTTTTTTGCTCAATGTTCGCAATCACAAATTCGGACTGTGATTGATTGTTTAGTTGTATCGTATTTAACAGTTTGTCTTTAACTTCTGGAAAAAAATCTCCAATAATTTTAGATGCTTCTTGGTGATTTATTCCAGAACGAATTCTTAAATAGCGCAAAAAAGGAATCAATAGAAGTTTTAAAAACAGGACTGTTTCAAAAAAAACCAATGACCAAAAAACAAAAGCGCGAGCAATTGATGAAAACCAGAAAAAAGATTCAACAATAATCCAGAAAAAGGCATACAAAAGACCAAAACCAAAAAATAGCATAGCGCCCTTTATCAAAGCGCTTAGATAGTAGCGCCTGATGAACTGCTCTAGTTTAAGTTTTATTTCATCAAAATAATCCAAATGGTCTTTTTTAAAAGCATAAATCTACAATAATAATCAACATCTTTGAAACTCACTTGTGCTCCAAAAAAAGCAAGTTCATTTTTGTTTGCCCATTCGCTTTTGGGCACATATCTTTGCAGCAACACAAAATTCAATGAAAAAACCTGTTCGCGTTCGTTTTGCGCCTAGCCCAACTGGCCCTCTACATATTGGTGGGGTGCGTACAGCGCTCTTCAATTATCTTTTTGCAAAAAAGCACAACGGCAAATTTATATTACGTATTGAAGATACTGACCAAAACAGATATGTGTATGGTGCCGAAAAATACATTATTGACGCACTGAACTGGTGTAACATTCCCTTTGATGAAGGCCCTAAGAAAAACGGAGGTTATGGCCCTTACAGACAAAGTGAGCGAAAAAATATCTACAAAAAACATATAGATGTTTTAATTGAAAAAGGTAAAGCGTACTATGCTTTTGATAGTGCTGAAGATTTGGATCTTGAGCGAAAAAAACACGAAGAAAAAGGAAAAACCTTTATCTATAATTGGCACAATAGAACCAAAGGACGTCTTGTGAATTCATTGGTTTTATCAAAAGAAGAAACCAAAAAAAGGATTGAAAGCGGTGCATCTTATGTTGTTCGGTTTTTGATGCCCGAGGGACAAATCATTGCGCTAAACGATATGGTCAGAGGTAAAATGTCAATTGATAGCAATAACCTTGATGATAAAATTTTGTTTAAATCTGATGGAATGCCCACATATCATTTAGCCAATATAGTAGACGACCACCTTATGGAAATCTCACATGTTATTAGGGGTGAAGAATGGTTACCTTCTTTGGCGCTGCATCAAATGTTGTACGAGGCCTTTGGTTGGGACATTCCTCAATTTGCACACTTACCGCTGATATTGAAACCGACTGGAAAGGGTAAATTAAGTAAGCGTGATGGCGACAAATTGGGTTTTCCTGTGTTTCCTCTAGAGTGGAAAGACGAAAACACAATAGCTCAGGGCTATAAAGAAAGTGGTTACCTTTCTGATGCCGTTGTCAATTTTCTTGCCTTTTTAGGGTGGAACCCCGGAACAGAACAAGAGCTGTTCTCTCTTGAAGAACTCATTCAGTCCTTTGATATAAATCAAGTAAATAAATCCGGAGCGCGTTTCGACCCTGAAAAAATAAAATGGTATAACCACCACTACATTCAACAAGCCACAAATGCCGAACTTACCGAAAAACTAATTGCTGAAAAAAGTGAACTAGCGGCTTTGGATACAGGGTATATTGAGCTTGTAGTTGGGCTTATTAAAGAACGTGCGCAACTTGTTCCTGAACTTTGGCAATTGGGAGAATATTTCTTTAAAGCACCAAACTCATATGATGAAAAATCCCTAAAAAAAGCATGGAAAGAAGATACTGAGCAGCTTTTAAGCGAACTGGTAGTTGTTTTAGAAAATGCAAATGACCAAAGTGCAATAACGCTAAAAGCTTCTGTTTCTGACTGGATTAAAAACAAAAATGTTGGTTTTGGAAAAGTAATGATGCCACTAAGGGTTGCGCTGGTTGGATCCTTGCAGGGGGTGGATGTCTTTGATATTGTGTTCTGTATTGGGAAAGAAGAAAGTATACGACGCATCAATACACTTATTCATCATCGTTAAGACCAGAAACAGTATTATCTTATAAATTTACTTACTTTTGTCCTCTTATAAGCAGGTACTCGACTCAATGAAAAACATAAGAAACTTTTGTATTATCGCCCATATTGACCACGGTAAAAGCACCTTGGCAGATCGCCTATTGGACTTTACTGGGGCAGTAACAGAACGCGAAAAACAAAATCAACTCTTAGATAACATGGATCTTGAGCGTGAGCGGGGGATCACTATTAAATCTCATGCCATACAGATGGATTATGAACACAATGGAGAACAATACACTCTGAACCTTATTGATACACCTGGGCATGTAGATTTTAGTTATGAAGTTTCTCGATCTATTGCAGCTTGCGAAGGCGCTCTATTGGTTGTAGATGCGGCACAAAGCATTCAAGCACAAACCATTTCAAATTTGTATCTCGCTTTAGAAAATGACTTAGAAATTATTCCCGTGCTCAACAAAGTAGATTTGCCAAGCGCAAATCCCGAAGAAGTTACAGACGATATTGTTGATCTTTTAGGTTGTGATGCTAGTGAAGTAATTCCTGCAAGTGCAAAAACTGGCTTAGGAATTGAATCCATTTTAGAAGCAATCATTAAATTTATTCCTCCACCAAAAGGGGATCCTGAAGCACCACTTCAAGCTCTTGTTTTTGATTCTGTTTACAATTCATTTAGAGGGGTAGAAACTTATTTCAAAGTGGTTAATGGAAACATAAAGAAAAATCAATCCGTAAAATTCATTGCGACCGGAAAAACATATAGTGCCGACGAGGTGGGTACGCTCAACTTGACACAAACCCCTAAAAATGAAATCAAAACTGGGGATGTTGGCTACCTGATTACTGGCATAAAAGATGCAAGGGAGGTAAAAGTGGGAGACACTATAACAGATGCAAAAAACCCAACTTTAGAAGCTGTTGATGGCTTTGAAGATGTAAAACCAATGGTCTTTGCTGGAATTTACCCTGTTGACACTGAAGAATATGAAGAACTTCGTGCATCCATGGAAAAACTACAGCTCAATGATGCTTCGCTGGTATTTCAAGCCGAAAGCTCTGCAGCTTTAGGGTTTGGTTTCCGTTGTGGGTTTTTAGGAATGCTACACTTGGAAATTATACAAGAACGTTTGGAACGAGAATTCAACATGACCGTCATCACAACTGTGCCTAATGTGTCGTATCATGCGTATACTCGCAAGAAGCCCGATGAGGTGATTCTGTTGAACAACCCCTCTGATCTTCCTGATCCATCAACATTAGATAGAATTGAAGAGCCATACATCAAAGCAACCATAATAACCAAGTCTGATTTTGTTGGAAACGTCATGTCTCTATGTATCGAAAAACGTGGGCAAATCACCAACCAAACATATTTAACCACACAACGTGTAGAGCTTAGCTTTGACATGCCGCTTGCTGAGATTGTGTTCGATTTCTACGATCGTCTAAAAACCGTTTCCAAGGGATATGCTTCATTTGACTATAGTCCTATTGGCATGCGCGTATCAAAATTAGTACGTGTAGATGTGCTGCTTAACGGACAGTCCGTTGATGCATTATCAGCGCTCATCCACCTCGATAGCGCACAAAAGATTGGGCGGAAAATGTGTGGAAAGCTCAAAGAGCTCATTCCAAGACAACAATTTGATATCCCAATTCAAGCTGCAATTGGTGCAAAAATCATCTCTAGAGAAACTGTAAAAGCAGTTCGTAAAGACGTAACCGCAAAGTGCTATGGAGGTGACATTTCTCGAAAGAGAAAGCTTCTAGAAAACCAAAAAAAGGGCAAGAAAAGAATGCGTCAAGTTGGAAGTGTAGAAATTCCTCAAGAAGCCTTCATGGCCGTGCTAAAACTCAACGATTAATCTTACGGGTTAAGTGTTTTTGTATTTTTTAAAGAAAGCTATATCTTTAAAAGCACTTAAAATTCAAAAAATTTGAGCACAACTCAATTTAAACGTATTGGTATTGGTGTTGCATTCTCACCAAATCTAAAGGCGAACATCTATGAAGCGGCTAGACTTGCCCTTTTCATGAAAAGTGAGCTTGTTTTGATTCATGTTGGTGAGGAAGATGATAAAAAGAAAGCCATTATTGGTGAACATCTTTCTGCTTTCAAAAAGGATAAACTTATATCAAAAGTTGTTTTTCTGCCTGGAAATCCTGTAGAAGTGATTCTCTTGTCAATACAAAACAACGCCATTGACTTGATGGTTTTGGGGGCGCTTAAGCAAGAAAGTTTTTTTAAATATTACTTAGGGTCAATTGCTCGAGAAATCACCCGCAAGGCCACATGCTCTGTGTTGCTGTTAATCAACCCATCAGTAGAAAGAGTGCCTTGTAATCATATTGTAGTAAATGGTTTGAAAGACCCCAAAACACAAGACACAATACGTCTTGCGTTTTATGTTAGTCACAAATTAAAAGCATCTAAAATAACTGTTGTGGAAGAGGTGGCGCAAGAAGAGGTCAATGTTAAGGTTGATGATGACAAAACATTGCGACAATCTACCATCATAAGAGAGCGATTGATGCATAGAGAAAAGCAAAGGGTAAACAAATTACTTCAAGAAGTTCCTTTAGAATATTCAAAAGACATTACCATTAAGTCTCAGCCTATTTTCGGAAAAAGAGGATACTCTATTGGGCATTATGCACAAGTTGTTCGCGCCGATTTATTGGTTATGAATGCACCGCCAAAAACAAGTTTTTGGGATCGATTGTTTCCTCATGACATAGAACATATTTTAGGAGAACTACCAACCGATGTACTGATTATTAGATGAAGCAAAAAAACAACATAGTCCGCACCATTGCGTCAATCCCAAGAAACCTTTTCTCGGGACTTGTGGTCAGTCTCATCGCACTCCCTTTGAGTTTGGGTTTGGCTATGGCTTGTGATGCGCCACCAATAGCGGGGGTAATCACCTCAATTGTTGGCGGTGTGTTAGTTGCTATTTTTGGAGGAAGTTTTGTAACAATTTCAGGGCCAGGAAAAGGGTTGGTTGGGGTTGTTTTGGTTGCTGTTTCAACGCTGGGCCTAACGAGTACTTATGCTGCTATTATTTGTTCTGGTCTTCTGCTCTTGGTTTTAGGATTTTTAAGACTCGGTAAACTTGCAGATTATTTTCCATCATCAGCAATTCAAGGTGTATTAGCGGCAATAGGGCTTATTATTTTAGGAAAACAATTTCATATCATGCTCGGGAATAAAATTTTGAGAGATAACACCGTAGACTACTTGATTGCAATTCCTGAAACAATAATAACCGCTTTTCAATTATCAGATACGGGGCAGAGAAATGCCGCAATTGTAGGGGTTTTGAGTTTGGCTATTATGGTTTTTTATTCTAAAATAAGAAATAAATACCTGCAGCTTATACCGGCGCCAATGTGGGTTGTCATTTGTTCGGTTGGTTTTAGTTATTACTGTGAATTTATCTTAAAGATTCCTAATCCTATTTCTCCAAAATACATGATGCCTAGTATCCCTAGTTTGTCTGAGGTTATAAATACTCTACCAGAGCCAAACTTTGAAAAAATATACACTTTAGAGTTTATTGGTAGTGTAGTTGCACTTGCATTAATTGCTAGCATAGAATCTCTTTTAAGTATTAAGGCCGTTGACAAGCTAGATCCAAAAAAGAGGCGGTCTAACGTAAACAAAGACATAAAAGCGCTTGGTCTATCTACTGTTGTCAGTGGTTTTTTAGGTGGGCTTAATGTGGTCACGGTAATCGCCCCAAGTTCAGTGAATATTAGCAACGGAGGGTCGAATCGTTTCGGTAACTTTTTTCACGCTAGTTTCTTGGTGCTTTTTATTCTTCTCTTTAGTACGGAGCTTCCGAGAATACCTCTTTCTGCGCTTATGGCTATACTGGTTTATACAGGATATAAACTCGCTGCACCAGAGATGATCAAACGTGTGTTTTTAATTGGAAAAGAGCAAATTATTATTTTTCTTTCTACACTTTTCGTAACCCTAAAAGTCGGTTTGATCTCTGGAATTTTGGCTGGGCTTCTTGCGACCTTTCTTATTCATATTTTTATAAACAAAAGTATTGCGCTTTTCATTAAAAATATCATCAAACCCAACATTTTGATGTACAAAGAAGAAAATGGAAATTATTTCATTAGTGTTAAGCATTTTTGTAGTTTTTTAAACTTCAATAACCTTAAAAACAAATTGAGTGTTATTCCAGAGCAAAACGATGTGATAATTGATTTTTCTATGTGTGAGTTTGTAGATCATTCCGTTATGGAAAATCTTCATGACTATCAAGAGTTGTTTCACAAAAAAGGAGGAAATATTGAAATTATTGGTATGGATATGTTGGATGCTAAATCGGAACATCCTTTTGCTTTAAGGCGTCTTTTGCCAATCCCGGGGCTAATGAATAATAGTAAAACCAAGCGTCAAAAAGATTTAGAACTGGTCGCTTTAAGTTTCAATTTGAACTACAAACCGGAAAGGCAAACTTCTGCTTCTCATTTAGAAAATTTCATGTTTTTTAAAACAAAAAAAATTGAATATACATACAATCATTTATCTCATGAAAATAGCGGTAGCTCTCTTTTTGATATTACATTTTCTGAGGGAGAGTTTATTGCAAAAGAAGTTGTGCGTTCTACCATGTTATATGTGAAATTAAGAAAAAAAACTCCTCAATTTACTCTAATTAAAGAAGGTCTTCTAGAGCGATTTTATGCACTAACACGTCAAAAGGATATCAATATCCCCAATCAAAATGACTTTTCAAAACGTTTTTATTTAAACGGAGAAAAACAAAAAGAAATCCAATTCTTCTTCAATGCAGATATTGTTCGTTTTTTTGAAAGTAATGCCTACTATCATGTAGAATCCAATGGGGAGGCGTTAATTATTTTTAATAAAGAAAGAGTCGCTAGTGTTAAAGAAACAAAGCTTCTTCTTGATTTTGGAAGCCGACTAAAAGCTAAAATTGAAGAGCAATGAAACTTTATGTTTTAAACGTTGGAAATTTTAAGCTTGACGGAGGCGCTATGTTTGGAGTGGTTCCAAAATCGATTTGGTCCAAAACAAATCCAGCAGACCACAACAACATGATTGATATCGCTGCACGATGTCTTTTAATTGAAGATGGCAATAGACTTATTTTGATTGATACCGGCATGGGAAACAAGCAGTCAGAAAAGTTTTTTAACTACTACTATCGCTGGGGCGAACAAGGTATTGACCAAGCGCTTGCAAAACACGGCTTCCATAAGGATGATGTAACTGATGTCTTTTTAACTCATTTACATTTTGACCATTGTGGTGGCGGTGTAGAATGGAATAAAAACAAAACAGCTTATCAGCTCACTTTTAAAAATGCCACTTATTGGAGCAATCAAGATCATTGGTTGTGGGCCAAAAACCCAAACAAAAGAGAAAAGGCCTCTTTCTTGAAAGAAAACATTATCCCTATTGAAGAATCTGGTCATCTGAAATATATTGCAAACCCAAAAAGTGATATTTTAAAAAACAGCTCCCTAGATTTTGACATCTTCTTTGCCAACGGACATACCGACAAACAAATGATTCCAATGATAAAATATAAAGAAAAAACATTGTGTTTTATGGCTGATTTATTACCTACGGCTGGGCATGTTTCTTTGCCTTTTATTATGGGCTACGACACAAGACCTTTGATTACGCTGAAAGAAAAAGAGGTTTTTCTCAATATAGCGGCAAGTCAAAATTATTATTTATTTTTGGAACACGACGCTGAACACGAAATCATTACAGTCCAACAGACTGAAAAGGGAGTTCGGCTAGATAAAACCCATTCTTTTAACTCTATTTTTTAAATCATGAAAAACTTAACCGTAAATCACGCCCTAAGATGCCTCACTCTTTTAGGACTCTATTTGTTTAGTAGCTGTGGGGCTACAGCCCCTATTCTCTCTACGCCTATTGAGAATATTGACCAAACTCCTGTGAAATTCTCTACTTTAACTGAAGAAGAGGAAAAAAACTGGAGTCATTTTGATCTAAAAAAGGACACTATTCCTGGGATTAGTTTAAACCTTGCTTATGAAAAAATCGTTCGACCAAAAAGCAAGACAATAATTGTAGCTGTTATTGATTCTGGCATTGACATAACACATGAAGACCTTCGAGAAAACATCTGGGTTAACCAAGGTGAAATACCAAATAACGGAATAGATGATGACCAAAATGGCTATATAGATGATATAAATGGATGGAATTTTTTGGGAGAAGCTAACAATGAACAATTGGAGTATGTGCGGTTGTTGGCAAGCAAAAATACCTCACACCCAAGATATCGCGAAGCTGAAGAATTATACAATAAAGAAAGGAAAGAATATACAGGCCTGAAACAACAATACATCTCAATTCTAGAGCAAGTAAATACTTCTGAAAAAGCTGTTTTGGACTACCTAAAAAAAGACTCTTTTAGCAAAGAAGATGTGTGCGGAATAACCACAAAAGACCCGACACTAAGACAACACCTTAGCATAATAAAGCAGTCCTATGGTTTTGGTTATGAATCCATCGATGATCTTAAAAAAGATCTTGAAAAAGATCTAAAATCTTTTAACGAACGACTAGACTACAACCTAAACATTGATTATGATGGTCGATCAATTGTTAACGACAATCCTGACGATTTAAACGATAAAGATTATGGAAACAACAACGTTATGCCTAAAGAAGGGCGAAGTCATGGAACGCATGTAACTGGAATTATTGCCGCTAAAAGAAACAACGGTATAGGTATAAATGGTGCGGCTGATAACGTAAAAATAATGGCAATTAGAAACACTCCAAATGGTGATGAGTATGACAAAGATGTTGCGTTGGCGGTCTACTATGCTGTAGATAATGGTGCAAAAGTCATCAATATGAGTTTTGGAAAAGGGTTTTCTGATCACAGCAATTGGGTGAGAGACGCTATTGCATATGCTGGGAAAAATGATGTGTTGATTGTCGCTGCTGCAGGAAATGACGGGAGTAATACTGATGAAGTCGAAAGCTACCCTGATGATCAAATTGGTAAAGGTCCAGAGGTTTCAGATACTTTCTTAAAGGTTGGTGCTACAACCTATGACTATAGCTCCGGTCTAGTTGCGGTCTTCTCTAACTACGGCAAAAGTAGTGTTGATGTTTTTGCGCCTGGTCAACAAATTTATTCTAGCTACCCCAAGAACAAGTACGAATTTGCCCAAGGAACATCTATGGCGGCTCCTTTGGTGGCGGGTGTGGCAGCTCTTATTTTTTCTCAATACCCAAATTTAAACGCTGCTCAAGTGAAAAAAATCATAATGGAATCTGGATTACCTATTCAAAAAAGGGTAAGTCTTGAAGGCGGGAATATTGTGGAATTTAACAGCCTTAGTAAATCAGGAAAATTAGTTAATGCCTATAACGCCTTAATAATGGCTTCTAAATATTCAAAATAATTTAATTGCTATGAAAAAAAATGTAATTCTTCTCATCTTAATATTCGGTTATAACTCCATCTTTTTTGCACAAAGAAATAGTGTTAATTATTGGCAGCAACATGTTGATTATGTGATGGATGTTACAATGGATGTAGAGACATTCAATTATAAAGGAACACAAAAAATAGTTTACACAAACAACTCTCCAGATACACTAAATAAGGTGTTTTTTCATTTATATTTTAATGCTTTTCAGCCTGGAAGTGAAATGGATATACGCTCACGGACAATATCTGATCCCGACAGCAGAGTAATGAACAGAATTCAAAAGCTGTCCGAAAAAGATCAAGGATATTTAGTAGTTAGTGATTTGACTCAAGACGGAAGGGTATTAGCCACAACGGTTGCTGGAACAATTTTGGAGGTTACTCTTGATCATCCTATTGCTCCTGGTGAGCAAACAACTTTTGAAATGAATTTTAACGGTCAGGTCCCGCTTAATGTAAGGCGATCAGGAAAAAAAAGTGTTGAAGATGTTGCTCTATCAATGGCGCAATGGTATCCAAAACTAGCAGAATACGACTTCGAAGGGTGGCATGCCGATCCTTATATTGGAAGAGAGTTTCATGGTGTGTGGGGGAATTTTGAGCTTAAACTAACTATTGATGGTCGATACATTGTGGGTGGAACAGGTTACTTACAAAACACTGAAGACATCAAAATTATACCTAAATCAAAGAAAAGAAATAAAAAAACAAACACATGGCATTTCATAGCACCTAATGTTCACGATTTTACATGGGCCGCAGACCCCGATTATATTCATGATCAACTACAAATAGATAATGGACCAACGCTACATTTTTATTACAAAAACACACTAGAAGAGGAGTATAAAAAACATTGGCAAGATTTACAATCCATTACCGAAAAGCTTATGGAATTTTTTAGTGAAAACATAGGGCCGTACCCATATGAACAATACTCTGTAATCCAAGGTGGAGATGGTGGAATGGAATATGGAATGTGTACGCTCATCACTGGTAAACGTAGTTTTAGTAGTCTCGTTGGTGTTACGGCACATGAGCTAGCGCATACGTGGTTTCAGTTCCTAATGGCCACAAATGAGAGTAAACACCCTTGGATGGATGAAGGGTTTACAGAATATATCTGTACAATGGCAGAAGCTGAGGTTGTTGGGGTTAATGAAAATAAATATTTTAAGAACGCCTACAAACGCTATACTGATTTGGTTCTTAGTGGAAAAGAGCAGTCACAAAGCACACATGCAGACCGATACCACTACAACTTAGCATACAGCATCTCCTCTTATGTAAAAGGCGCTATCTTTTTACGACAATTGAAATATATTATAGGAGAAAATGCTTTCAAGAAAACACTTAAAAAATACTATGATTTATGGGCTTTTAAGCACCCAACACCGAATGATTTTATTAGATGTGCAGAATTGGCTTCGGGACTAGAACTTGATTGGTATTTGACCGATTGGACAAAAACAAATAATACTATCGATTATGCTGTAAAATCAATTGAGAAAAAAGGACAAAACAAAGAGATAACTCTAGAACGAATAGGAATTATGCCAATGCCTATTGAAATTGAGGTCACTTTTAATGATGGAAACAAAAAGAGGTTTTACATTCCCATACAAATGATGCGTGGAGAAAAGCCCGTAAAAAAATCCACTAAAATTTTGAATGATTGGGCATGGGCATATCCTACATATTCCTTTATGGTTGAGTATAATCAAGAGATTCAACAAGTCATTATTGATCCTGAACAAAAAATTGCCGATATTAACACAAACAACAATAGCCTAAGCACAAAACAAAGTGAAAAAACTGAAAGGTAAAAAACAAATACAACTACTGTTTGAAGAAGGCGCTTCTATTAACGATTTTCCACTTAGGTTAATTTACATGGAAAGTCAAAGCTCGGGGTTTGGGGTTTCTGTTGGAAAACGCAATTTTAAATTAGCAGTACATCGAAACCGTATAAAAAGGCAAATGCGTGCAGCGGCAGAACAACATTTTTTTGACTCCATAAAAGAAACCAAAAAACCTTACAACTTCATGGTTATTTACACTGGTAAAAGTATACCGAAGTGGGGTGAAATTGAAAAGAAGTTTAAAGACATCGCTAGAAAGCTAAAAAAGAAAGATTTATGAATCGCTCTTTAATAAAAAATATCGGTTTTACGGTGGTTATGATTGTCATTACAGTTATACTAACAGGGTTTCGTTACGATTTTTTTGAAATTGCAAAACAAATAGAAATATACAACACACTTTTCAAGGAGATAAATATGGGGTATGTAGACAAAACAGACCCTGCAAAACTTATGGAAGATGGTGTAAAGCATATGCTCTCAGAGCTGGATCCTTACACAATATATAGTAGTGAGCAAGATGTTGAGGATGCTAAAATTTATCGATCAGGTGTTTATGTTGGGATAGGTGCAAAAATGAAAATTATTGACAAAAAACTATTTGTAGAAGAGCCCTTTAAAGGGTTTTCTGTAGATGACGCTGGACTAAAAGCTGGAGATGAAATCATTGAAATAAATGGTATAGCGCTGTCTGAATCTTTTCAACAAGCAGAAATATTACTTAATGGTAAAAAAAATTCCTCTGTAAGAATTACTTTTAAAAGAGGTGAGAAAGAAAATGAAGTTGAATTAATTAGAAATGAACAAAAACCAAAAGCTGTTCCGTTGTACCAAATGCTTGAGGATGAAATTGGATATATTGCGCTAGATCGTTTCTCGAGAGGGGCGGCACAAGAAGTTGAATTCGCCTTAAAGTTTTTGCTTATTGACGAGGTAAAAGGATTAATTCTAGATTTAAGAAACAATCCAGGAGGGTTACTTCAGGAAGCAGTAGAAATTGTTAATCTTTTTGTGCCAAAAAATCAACTTATTGTTTCAACACAGTCAAATATTGAACAATATAACACTCAATTTATCACTCAAAAACAACCAATTAGTGAAGATATTCCGTTGGTCGTTCTTATTAATGAACGAAGTGCGTCGGCTAGTGAAATTGTAGCAGGAGCTCTTCAGGATTTGGATCGTGCTGTAGTTGTAGGAAATCGTAGTTTTGGAAAAGGTCTTGTACAACAGCCTAAACCACTACCTTATGGCGCTCAAATTAAAATCACTATTTCTCGTTATTTTATTCCTTCTGGAAGGTGTATTCAAGCTTTAAACTATGGAGAACGATCCAAGAGTGGAAAAGCACAAAGAAGACAGAAAGAGGATTACAAAGCATTTAAAACAAAAAATGGAAGAACAGTGTTTGATGGCGGTGGAATAAAACCTGACATCTCAACAAATACCGTTGAAAGATTTGATATAATTTCCAATCTAAAAAAGGAAAACCTGTTTTTTAATTTTGTTACCGACTATTGTGCAACGAATTCAATTGGTGATTTGGAAAGCTTTGAATTGGATCCTTCAGTTTTTAAAGCATTTAGAACCTTTTGTTTTGCTGAAGATTTTTCGCTTAATACAAATACAGAAAAACATCTAAAAAAAGCTTTAGACTACAGCGAGGAAGAAGATTTAAATAACTTGAGTGCTTCTTTAGAAAGCGTTCGTAAATCCTTAGAAACAGAAAAAAAATTAGTTTTTAATCAATCAGAAGAAAGGATAATGTGGCAATTGTCTGAAGAAATCATTAAACGTAATTTTTATAAAGAAGGCGTGTATCAATATTCTCTATTAAAAAACAACGCTATTCAGAAAGCAAAATCGGTTCTTAAAGATTCTCAAGGGTATTATTCTCTTTTAAAATAAATTAAATATATTGAGGTATGCCAAAATTTGTTTTCTTTCTAATTTTTAGTTTCAGTAGTTTGATGGCTCAATCAAACCAAAAACATGTGGTTTACTTTGAAACTGATAAATATAAGGTTCTAGAAACCGAAAAAAATAGACTTTTGTTTTTTATGCAAAGTCTTCAAATTGAAAAAATAAAAAGAATATCTATATATGGTTTTTGTGATGACCGTGGTTCAGATCAGTATAATTTAAATCTTTCTCAAAATAGGGCTGATGCTATAAAACAAATTTTTTCATCAACAGGAATAAACGAACAACTTATTAGTAATGTAGACGGAAAAGGAGAAATATTATTAAAAATTATTGCAACTGAAGATTTAAATGTAATTAGAGGTTTAAATAGAAAAGTTGAAATAGAAGTAGAGTACAACATACTTAAAAAAGAAAAAACAAAAGAAGTAAAAGATGACCGAAAAAAACCTATTACTTTAGAAAGCGACTTAAGAGTTGGGGATAAAATTGTTTTAGAAAAAATATTATTTAGAACAGGTTACAGTTATATTTTAAAAGAATCTATTCCTGTTCTTGAAAAAATAGCCAGGACGTTACGAAATAAAAACAATGTTTATTTTACTATAAAAGGTCATGTGTGTTGTACAGCACATGGAAGAGACGCAGTAGATAGAGGTACAGGGAAAAGAAATTTATCTTTTGCGCGTGCTCGTTATATTTATGAATATTTAATGAAAAATGGTATTGCTAAAAAAAGAATGAAATACGTTGGTCTAAAACATAAATATCCATTAGGTGGAGATCCTAGATTTGATCGTAGAGTAGAAATAGAAATAACGTATATAAAAGATTAATATTTATTTATGTATCATCGCAATATGAGGAATGCCATCTTCTAGGTAAGATTCTCCTATTGAAACAAAACCTAAAGCTTTATAAAAATTTTCTAAGTAACATTGCGCAGATATTTTTATACTATTTACATGTAGTTGATTATAAATAACATCTATAGAAGTTTTTATAAGATCAGATCCATAATTGTTATGTCGTTCTTTTTCTGAAATAACAACTCTACCAATACTTGCTTCATCAAAATAATCTCCTGGGCCAAAAATTCGGGTATAACCAATAATAGATTTATCTTTTAAAAGTATAACATGTAATGCTTTTTGATCTTTATCATCTATATCTTGATAAACACAATTTTGTTCTACAATAAAAACCTCTGCACGGAGTCTAAGAATTTTATATAATTCTAATTTAGAAAGCTCTTCAAAGGATTTTATAACAAAAGATAACATAAAACATAAAATTAATAGCAACTAGAAATTTTATCTACTCTTCGTTGATGTCTACCACCTTCAAAATCTGTATTTATAAAAGTATCTACCATTGTAATTATTTCTTCTTCTGTGGTATACCTAGCTGGTATACATAAAATGTTAGCATTATTATGTTGTTTAATTAGCGAGACAATTTCATTATTCCAACATAATCCTGCTCTAATATTTTTATATTTATTTGCAGTCATTGCAACTCCATTTGCGCTTCCACATAATAAAATACCAAAATCTACTTCTTTGCGTTCTACATCTTTTGCTACAGGATGAACAAAATCCGGATAATCTACACTTTCATTATCATCTGTTCCGTGATTTATTACTTCTATATTTTTGGATTTGAGGTGTGAAACGATTTTAAATTTATAATCTGTTCCTGCATGATCATTTCCTATAGCTATTTTCATATATATGTTTAATTAGTTGAAGATGTGTAAACTTACAAAAAAATAAAACTGTTAACTCTTTTATTTATATCCTGTTGATAAATAAACATTGTTTTTAAAAAAAACAATTAGAATAAATAGAATAATTTTATAGTAACAAAAAAATTATATTTTAAAACTTTACTTATCATTTTTAATGAATAACTTATTTATAAATTAATAAAGGTTGTGAACATTATAAATATTCTAAATTTTAGAAATTAACAGATAATATTTAAATAAAAAATTAAGTTATTGTGTCTATTAACAAGCAATCATAATAACAAATTAATTTTTAAAATTTATAAAAAAAAATTGTTTATGATATATAATGTGGATAAAGTTAATTTTAAGCTTACAAAACCCAAAAATTAAAATTGTAGTTTTGTTATAATCAAAAAGCTATAATGCCAAAAAAACAAAAAAAATCTAATGCTTTTAAAAAGCATAGTTCTCGCATTCTTTCTATCCTTAATACTTCCTCATCCTTAAACCACAAACAAATTTCTATGAAGCTTGGAGTACATAATCCAAGAAAAAGAGAAGAGGTTATGGAATGTCTTCATTATTTAATGATTTCCAATCAAATAGAGGAAACTAAACGAGGCGTTTATAAAGTAAAAAAGAAAGATAAATACTATTCTGGTGTTTTTGATCTCAGTTCAAGAGGATCTGGTTATATTATTTCAGATGTGTTTGAAGAAGATGTGTTTATTCCATCAAATAAAACAATGGGTGCTCTTTCTGGAGATGAAGTAGAATTTTATACTTTAAATAGAAAAAAAAGAGGAAGATTTGAAGGAGAAATAACACAGATAATAAAACGCTCTAAAACAGATTACGTAGGAGTTATTCAAATTAACAAAAATTTTGCTTTCGTCGTACCAGGCAATAAAAAAATGCCTGTAGATATTTATGTACCATTAAAGAAAATAAAAAATGCAAAAGAAGGCCAAAAAGTTTTAGTAAAAATAGTAGAGTGGCCATCAAAAGCAGAATGTCCAACAGGAAAAGTTATAGAAGTTCTAGGTGATGCTGGAGATCACCAAACCGAAATACACGCTATACTTGCTGCATATGGTCTTCCTTATAAATTTGAAAAAGAAATAGAAGATTTTGCAAATGCTTTAGACACTTCTATAACAAAAGAGGAAATAAAGAAAAGACGCGATATGCGTCAAACATTAACCTTCACTATTGACCCAAAAGATGCTAAAGATTTTGATGATGCGCTATCGTTTCAAGTTCTAAAAAATGGAAATTATGAAATAGGAATACACATAGCAGATGTTTCTCATTATTTAAAAGAAGGAACAATTTTAGATGATGAAGCTTATGAGCGGGCAACTTCTGTTTATCTTGTAGATCGGGTTGTTCCTATGCTTCCTGAAGTATTATCCAACAATGCTTGTTCTTTACGACCACATGAGGAAAAATACACATTTTCTGCTGTCTTTGAACTTAATCAAAAAACAGAATTAATAAATCAATGGTTTGGAAGAACAGTCACCTATAGTGACGCACGTTTCAGTTACGAGGAAGCACAACATATTATAGAAAAACAAGACGCGACAATACCAGAAAATATAGCTTTAAACAAAAAGAAATATACCACTTCAAAACAGATTAAAGATGCGGTATTAAAATTAGACGAATTAGCTAAAATTCTAAGGTCGGAACGTATGAATAATGGAGCTATTTCTTTTGATAAGAAGGAAGTTAAATTCAATTTGTCCTCAACAAATGAACCTCTAAACGTTTATTTCAAAACCTCAAAAGATGCCAACAAACTCATTGAGGAATTTATGTTATTAGCCAATAAAAAAGTGGCAGAATTTATAGGAAAACAATCTCCTAAAAAAACATTTATTTATAGAATACATGATGTACCTGATCAACAAAAATTAGAAAGTCTACAACGTGTTGTTTCTCAATTTGGACATCAACTTACCTTAAAAGATCCAAACCAAATTAGCGCTTCACTAAATAAATTATTAGGAAATGTTGTTGGAAAAAAAGAACAAAATTTAGTTGATACATTAGCTATTCGTTGTATGAGTAAAGCAGAATATTCAATAAGTAATATTGGACATTATGGTCTTTCTTTTGATTATTATAGTCATTTCACTTCTCCTATTAGACGTTATCCAGATGTTATGGCACACCGTTTGTTACAATATTACCTAGATGGAAACAAATCAGCATCTTCAGATGTTTACGAAGAAAAATGCAAACATTCGTCAGTGATGGAAAATTTAGCAACTAAAGCCGAACGAGAATCTATAAAATATATGCAGATCAAATATATGCAAAACCAGAAAGACACTTCTTTTCTTGGTGTTATATCTGGGGTTACAGAATGGGGAATGTATGTAGAAATTATTGAAAATAAATGTGAAGGCATGGTAAGAATAAGAGATATAAGCGGAGATTATTATACCTTTGATCAAGAAAATTATGCTCTTGTTGGCGAGCGCACAAAAAATAAATATCAACTCGGCGATCAAGTACAAGTTAAAGTTAAAAAAGCTGATTTATTAAAACGACACTTAGATTTTATTTTAACCTAAATTTATATATATGAATAAGAAGTTATATTTCATTATGCTATTGTTTTGCACACAATTGTTTGCACAAACATCAACTACAAAAACACTTGGAGAATTCTCAGAACTCAAAGTATATGATCGTATTAATGTAAAGCTGATTAAATCTGATCAAAACAAAATTGTAATTTCTGGAGAACATTCCCAAGCTGTCCGTATTATTCAAAAAAACAACATTTTAAAAATCAGAATGAAGTTGGATAAAATGTTTAATGGGGAAGACACAAATGTTAAATTGTATTACACATCTGTCGATAAAATAGATGCAAATGAGGGTGCGATAATAAAAGCAACAACCGAGATTAAACAATATGAAATCATATTAAAAGCACAAGAAGGCGCACAAATATCCGCTACTATAAACACGAAACTCTTAATTGTAAAGAGTATCACAGGAGGAGTAGTAAATACTTTAGGAGAGGCTGTAAACCAAGATGTTACGCTGCGCACTGGCGGAGTTTACAACGGAGGAAAAACAAAAGCACAAAACTCTTATATATTGATAAAAGCAGGCGGGGAAGCCTCTTTGAATACAGAAAACGTTTTGGATGTGAAAATCTTTTCAGGGGGCGATATTTTTGTATATGGAACACCAAAACAATTAAAACAAAATAAACTTTTTGGCGGGCGCATTATTTTTAAAGATTAACTACAAGTGCTAGAAGACATACAAGCAGCCATACCGTTAGGATTCTTTTTATCTTTTATGATAGGGCCAGTATTTTTTGTTCTTTTAGAAACCAGTATCGTCAAAGGATTTAGAGCAGCTGTTGCATTTGATTTAGGAGTAATTGTTGCAGACGTTTTCTTTATTTTCTTGGCATATTTTAGCAGCTATCAGCTTTTAGAAAACATAAGTAACCAACCTGGGCTTTATATTTTTGGAGGTACCCTATTGACTGTTTATGGTGTTGTCATTTTTTCTAAAAAAACCAAAAAAGCGGATTTAGAAACCAACTTAAAAACACCAATTAAAAACAATTATTTTCAATTGTTTATGAAAGGGTTTTTTTTAAACTTTATAAACATAGGAGTTTTAGTTTTTTGGTTAGGTATTATTATTGTAGTAGGTCCAAACTTAGACGGAGATGTAAACCGTTTCTTAATCTTTTTTAGCACATTAATTCTCGCATATTTTTTTACAGACCTCATAAAGATTTTATTAGCAAAACGCCTAAAAAGCTACCTAACCACAGGATTGATATTAAATATTAAAAAAGTTTTAGGTATTTTGTTGCTCATTTGCGGCATAACCTTAATAACAAAAGGATTTTTACCTAAGGATAAATTAAACCCAACACAAATAATTGAGGATATTAGATAAAAAAACCACAACAAGGTTGTGGTTTTCATTTTTAGAGGCGTCTAGCGGATTCGAACCGCTGTAAAAGGTTTTGCAGACCTCTGCCTAGCCACTCGGCCAAGACGCCAAAAAGGAATGCAAATTTAAGTAAAAAAACAGGACACACAAGAGAAATAAAAATTAATACCCAAAACAAACAAACAAAATCAACTCTTGAACGCAAAAAAAAGCATACATTTTATTCTAAACCCAATATCTGGTAGAGGTCAAAATTACCTTAATCTCGACCTAATATCATCTGTGTTGAATGATCAAGATTATGAGGTGGTTTTAAAAGCATCACAGCACGCAAATAACATTTCTTCACTTACTAAACTAGCCATAAAAGAAGGCGCTGATATTGTTGTTGCTTGTGGTGGAGACGGCACCATTAACGAGGTTGCCTCACAACTAGTTAACACACAAATACCTTTAGGAATAATAAAATTTGGCTCTGGCAACGGATTGGCTGCACACCTAAATATTCCTGACGAGTTGTTAAAAGCACTAGAAACGATAAAGCACTGTAAATCAATTAAAATAGATGTTGGTGTTGTTAATGAATATTTCTTTTTTAGCAACATGAGTATTGGTGTTGGCGCTAAGGTCATCAACAATTACACAGGTCTAAAAAAACGTCAATTTATTTCATATTTACGCGCAACATTAAAAGCACTGCGGACCAAAACATCGTCTTTAAAAGTTGATCTTGAAATAGGAGATTTTAAAAAAGCAATTACACCTTTTGTTTTATTCATATCAAATTCAAACGAAATGGGTTATAAAATGTCTTTTACCCCTCAAGCTTCTTTACAGGACGGAAAATTAGATGTTGTATTCACTGATCAGCTTTCCTTTCTACAAACATTAACATTCGCCAATCAAATTATTTTTTTTAAAAACAAAAAATTCAAAAAAGCCGATTATTTCTTAACAGAACAAATGCGCGTCACAAATAAAGAAGAAGACCATTTTCTTATTCAACTTGATGGAGAGTCCGTAATTATTGATTCAAAAGAACTTAAAATTTCAGTGAAAAAAGCGGCCCTAAACGTTATTGTTCCTGAACACTAAGTTCGATTTTGCTCTAAAACAACCGTCACCTTTTCGACATCACCACCAATAGGGGGGTTGAGTTTTGAAACAGAAACCCACGCCCATTCAACCTCTGGACAAACCACAAAAATACGGTTTATAATGCGCTGAACAACAGATTCTAAAAGCTTCGACGAACACCTCATCTCTTCTACAACCACAGCGTTTAACGTGACATAATCAACAGTGTCAGAAAGCGCATCTGTTTGGGCAGATTTATTAAGGTTTGCGCGCACCGAAACATCAACCCTGTAATTGCTACCAATAATTGTTTCTTCTTTCAAACACCCATGATGTGCAAAAACCCGTATATTTTCAACTTTTATAATTCCCATGCTTTTTTTATTTCCACAAAAGTAACATTTCTCTTAAAGATATATTCACAATCTTTTTAATTGATTAATTTTGTTCCACAACATGTGCTCAACACAAAACGTATGGCGACAAACAGCAACAAACCGCTCAATTTTATCGAACAAATCGTTGAAGACGACCTAAAAAATGGATTGAACCCAGATCAATTACGCTTTCGATTCCCTCCAGAACCAAATGGATACCTTCATATTGGACATACAAAAGCTATAGGCATAAGTTTTGGTTTGGGAGAAAAATATAATGCTTCGGTCAATTTAAGGTTCGACGACACAAACCCAACAAAAGAAGAGCAAGCCTATGTTGATGCGATAAAAAAAGATGTTGCATGGTTGGGGTATAAATGGGATAAAGAATGTTTTTCGTCAGATTACTTTGATCAACTTTTTGATTGGGCAGTTTTAATGATTAAAGAAGGAAAAGCGTATGTAGATTCACAATCTAGTGAACAAATGGCTGAGCAAAAAGGAACACCAACTCAACCAGGAGTAGATGGACCTTACCGCAATAGAACACCAGAACAAAACCTTGCTTTGTTTTATCAAATGCGAGATGGTGATCATAAAGCAGGAACACACGTCTTACGTGCCAAAATTGACATGAAGCACACCAACATGTTAATGCGAGACCCTATCATGTATCGTATTTTGCACGCACCACACCACAGAACAGGATCAACATGGTGTATTTATCCAATGTACGACTGGACGCATGGCGAAAGCGATTACATTGAACAGGTTTCACACTCTTTGTGCTCCCTAGAATTCAAACCTCATCGAGAGTTATACAATTGGTTCAAACACTGTGTGTTTACTTATAGCAAAGAAGATTATCCTGCACTTCCAAAGCAACGTGAGTTTGCACGACTTAATCTAAGCTACACTATTATGAGTAAGAGAAAATTACTCAGACTTGTTCAAGAGGGAGTGGTTTCTGGATGGGACGACCCAAGAATGCCAACAATTTCTGGCTTGAGACGTCGAGGGTATACGCCAAATGCCATCAAAAAATTCATAGAGACCATTGGAGTTGCTAAGAGAGACAATATTATTGATGTTTCACTGCTTGAGTTTTGTGTGCGCGAAGATTTAAACAAAACAGCACCCCGAATAATGGCTGTTTTGGACCCTATAAAAATAGTGATTACAAACTATCCTGAGGACGAAACAGAGTTTTTGGAAGCCGAAAACAATCCTGAGGACGAACAAGCAGGCACTAGAAAACTTCCTTTTTCTAGGACACTATACATCGAAAAAAGTGACTTTCAAGAAGAAGCGAACAATAAATACTTTCGTTTATCACTTGATAAAGAAGTGCGCCTAAAGAACGCTTATATTATTAAAGCGAATTCTGTAAAAAAAGACAAAGATGGAACCATAAGTGAAATTCACTGTACTTATGACCCAAAAAGCTTAAGCGGCAGCGGCACACAAGAAAGCCTCCGAAAAGTCAAAGGAACACTGCACTGGGTTTCTGTGGAGCACGCTGTAGAGGCCGAGGTAAGGGCCTATGATCGCCTTTTTTTACATGAAGCACCAGACACTCAAGAGGAAGATTTTATAACATTTTTAAACCCATCCTCGTTAGCTAAAACAACCGCCTTTATAGAACCTAACATTTCTAATGTTAAGCCAAATGACCGTTTTCAATTTCAACGCATAGGATATTTTTGTGTAGATCAAGACTCTACAGACACTACAATTGTGTTTAACAAAACGGTGGGATTAAGAGATAACTGGGCCAAACAAAAAATAAAAGCCAACCCAAAATCAACACAGCCATCAAAACAAAAACACGAACGCAAAGCTATAGATGTTATAAAACAATTAGGTAAAAAATACACTAATTTACCCGAACAAAAACAAATCAAAGTAAAAACGGAAATTCAAGAACTTTCGGCGAGTATTCTTTATGAAGAATTGGCGCCTCTTTTTGGTACTGCCATCAAAAAAGCAGGCACACGTATTGCAGTAATGATTGCCTTGAAAGAACTATTAAAGAATGGACAAGAGCGTAATGCAGTAATCAATGAGTTTATAGAAAAAGCATCAAAAGACAGCAACGAATTACTGGCTAAAGAGGCGAAAATATAGTTAAAAGTATAAGAGACTACTCCTCTTTTTTCTTCTTCTGGTTTTTCATGGCTTCTCCGATTTGATTGCTGGCCGTAAAACTAGCAACCATATCATTCAACATATTACTTCCGGCCTGAGGAGAATTTGGCAATAAAATTAAATTACTATTAGACTCACCACCAATAGACTGAAGCGTGTCGTAATGTTGTGTTACAACAATCAGCGCAGAAGCTTCTTGAGAATTAATACCCACCTTGTTCAATACTTCAACAGACTCTTCCAATCCACGAGCAATTTCTCGTCGCTGATCTGCAATACCTTGGCCTTGTAGGCGCTTACTTTCAGCTTCAGCTTTTGCTTTTTCTACAATTAAAATACGTGCAGCATCACCTTCAAATTGAGCAGCAATTTTTTCACGTTCAGAGGCATTGATGCGGTTCATTGCCTGTTTCACTTGCGCATCGGGATCAATATCGGTTACAAGAGTTTTAATGATGTCGTAACCATAATCCATCATCGCTTCGTTGAGTTCTGTTTTTACGGCAATTGCGATGTCGTCTTTTTTAACAAAAACATCATCGAGTTTCATTTTTGGAACCTCGGCGCGTACAACATCAAACACATATGAAGTGATTTGGTCATGTGGGTAATCTAGTTTGTAAAATGCTTCGTATACTTTTTCTCGAATAACTTTGTATTGCACAGAAACCTTAAGCCGAACAAAAACATCATCAAGTGTTTTTGTTTCTACAATAACGTCGAGCTGTTGAATCTTTAAGCTCAATCGACCAGCGATGCGGTCAATTAAAGGGATTTTAAGTTGAAGTCCAGAGTGACGAATGCTTTGAAATTTACCAAAGCGTTCTATTACGGCGGCAGTTTGTTGTTTGACAACAAAAAAAGCGGCAAAAATAATAAGCGCGCCAAAGAAAATAAAAGGGTACATGAAAAGTGACATAACAATTTAGTTTTTAAAGTTGATTTTGTATAAAGATAATAAAAAGGTTTTCAATCAAAGCACAATATGGGTGTCAACAAGCGCAATTCCAGAATTGATTAGGTGACTCAATTTAGGCCTACTCTTAGATATTAAATTTAGGTGGGTTTTAATATTTGAAATCAAGTTATTGCTTTTAGCTAATTCTAAAAGTTCTATCGACAACAACCAGTCATTCTTGTGGTTTTCAATTAAAGTGTGGAAAATCTCGTTTAGGTCTTTATCAGTATACTCAGAGGTTGTTCTATACGTTCGAATACGTTGGTACAGATTTTCTAGTGCCATTTCGTTTTCTGTTTTTTGCACCTTGATGGTTTTTGTTTTAGAAACAACGTACAAATTAGGAAAAGAATTATTGTCAGCAGCACCAGCAAAAGCCGAAACAATACTGTTTCCAATAGCCATATCAAATACACCGTATTCTGGTCTAAAAAGCACTTCGTCCTTGTGTGTCACGGTACAGTCTTCAAGTTGAATGACCATTATTTTTCCTTTTACATTTCTTATTCCCGTGATGTTTAGCCCCTCAACCATTATCCCACTTTCAAAGGCAAAGGACAGTCGTTGTCCATCGTATAAATTATACGCTTTTAAGTCAACCGGCGTCATATTTTCAATGGGCAGGTTTACGCTTTTTAGCATACCCAGCGGCGAACTGTAGCCATGTTTGTGTGTTTTTATTCCATGACCAACAAGCTCTTTATCTCTATAAGCCAAAGCGGTAGGCCCTTCGGTTTTAAAATAAATAACGTCACGATCTTCGTTGAGGATAAGTTTTGTAAACACTCCAGAAATTTGCAAGCCAGTGCTAAGCTCTATAGTGCCTATCGTTTTTGAGTCAATGAGTCTTTGCAGCCCTTTATATCCCCCTTTACGAATGCTTAGTGTATTTGCAAACTCTTCCAAGACCTCCATTAAATATGCGAAGTCCGGAGTCACGTAAAGTTGGGGTTGGGGTTTAGTAATATCAAACCCCATTTGTGCGACACCTGTTGAGTAAGGAATTTTTTTGACCTTACTACTCATACACCACTCACTTTCTCCAATAGAAGACAATAGTCCTGCACCATATATTTTCGGATTATTCATAGGGCCAATTAAACCATATTCTACGCTCCACCATTGCATATTTCTTATTTGTGCCATTTCTGAAAACTCGTGATGCTGCTTTTGGAGGGTGTTGACCTCTTGCCCCGCCGCCCTAATATCCTTTTCATTTACACCGGGCGCTTCTTTCAAGATAGAAAGTTTCCGTACTGCTTCGTAGAGGTCAATATCATATTTAGAGAGAATTGCTTTTGCGCCAATCTCACCTAGTCGTCTTAGAAATTCCGCATAATCAGGGTTTGCAATTATTGGTGCATGACCAGAAGCTTCATGAATGATATCAGGAGCGGGCGTATACTCTATGTGTTCCAATTGTCTGATGTCAGACGCAATAACAAGCACTTTGTTCGCCTGAAACTCCATAAACGCATTTGGGGGGATAAATCCGTCTACCGCAACAGCCGCCCAACCAATTTCTTTAAGGATCCGATTCATGCCATAAATGCTTGGAATGGCATCTATTTCAATTCCGGTTTTCTTCAACCCTTCTAAGTAAGATTTGTGAGCAACATTTTTTAAATAGGTGATATTTTTACGCATCACGTAACGCCAAACCGCTTGATTGATTGGCGTATATTCGTCGTAATTCTGGGGTGCAATAAATTGTTGCAAATGACGCGGAAGTCTTTCTATAACCTCTTCAAAATGAGTAGTATCAGCAACCATAACAGTTTAATTTAGACACAAAACGTAGTGTTTTAGTGTGAAACAAGATTTAAGGATTGCTACTAAATTAATGAATTTTTTAGAGATTTGCCTTAATCTCTAAAGACACCTCTTGTTTTTCTTCGAGCGCTGAGGGGTGGCTGAAGTATACTGTTTGATTGTTGACCTCAGCTTCAATCATGTAATGCGTTCCTTGAAAGAAGCTATGCTTTACATCTGCCTTTATAGTTCCTTGTTTTGAAAATGTAATTTGGTGTGCGTAATAAATGACGCCGTCCAGTATACAGTAATCAGAGAAAAAAGCAGCAACCAATGCATGTTTTGGGGTTTTATAGAGCACCTTAGGAGCTCCTTTAAGAAGCATTTTGCCGTTATGTAGTACCAACATTTGATCTGCAAAAGCCAAAACATCATTTTTGTCGTGGGTTGCTACCACACAAGCAATATTTTTAGATTTCAAGAACTGAAATAAGTTTTTTCGTAACGACTGTTTTTTAAAGTTGTCAATATGACTAAAGGGTTCGTCAAGTAAAATGACTTCAGGTTGTTTAGCAATGGCTTTTGCTAGAGCTACCCGTTGTTTTTGACCACCGCTTAGTAATTTTACCTTTGTGTTGCTAAATTTCTGAAGCTCAACAACGTCTAGAAGTTCTTTGATGCGTTTTTCTTTTTCTTCTGGAAAAAAATTTGAAAGATGCGTTCCAATGTTTTCACTAACCGTGGTATAGGGCATTAGATCAAATTCTTGTGCCACATACTTCATAAATTCATGCCCAACAACAAGCTTGTCTTTTGGGCCTAGAACTCGAGATTTGTTCCATGAGATTTCACCTTCATCAACATCAAATTCACCATAAATTAGCTTTAGCAAAGTACTTTTGCCAGAACCACTCTCGCCAACAACCGCAAGGTATTCCCCTTGTTTAACATCAAGAGAGAGATTTGTTATTGTTTTGCTTTCTCCATAGCTAAAAGTAACGTTTTGAACAGAGAGCATTATGTGGCCGGAGTGAATACATGCTCTACCATGTATTCTGCAATTTGTATGGCGTTGGTAGCCGCTCCTTTTCTTAAGTTATCAGCAACAATCCACATGTTTAAGGTATTAGGCATGCTTTCGTCTCTGCGTATTCGCCCCACAAATACGTCATCTTTGTTGTGCGCAAAAATAGGCATCGGATAAGTGTTTGTGTCTGGGTTGTCTTGAACAGTAACGCCAGGCATTTGATTTAGAAGGTTGCGAATATCTTTGAGCTCAAATTCTTTTTCAAACTGAACGTTTACAGACTCTGAATGCCCACCAGCAGTAGGAATTCTTACAGCAGTTGCTGTGATTGCAAAGGAATTATCTCCTAATATTTTCTGTGGCTCTTTGGCCAACTTCATTTCTTCTTTGGTGTATCCGTTATCTAAAAAGACATCACAATGAGGAAGCGCATTTTTGAAAATAGGATAAGGGTAGGCCATTTCATCACTTTTACCATGAATCTCATTTTCCATTTGACGAACCGCTTTTACGCCAGTTCCAGAAACGGATTGATATGTAGACACAATCACACGTTTCATTTTGTATTGTTCGTGTAATGGAGCTAAAGCCATAACCAATTGAATCGTGGAGCAGTTGGGGTTAGCAATAATTTTGTCTTCAGATGTAATAACATTGGCATTAATTTCTGGAACCACAAGCTTTTTTGTTGGATCCATTCGCCATGCCGATGAGTTGTCGATAACCACACAGTTTACTTCTGCAAATTTTGGCGCCCAAATTAATGAGGTCTCTCCACCAGCAGAAAAAATTGCTATATCCGGCTTGAGTTCAACTGCTTTTTCTAAACCAACAATTTTGTGTTCTTTTCCTTTAAATGTTACAATTTTTCCTACACTACGTTCAGAAGCTACTGGGATAAGCTCAGAAACAGGGAAGTTTCGCTCCTCCAACAACTTCATCATTATGGTACCAACCATTCCTGTTGCACCTACAACTGCTATTTTCATTTTATGATTCTTAAAATTAGGGTACAAAATTAGTAAATAAGGATTGATTTTTATTTAAATTTTCTGGATAAAAAAATGGAACCAAAATTTTTTATTAAAAATTAAATTATTCTGTAATGAATTTGCGTTTCACGCGTTGAGAAATCCCTGTGAGTAGTTCATAAGAGATGGTGTTTGCGTTGCCAGCAAAGGCCTCAGCAGTAGTTTGTTTATCAAACAATACAACCTCATCGCCTTCTTCACAATCAACCTCTGTTACATCTATCATGATCATATCCATACAGACATTTCCAACAATAGGCGCACTGTTTCCATGAACACGAACAGTACCAACACCATTTCCATATTGTCTACCAATTCCATCGGCATGTCCGATGGGCAGTGTTGCAATTCTTTTTGTTTGATTAGCAACAAAAGCTCTGTTGTACCCAACACTTTGACCTTTTTCAATGGTATGAATTTGCGAAATAATGGTTTTTAGCGCAACAACTGGCATGAATTTACTTTTTCCATCTTCTGTGTTATCATATCCGTATATTCCTATTCCGCAGCGCACCATATCAAATTGTCCTTCGGGGAAATTAATTACACCTGAAGTATTGTAAAGGTGTCTTAATACAGAGCGTCCGTAGAGGGACTTAAAGTGTTCGGTAATGGACTTAAATTGTTTAATTTGAGCTTGCGTAAAAGAACGCTCATTTGAATCCTCACTTGCAGCTAAGTGCGAAAAAATAGAGGTTACCGCAATAGATTTGTTTGCCTTAATAACATCTATTACTTCTGTTAATTCAGTACTTTTAAATCCAAGTCTATTTAGCCCAGTATTGAATTTAATATGAACAGGATAATTCTCTCGACCATTTGAATCAGCGACTTTAGCAAATGAATTAAGGGTGTTGAAACTATATAAGCTAGGTTCGAGATTGTAGTCTAAAATAAGCGGAAAATTTATGGGCTGAGGGTGAAGGACTAAAATGGGAGTTTTTACCCCCGCTTCTCTAAGTTTTACACCTTCGCGAATGTATGCTACGGCAAAATAATCCACACCTAAAGTTTCGAGAAATTGGGCGATTTTTACAGCATCACTACCATAAGCAAATGCTTTAACCACAGCGAGCAACATGGTGTCTTTCTTTATTTTTTCTCGTAGCAACTGAACGTTGTTCTTCAGTGCAGAAAGGTTAATTTCTAATATTGTTTCGCCCACCACAAGAGTTAGTTTTTAGTCTTCTTAGCCGCCACACTTAAAGGGTCCACAACCTTTATTTCTTTGATTTTTTCTTTAGTCATGGCCTTGTAAAAAGCGCTCCGGCTAAGCGGCTCATATTCGTTTACTTCCCCTAAAAGAACTAATTTATCGTCATTTGATTTTCGAAAACTATACTGCGCCAAATTCCCCGTCCTTGTACATACTGCATGAACTTTAGTGACATACTCTGCAGTGGCCATAAGATTTGGCATGGGGCCAAATGGGTTTCCTTTAAAATCCATATCCAAACCAGCAACAATAACACGAATGCCTTTATTGGCAAGTGCATTACACACGCTCACAATTTCATTGTCAAAGAACTGCGCCTCGTCTATACCCACCACATCACAACCATCGGCAAGAAGCGGAATATTGGATGCAGCAGGGACGGGAGTAGAACGAATTTCGTTGGCATCATGAGAAACTACACGATCCTCTTCGTAGCGAACATCTATTGCAGGTTTAAATATTTCGACTTTTTGCTTTGCAAACTGCGCGCGTTTAAGACGTCTAATCAGTTCTTCTGTTTTTCCAGAAAACATTGATCCACAGATGACTTCAATCCATCCAAATTGTTCTTTAGGGTTTACTGTATTTTCAAGAAACATTTTGTAATTTTAGCGCAAGCAAACAATTTTGATTGCTTGTAATAAATGTGATGTAAATTTACTAAAAATAAAAGCACAACTCTAAAACTTATTCAACCGCATTAATTTTTTTTAAAAATGAAAAAGAAACTCGAATCCGAACTCATAAGCATAGCACATAGAGTCTTGAAGCTTACAGGGAAAGAGGACTTGTCCAAAATGCAACAAGAGGTTGCTTTGTTATACCAAAAGATTTCAATTTTGAATTTTTTAGACGCGCAGTTCAAAGGTGCAATTCCGGAGAATATAGCAACAAACGCTTCTTTTTTTGATGCTCTAGAGGGCGCTTTCAACAACAAAATCACAGACTCTGTTGAGGTTGATGAGAAAGTTTATGTGAATATTGACAATGAGGAAGAAGAGGCCATTATGGAGCCTGCCATTGAAAAAATTAAAGATATTGTTGCTCAAATGCCTCAAGAAACCGCTGTGGTAGATGATTTAGTGGACGAGATAATAGAATCTCCAGAGCCTGTAGAACAAGACTTATCAGCGTTATCGCCAAGTTATAACCAACTTCCTATTTTTGCGCCTGTAGAAGAACAAGAACAAGAATTAGCGTCTGACCCGCCAGCATCTCTGAACGACAAATTGAAACCTACTGGTTTTCAAATTGGCCTCAATGATCGATTAGCATATGTCAATCATTTATTTGAAAACAACAATGAAGATTACGACCGAGTGATGTCTCAATTAAGCACTATGGATTCTTTTGAAGAGATTTCAGATTTTATAGAAAACATCATAAAGCCAGACTACAATGATTGGAAAGGCAAAGAAGATTATGAAACTCGTTTTTTAGAAACCATAGCACAAAAGTTTACTGCTTAGCAAAATAGGTTATTGTACCATAGCGCCTGAGTGCACGAGTGTTCTCTTTTCTTTTTGTTTTTTGTGGCCGAATTTTTCTATTTTTCCGGTTTGTTTTTTCATTTTCAGATGCTCTCATAAATGTAATATAACTGCGTCCGCTGTACTCATACGTTTTTCCAGAACTTGGATGATATAGCCGGATAAGTTCATCATTAATTACAGATAACTCAAGGAAATCCGCATCATAAAAATCATAATCAAGAGTAAGCTTTTTCGAGTCGCTTCCTGATATGGGCTCTATGGTGTACCCGCCAGTGTAATCCCATTGGATTTGATCGGCATTTCCAATATTCTCGTCTATTGAGCTTTTGAATAGATTCGAGCTGTTTTCATTGTAGAAAAACAGGTAGTTTTCATCATCAAATTCTGTTTCTTCGCCTTCCGTGCTTGTAAAGTTGTTTTCCCAGGTTTTGTATTCTTGAAGGAAATAATCTATATTTTCAAAAAACACAGAGTCATAATCAAACTCATTACGCTGATAACCGTCTAAAAAGTAAGACGTGTCATTTGCGGGGTTGTAAAGTTCTATAGACGATGTACTTTCTTCAAAGACTTCAAAGCGTTGATGCCCGTCTAGATCGTGAAATATATCCAAAACAATTCCGCCTGTATCATATTCACCAATGGATATTCCAAAACCATTGCCACGATCCCCGAACCCCACTAGATTGTTGTTTGCATATAGATTTCCATTTAAAAAGGAGAGCGTAAAAGCCATTTCTACAAATAACGTTTGACCATTCCCCAACGTGCTTTCAAGATCTACGTACCAAAGCTCGTACTGCCCTAAAAGTTGCTCAAGAGAAATGTTAGTGTTGTTCTCGGTAGACGCATGGACTTCATCATATCCACAAGACCATAAAATAGAAATTGAAAAGGTAGCGATAAGAAAGAATTTTAGCGTTTTCATGATGTACAAGTTTTAGTTATGGATGTAATTTCAAAATACGTGCCAAAAGCACATTGTATTGATTTTGAATAAATTAGAGGCATTAAATTTTTATTACTTTTGCTCAGAATAATTTAAGTTTATGGCTTCAGAATTAAAATATGCAGTTTTTGGAAATGGTAGTTGGGCAACAGCAATTGTAAAAATGTTGTGCGAAAACTCTACTTCTGTTGGATGGTATGTTCGGAAACCAAAAACAATCGAGTATATTCTAGAAGAGCAACATAATCCATCTTATTTAAGCTCTGTTGAATTTGATGTCCATCAATTGAAATTAAGCTCAGACATAAATGAAGTAGCTGCGTCTGCCGATGTGCTTGTGTTTGCGATTCCATCGGCATTTATGTATGCTCAATTACAGCACCTAAATGTTGATATTTCAAGCAAGATTATTTTATCGGCCGTTAAAGGAATTATTCCAGAAACAGGATTGCTTGTTGGAGAACATTTCCATCAACACAGGGGGGTGCCATTTGATCAGATTGCTGTTTTGGCAGGCCCATGCCATGCCGAAGAAGTAGCACTTGAGCGTCTTTCGTACCTCACTGTAGCGTGTACAAACAAAAGTACAGCTAAAGCTATAGCAAACCAGCTTTCGAGCCATTATATTCAAACAAAAACTCATGATGACGTTATTGGTGCTGAATATGCTGCAATGCTAAAGAATATTTATGCTATTGCCGCAGGAATAGCGCATGGATTGGGTTATGGGGACAATTTTCAAAGTGTTTTGATGAGTAACGCCATACGAGAAATGAAGCGTTTTATAAAAAAGGTATATAAAATGAAGCGCAAAATTAATGAGACTGTTTATCTGGGCGACCTCTTAGTCACAGGGTATTCTACGTTTTCACGTAACAGAATGTTTGGGAATATGATTGGTAAAGGGTATACTGTCAAATCGGCCCAAATGGAAATGAACATGGTTGCTGAAGGGTATTATGCGACAAAGAGCGCTTATGAAATTAATAAAACTCATGAGAAATCGGCAAAAACACCAATAATTGATATGGTACATGACGTGCTTTATCGTGAAAGAAACCCAAAAAAAGCACTTCAAAATTTAGCCGAAAAACTAGATTAAAAACCGAACCTAAAAAGAGTTTTTAAATTGCTCTAAGAAACGAATATCGTTTTCACTTAAAAGTCGAATGTCGTTTATTTGGTGCAACAACAACGCAATGCGATCGATTCCCATTCCAAAAGCAAAGCCAGAATATTCTTTTGAATCTATCCCACAGTTTTCTAGAACATTGGGATCCACCATTCCACAGCCCATAATTTCTAACCATCCCGTGCCTTTTGTCATTTTGTAATCTGTCTCTGTTTCCAAGCCCCAGTACACATCTACCTCAGCGCTTGGCTCAGTGAAAGGAAAATAAGATGGTCTTAGACGAATTTTTGATTTACCAAAAAGTTCAGTTGTAAAATATTGAAGCGTTTGTTTCAGATCGGCAAAGCTTACATTTTTATCAATATAAAGCCCTTCAACTTGATGAAAAAAGCAGTGAGATCGCGCAGATATAGCTTCGTTGCGGTACACTCTTCCTGGTGAGATGGTGCGGATAGGCGGCTTGTTGTTTTCCATGTAGCGCACTTGAACAGAACTTGTGTGTGTACGCAACAAAATATCAGGATTGGTCTGCACAAAAAAGGTGTCTTGCATATCTCTTGCCGGATGGTGTTCCGGTAAATTTAACGCTGTAAAGTTGTGCCAATCGTCTTCTATTTCAGGGCCTTCGCTGACGTTGAAACCAATTCGTGAAAAAATATCAATAATTTGGTTTTTCACTAAAGATATAGGGTGTCGTCCACCAACATGAATAGGGTCGCCAGGGCGTGTCAAATCTCCTATGTTAGATTTTTGAGCAGAAGTAACATCTAAAGCAGCTTTGAGAGAGTTTACTTTCTCTTGAGCGGTTGATTTTAATGTGTTTATAGCTTGACCGTATGCTTTTTTTTGTTCATTAGGAACAGATTTAAAATCAGCAAATAAATCATTCAACAGCCCTTTTTTTCCTAAAAATTTGATACGGAAAGCTTCAAGTTCAGAAAGAGAATCTGTTGTAAAGCTGTTGGCTTCGTCAATTGAATTTTGAATGCGGTCAATCATGGTCTAAAAATAAAAGCCAAATTTAAGAAATCTTAGCTAATAAACTTCTGTTCGAGAAAATAGTTTACAATTGCCTCTTTCATCAAGACGCTTTGTTCTCCAGCTTTCAAATTGGGTAATTTCGCTTTTATTTGGTAGTGTGGCCAGCCATCTTCATCAACATAATCCAAATCGTAGTAGCCATAAGGCGCAAGAAGGCGGCAAATGGCAATGTGCATCAAATTTAGTTTTTCATCTTTTTTGAAACCCCTGTGTAGTTGCCCAAGTTCTTGTACTCCAATAAGATAGATGATTCCATCAAGGTCTAAAGACGCACCATCAGCAAAGCGTGAAGAGAGTTTCTCTACAAGGGTATTCCATCGTTTTTTTAATTCTTCGTCTCTTGCCATAATTTATTTTGTAAATTTAGAGTCTAATTTTCATTTAGGAAATATTAACTCAAATTATTTTTATGCCTGTAATTGACATTGTTTTAGGCGCCTTGATTATCTATGGTGTTGTAAAAGGATTTTTCAAGGGACTTTTTGTGGAAGTTGCTTCGCTTCTAGCTTTAATCCTAGGTGTTTATGGTGCGGTTCATTTCAGTAATTATGCTTCAGAATTTCTTTCAAATTATGTTGATTGGTCTGAAAAAACAATGAACACAACCTCATTTGCCACAACATTTGTGGTTATTGTTGTTGTAGTTTCCCTTGCAGGAAAGGCCTTGACCAAGCTTGCAAATTTTGCTGCTCTGGGGGTTATTAATAAGTTTTTGGGCGCTCTTTTCGGGGGTTTAAAAATAGCCCTAATCCTTTCTGTTGTTCTCTTAGTTTTTAACCGCGTCAATTCTACCCTTGATTTGATTTCCGAAGAAGAGTTAGAATCTTCTGTACTTTACGAACCAGTTGGTGCTTTAGCACCAATGATTTTACCTCAATTTCTTAACGAGGACAAAACATTGGATTTTCCTGATTTTGATGCTTCAGAACAAGAATAAAATCACTCTGACAGCGATTTTAAATATGCTTTAAATGAGTCGTAAATTCGTTCCTCAGGGATAAAGTCTGGGATGATATCGATACGTTCCATCATGTATCTTGGCTGTTTTAGGAGCCCCACAAAAATAACATCGACTCCTTTGGCTTTTAAATCTTGAAGCGTATCTTCCATAACATATAAACCTGATTGATCCATATATTGCATTCTACCTAAACGAATGACGACAGTCTTAGCTGTATCAGGAATTTGTTTGTAGAGTTGTTGAAATTGTGCGGTAGACCCAAAAAATAAAGGCCCTTTTATGTGTTTTATAAACACCTCATTTTTTAATTTTTTTGGAAATCCTACCTCATCTGGCCACGCTTCTTCTTTCAGCACATCAACTTCGGAGCGCTCTGCAGTGAGGTCTCCAATAAGCTTCATAAACATCAAACACGAAATAAGTAATCCAATCCCAACGGCAAAAATTAAATCCCAGAACGTCGATAACAGCAACACAGTGATCATAATGAGGACTTCTGAACTTAATTTAAAAGGCCCTAATGCGATGTCTTTAGGTAAGATTGGAATTGCTTTAAGCCCTTTGTAATCCATCACACCAATTCCAACAGTGATAAGTATTCCTGAAAGTACTGCAGCGGGAATTTTTGAGGCAATTGGCCCTAACGCTAAAAGAATAAACAACAGTAAAACGCCAGCAATCATTCCGGATAATCTTGTTTTCCCCCCAGAGTTGATATTTACAACTGTTCGTATGGTTGCGCCTGCACCTGGGATTCCCCCGAAAATGGCAGCGATACTGTTTCCTATGCCTTGACCAACGAGTTCTTTATTGGGTTTGTGCTTAGTTTTGGTCATGTTATCTGCGACGACACTCGTTAGTAACGAATCAATTGCTCCTAAAAGAGCCAAAGTAAGTGCCGTTAGTACGTACGGGCTAATGTTTCCTACTTTGAAATTAGAAAACATTTCAAGCTGGGGGACAGGAAGCCCTTCAGGAATCCGTTCAATCGGCTTATAATCTAACCCAAAAGCAATGGCTATTCCTGACATAACTACAAGCGCTACAAGGGTGCTTGGCACGGCTTTAGTGATGCGTTTGAAACCATATATGATAATAATAGTGCCAAGCGCTAAAAGCAGTTCTAACCAATTTATATTTTTTATTGCTCTGGGCATAACTTTTATTGCGCCAATAGTTCCTGAAGCCTCCTTAGCTGCTAATGTTTCGGACTCTCTAAGGATATCAGCTTTTGTAATTTTATTGGCACGATTAATTGTTTCCTTAAAATCTTCCAGAACAAGTATCCCTTCTCCTGCTTCATCTTTGAGGATGTTTTGAAGAATGATTTCTTCGGCCTGTGGTTTAAATTGATTGACATATTCCAGGTCTTCTTTTGGGTTATACCCAAGAGAAGGAAGTATTTGAGTTAAAAGAATAATAACTCCAATTGCTGTCATGAATCCAGAAACTACAGGGTATGGAATGTATTTTATGTATTTTCCAAGCCCCAGAAAACCTAATCCAATTTGCATCAAACCAGCCAACAAAAACACCATTAAAATAGACGGAAGTGCTTTGTTTACATCACCATCGTTTGCGGCAACAATTCCTGCAATAACAACCATACTCACTGCGGTCATTGGAGCTGTCGGACCAGAGATTTGGGTATTTGTGCCACCAAAAAGAGCAGCAAAGAAACTTATAAAAATAGCACCATAAAGACCGGCGCTAGGGCCGAGACCAGATGAAACACCAAATGCAAGAGCTAAAGGCAATGCGACAATCCCAGCGGTGATTCCACCAAAGGCATCTCCCTTTATGTTTGAAAATAGGTTACTCATTTTTAATTATTTGATAATAAAAATAAGAAGTATTTGAGAAAATCAAAAAACAATAACAAAAAAATTGTAAAAAACATAAATTACAGCTCTTTAAAAGCATCATTGAGCACCCAGCCAACTTTACCGTCTATTAGTTTTATTTTTGACCATGTGTCTTTATAAACTTCAAGAATTTGAACTTTTGTCCCTTCGTGAAGAATAAAGGCAGTATCGCTTTTTAGATTGGGCTCACTTTTTATTGAAACTTCTTGTGAAAATATGACGGCAAAACGATTGTGATCTAATTCTTGTTTTTTGTTGAGTAAACTAAAAGTAGAGATGAGCACTAAAATTAAAACTAACCCAAGAATAAAAAAAGTTCTTTTGCTCTTTGTATTCTGCATAAGGTAATAAGAAATAAAACACAAAACGATCATACACATTAATAAAACACACAAAACGGCCCAAGCATCAACATGAAAAGAATGTGCGATTTTGTTGAATAGTTTTGTCATTTTCATTTCTGGAACCACATCAAATTTATCTATGGTCATTTGCTCAGCAAAACTTAAGTTGTTTAGAATGTCTTGATCTCCAGGAGAAAGTTTTAGTGCTTTTTCGTAATGATATATACTCGGAGCAATTTTATTTAATTTGTAATAGCAATTGGCCATATTGAAATACAATGCGCTAGAGTGTAAACCATCATTTATTATCTGTTGATAAATAGAAATTGCGTTTTCATATTTTCCACTATTATAGAGCGTATTTGCCTCATCAAATAGTGAATTTTCCTGAGAAAACCCCAGAAATCCAACAAGCCAAAAGAGAAGAATATGTTTTTTCATATCACTTTAATTGTTTGTCTAAGACGTTGATTACCTTAGCAGCTTTTTTATAATCTCGTTCCATATCTGCTATCTCAAGCGGCGTATATCGCGCGAGTTCGCACGACTCAAGTACATTTAAAAACTGTTCGATCTGCAGCTTGTTTACCGATTTTTTTACTAGAAGTAGTTTTATTTTTTCCTTACTAAATTCGCTTGTTTCAATTTTTAATTTTGATTTGAGATAGTTGTGTAATGCACGTTCCAATGCCACATAAAATAGTTCTTTTTGTCCAATTGCTTTTTTTGCACTGCCTAAATATTTTCGGGCAAGTTTGTTGGTTTTTCTAATCCTGTTCCCTTCCACATCTAACGCTTTTTCACCTTGTTTTTTAGAAACGACAATCACCAAAGGAATTAACAGCAAAGGCCCTAAAAATAGGCACCAAAACAAGCTAGTGTTATAGAACGGATGACGAACAATGGGCTCTAAGCCACCATCAGACTTAAAGGATGAAAATTGTTTTAACAAAGAAGCGACATTAGTTTTTTGTGTTGTGTTCTGGGGATTTCCGGTAAAGTTCTGCCCGTTGTCACGAGCAACGGAAATAATTAATTCTTTCGAGGTTAAAGTTTTATATGTTTTCGAGTTTAAATCAAAATAAGAAAAAGAAACTGTTGGAATGGGGTATTGCCCTTGAGCATTTGGCACAACGGTATAACGATCAGAAATACTTCCCTGCATTCCAGAAAGCTTTGTTGACACTTTTTCGGAGTGCTCTGGTTCATAAACTTCTAAAGCACTTGGGAGGTTGGGTTTTGGGAGTTCAAATAACTTTAGGTTGCCTTTGCCAGACACTTCGATTGTCAAGTCAAATGCTTCTGTTGTTTTTAAAGTGTTTTTGTTGGATTTGATGTCAAAGTCAAAACTCCCTACAGCTCCAGAAAAATCTATTGGTTTTCCATCTACGGGGAGTGCTTTCACATTAATTGTTCTTTTTCCTGCAGTCACAATTCTGTTGGCTGTTGAGGTCATTAATCGTCCAAACACATCGCGACGTCGGGAGGGTACTTCGACAAGCACATCCAATGTGAGCGGCTCGATGTTTAATTTCCCAGTTTTTTGGGGATAAAGAACAGTTTTTTTCAAAATAACATAGCGGTAGTTCTCTCCTTTATATTTACCTTCTTTAACTTTCAAGCCCTTAACTTCAATGTTTTGACTCCAAAAATCATTATATCTCGGGCTGTCCAATTCTGACCAATTTCTAACGCCTGTGTTTTCGGCCACGTAAAGTTTGTATACAACGCTTACAGGTTCGTTCAAATAAGGGCTTGCTTTGGAAACTTCTGCAACCAAATGAATACTTTCAGAGGCAATATAATTTGGGTCGTTTGGGTCTTTCGGAACATCAACTGCAGAAGTAACAGTGATTTTTAAGGGTGAAGTTTTATGGATTTCACCATTAATTTCGATACGAGACTGCCCAATGGTAAATTCTCCTTTTTTGGTTGGGGATAAAAAATATGTGTAACTCTTGGAAAAAGAGCGAACACCATTGATCCATGAGTTGTTGATAGATTGACTAGGCCCGCCTACGACTTTGAAGTTTTCAAAACTAGGTGGTGTAAAATTATCGCCATCTTCATTCATAGTAAAGTCAATGCGTAAGCGTTCATTTATACCAAGTTGTGTTTTGCTTGGTTTTGCTTGAAAACTAACTTGAGCTGTTGCGTAGTTCGAAAGGAAAATAAAAAAATAAAGCAACTTAAATTTCATGATTTACCAATCTTTATCTGTTTTTATTTTTACGCCTTTAGTTTTGGTAGCGTTCATTTTTTCTTGAACCTTTTTTTCTTCATTGTTCATGGCCTCCAAAAGGTTTTTTACTTGTTGCGGCGACAATTTTCCTTGTTGATTTTTTTGGTTAGGATTTTTTTGATCTCCTTCTTCGTCATTTGGCTTCCCATTATTGTCCTTTTGATCAGAATCGTCCTTAGGATTTTTGTCTTTATCACCTTCGTCTTTGTTTTGTTCGTTTTTGTCTTGTTGTTTTTCGCTGTCTTCTTTTTGATCTTGATTCTCTTTGTCTTTTTCCTTCTCGTCTTTTTGATCGTCTTTTCCGCCACCGCCTTGTTCTTTGGCGCACTCTTTGGCAAGCGCAAGATTATATCGAGTTTCTTCGTCGGCAGGGTTGTTTCTTAGCGCATTTTTGTAGGCCTCTACAGCTTCTTTGCATTTTTCACCTTGCATAAGTGTGTTCCCAATATTATGATACGCGGCATGTTTTTCTTTTTTATTTCCGTTTTCAGCGGCTTGAATGAGTTTTGAAAGCGCTTCGTCATAAAATCCTGATGTATAGTAAGCATTTCCAAGGTTGTATGAACTTTTTGCGTTTGTTGTCTTTTTTGAGATTGCTTTGCGGTAGTATTTTTCTGCTTCAATGAAATCTTTTTCCAAAGCAACATTCCCTTTGTATACATAATCATCCGATACAATTTGAAGTTTATCTTTTTGCTGTGCATAAGAAAAATGCGTAGCCATAACTACAAGTAACATACTCCACAAAATAGGGCTGAAACCAAATGGCACATGTGTATTATTTGAAGCGGTTATTTTCATAGGTTTTCATTAAATAAGTTCAAGCGTTTGAGCCAAGCCGTCTTTCGTTCTAAAAACAAGACATCCAAAATTAAAAAGAAAAGTCCTAACCCCAAAAACCACTGAAATTGATCTTCAAACTCTGCAAACTCTTTGGCTTCAAACTCTTTTTTATCCATTTTATTCAAAATGTCCCTTATTGTTTCGGTAACCTCGCCTGTGTTTTTACCATCAACATATGTACCATTTGCCTCTTTGGCAACCTCCGCGAGAATTTTTTTATTCATTTTAGTGATGACTGTTGCGCCATCCTGATCCTTTTTGTAACTCATGACAATACCATTACGCTTGAACGGGATAGGTCCTCCTTTTTCGGTTCCTACTCCGATGGTGAATATTTTTATACCTTCTTCTGCAGCAGCTTCGGCTACATCGAGACTTAAATCATTATGGTCTTCGCCATCGGAAATAATGACCAAAACTCGATTTGTTTGTTCTTCGTCATTGTAATAACTCCGCGATAATTGAATTGCCTCATCAATGGCTGTACCTTGCGAGGACAACATCTCGGTGTTGATGTTTTGTAGGAACATTTTGGCCGCAGCATAATCTGTGGTAATAGGCAACTGAGGTACGGCTTTTCCTGCATAAGCAATGATGCCAACACGGTCACTTACAAGATTATTGATAATCTGTGTGGTTAGTTGTTTTGCTTTTTCAAGGCGGTTTGGCGCAATGTCTTCGGCCAGCATACTTTTGGAAACATCTATAGCAAAAACAATATCTACCCCTTCACGTTTTACGGTTTCTAAAGACGTACCAATTTTTGGATTGACCAAAGCGACAATCAAACAAACGAAAGCCAACCCTAAAGTAATGAACTTTAAAACGGATTTGAATAAAGATTGGTCTGGGCTGAGACGTTTCAATAGCTCTGAATCAGAGAATTTACGCTTTGTTCTTTTTTTCCATAGTTGTGTCCAAAGAAACAGAAGGAACATTCCTAGCAGCACAAATAAAAGCCAAAACCATATGTCTTCTTCTAGTTGAAACATAATTATATAAAACTTCTTAAAAGGGTATGTCGAAGTAAAAATTCGATAACCAGCAAAGCGAGCGCAAGCAATACTAGTGGCCTAAATTTTTCTTCATAATTATAATATTTAAATTCTTCAATTTCTGTTTTTTCTAACTTGTCGATTTCATCATATATTTCTTCAAGTTTTTTATTGTTGGTTGCTCTAAAGTACTTTCCGCCTGTCGCGTTGGCAATTTCTTTGAGAAGCTCTTCATCAATTTCGACTTGAATTCTTGAATACTGAAACACTCCATTATTGATTGCCACAGGCGATAGTGCCATACCATTACTCCCCAGACCAATGGTGTATGTTTTTATACCATATTCTATAGCAAGCTCACTTGCTGTTTGTGGGTCGATAAAGCCAGAATTATTAACGCCGTCGGTCAATAGGATAATGATTTTACTTTTTGCTTTACTTTCTTTTATGCGGTTTACTGCTGTTGCAAGCCCCATACCAATTGCAGTACCACCAGTGATGATGGTGTTGTATTTGATGTCGCTTAAAGACTTTAGTATTATGCTTTTGTCGCTTGTTACTGGGGTTCTTGTGTAGCTTTCTCCGGCATATTCTACCAAGCCAATACGATCATTAGGCCTACGAGTGATGAATTTACTGGCAACTTTTTTTAGCGCTTCCAGTCTATTGGGCTTTAAGTCTTTGGCAAGCATACTTGCTGAAACATCAATAGCCATTACAATATCAATACCGCGTGTTGTTTTTGTTTTTGTTGACACATCAACAGTTTGAGGTCTTGCCATTGCCACAATAATTAGCGCTAAAGCCAATGCGCGTAACGCAAAGAGGCCATGCTTTAAAAAGAGCCATAATTTATTGCCCTTTAACAGTCCTAAGCTGTTTGAAATTTCTAAAACAGCCGTTTGCTTTTTATGCTTTGCGATGTACCAGATGAGTAGTGCTGGCACTACCAAAAGCAACCACAGTAATTCTTTATGTGTAAATTCTATTCCTTGCAGCATTAGTTGTCTTTTAGTTTTATAAGCTCTACAGAGTCTAGAATACGATTTGCTATTTCGTTGGCATAAATATCATCGGTTTCCCATATCAGGATAAGTTGTTGTAATACTTTTGGTGTTGAAAACCCTAAGATTATAAAATTCGCATCAACGAAACCATTGGATTCAAATTTTAAACTTGTTGTTCCATAAGTTTTTATTCCTTCTTGCCCGTTTGGCGTGATAAATTGTTCACTTCTCGGAATGATGTTTGTCCCTCCTTTTTTCTCTAACGCATCAAGTTCTTGATTGGCTATTTTAAGTAAGTCTAAAGGTTCTGAATCAGTAGTGTTGGTCTCAGCATCAGCAGTAGTTTTTGAACTCTTTACAATAATTTCTAAAGGAACATTTTTGGTTATGTAACTAAAAACCTTTGTATCTAAATTAGTATTGTTTGATGAAGCCCCCTCTTGTCGTTCCAAAACTTCTGGAGTTTGTACAATTATTCCTGGCGCACCATATTCACTTGTTACCCATTCATTGGTCTCCAAAAGCAATTTGCTAGGGTGTCGCAATAAGGAGTCTTTAACCTCACGAAAACCATAATGCAAGCTCAGACCAATAAAAAGAATAACTAAAACAACGGCGAAACCAATTCCAGCTATGGTAATTTTTTTACGCTTTCGTTTTTGTTCGAGTTCCTTTTGGTATGCCAAATCTTTTAACAACTCTTCTTCATTGGGTTCGGGAAGTGCCGCCTTTACATGGTCGATTTCTTTTTCGATAATATGTTTGTCCATTCGTGCAATTTCAAAATCAGGTTTTGATTTTGCGAACTTTACAAGATCTGCACGCTCAAGTGTGCTTTGGATATTTTTGATTGTTTCTTTGTGTATTAAAATTTCTTTGGCGTCTTTAAGAATATTTAGTCTAACAATCAATTCTTCTGTCGTGCTTTCTAGGGATTGATCGTATACTTTTTCGTTGAGGTATTTACGGAGAATAAATGTAAGCTCTGAGTAGAATTCTTTGACTTTTTGATGCTCAAAATATGTTTGTTCATCAAGCTTTTCAAGGGCAAGTTTTGCTTGTTTGTAAGGGGGTAGTGCTGCTATTTTTTCTTCCTCCGTAAGAATCCTTTTTCTAAAAAAAACCCAATAGATAATCCCTCCGGCAGTTAGAGCCAAAACCACAACAATCCACCAAAACTTGCCCCAAAATGAAGATTGTTTTTGAACGTTTATTATGGGCTTAATCTCATACATTTTTTGCTTTGTAGTGTCAACAGCTACAGCGCCTACATTTATTTTGATAGAGTCTGAAAACAGCGTCTTGTCACCAATTAATATTTTCTGCTGAGGAATGGTATATGTTCCTGAATCAAATTGCGTGAGCCCATATTTCTTTATGAGTTTCAAGCGAATATCGCTTGATATAGTATCTGTAGGGTAGCTTTCAATCATCTCCATGGGTTGAAATGTTTGTCCTTCAGGGAACAACACTAGTGTAGTGCTGTCTATTTCAGTTTCTATACTATAAAATAATTCTTCTCCAATTTTTATGGATGTCGAATCTACATAAGTTTTTAGTTGTGCATTGGCCACAAAAGCACTCAAAAGCAGCACCAAAAAGCAGTACTTTTTAGTTCTAAATTTAATATGTTGCTTTTCTAATTTCATCGCTGCTGTTTACGCTCTTTGTTTAAAATAGCCCAACAATTTTTTTACATAACTTTCGTCTAGTCTACAATCGAGCGTTCCAGCACCAGCTTTTTTGAAACTGTCCTTGAAGTACTCAACTTGACTGCGGTATTGTTTTGCGTACCGATCTCTTATTCCACGCGAACTAGTGTTAATTAATGACGAAACGCCAGTTTCCTGATCAAGCATTTGAACAACGCCCAGGTTTGGAATCTCCGTTTCATTTTTATCAAACACACGAATTCCAGTTATGTCATGCTTTCCAGACACAATTTTTAAGTTGTGTTGATAGTCGTTATCAATAAAGTCGGATAACATAAAAACAATGGCTTTTTTCTTCATTACATTGGACAAGAACTTTAATGCTTCGCCAATATCTGTTTGTTTGTTTTTGGGTTTAAATTCTAAAAGTTCTCTGATAATGCGCAAGACATGAGACCGTCCTTTTTTTGGTGGGATATAAAGTTCGATTTCACCAGAAAACAAAATCAGACCGATTTTGTCGTTGTTTTGTGTAGCAGAAAAAGCCAGTGTTGCAGCGATTTCAGTGATGAATTCACTTTTAAATTGTCGAAATGTTCCAAATTGTTCTGACCCAGAAACATCAACCATAAGCATCATGGTTAGTTCGCGTTCTTCCTCAAAAACTTTTATGTAAGGTTCATTGTATCGTGCAGTTACGTTCCAATCAATGTTACGGACATCATCACCAAATTGATACTGTCGAACCTCCGAAAAAGTCATTCCTCGCCCTTTAAAAGTCGAATGGTATTCTCCACCAAAAACATGATCAGATAACCGTCTTGTTTTGATTTCAATTTTACGTACTTTTTTTAGAAGCTCTTTTGTTTCCATAGAGTGCTTAGAATGAGTTTATTCAAATGAAGAAGAATACTTAATCAGTATTAAGGCACCTCGATGACATTTATAATTTTATGCACAATGTCTTCGGAAGTTATATTTTCAGCTTCAGCTTCGTAGGTGATCCCAATTCGGTGGCGAAGAACGTCTAGCACTACAGCACGGACGTCTTCAGGAATCACATATCCGCGACGCTTGATGAAGGCATAACATTTTGCGGCAGTTGCCAAGTTGATACTTCCCCTTGGTGACGCACCAAATGAAATGAGGGGTTTTATTTCGGCTAAGTTGTAGCGCTCAGGATAGCGTGTCGCAAAGACGATGTCTAAGATGTATTTTTCAATTTTTTCATCCATGTACACTTCTCGAACCGCTTTTTGTGCATCCAAAATTTGTTTTACACTAACGACAGGTTTGATTTGCTCAAAAGCACCTTTCAAATTTGCACGAACAATTAGCTGTTCGTCTTCAATTTTTGGATAATCAATCACTGTTTTAAGCATAAAACGGTCGACTTGTGCTTCAGGAAGCGGATAAGTTCCTTCTTGTTCAACAGGGTTTTGTGTAGCCATGACCAAAAACGGTTTCTCCAAAACAAATGTTTCATCTCCAATAGTGACTTGTTTTTCTTGCATGGCTTCTAGTAATGCTGACTGTACTTTTGCGGGAGCCCGGTTAATTTCATCTGCCAAAACAAAGTTGGCAAAAATTGGCCCTTTTTTGATATTGAAATCATTGGCCTTAATATTATATATTAGTGTACCAACGACATCGGCTGGCAACAAATCTGGAGTGAATTGTATTCTACTGAAACTTCCCGACACAGCTTGTGATAAGGTATTGATGGCGAGTGTTTTGGCTAAGCCAGGAACACCCTCTAGCAAAATATGGCCCTGACCCAAAAGTCCAATCAGTAGCCGTTCAATCATGTGTTTTTGGCCTACAATAACCTTGTTGATTTCTAATGTTAGTAGGTCAATAAAAGCACTTTGTTTTTCGATTTTCTCGTTAATTGACTTAATATCAACTGTTTGTACGTTTTCTTCCATTGTTGAGGATCTATAAGATTATTCTTGTCTCTTGCAAGGTGTTAAATAAATTCTGTTGAATCTGTTAATAATTGGTTAAAAATAAAGATTTTTTTGAGAGAAAAAAGGCTGTTGTTTTTTTAAATTTAGTTCAAAAAATAACGTCTATGGTATCTATTTCAAATCTTGTGGCAGGCACCATGTATTGGGGGCAATGGGGAAAGTCAATGTCCACCAAAGAAATGTGTCGTCTTATTGAATTTTATCAAGAACAGGGGATATCTACCTTTGACCACGCCGATATTTATGGGGGCTACACCATGGAAGCTGCCTTTGGGCATGCTTTTCAGATGAGTTCTGTTGCTAGAGGGCAAGTGCAATTTGTCAGCAAATGTGGCATCCAATATTTAAGCGAAAACAGACCCAACGAGGTGATCCATTATGACACCTCAAGAGCATATATTATTGCCTCAGCAGAGGCATCATTGCGACACCTACAAACAGATTATTTGGATACGCTTTTGATTCATCGCCCTAGTCCATTGATGCACCCTGAGGAAGTGATGATGGCTGCGGAACAACTAAAAAAAGAAGGGAAGATTTTACATTTCGGCGTTTCAAACTTTTTACCTTCTCAAATGGATTTAATGTCGAGTGAAGGTGTTTTAGATATCAATCAAATAGAGTTCTCGGTAATTCGACACAATGCCCTGTTTGACGGAACTCTGGACCGAATGATTCAACACAACATTGTTCCGATGGCTTGGGGGCCATTACGCTCTTACTACGAGCTCAAAGATTATAATCAAAAAAACCGGTTAAAACATGAATTTTCAAAACTTTGCATTAAATATAATTGCACAGAAGATCAATTGCTCCTTGCCTGGATTTTGAAACACCCATCGCAAATTCATCCGATCATTGGGACGACTAAAACAGACCGCATCGAATCTGCTTTACAAGCGCTTTCAATTGAATTATCAACAGAGGACTGGTTTAAAATTCTTGTTGCCGCTCAAGGCCACGATGTTCCTTAAGTACAGCTGATATGATCAATAAACGTTTACTTATTAAAAATTTACTAGCTCACAATGATGAGAATAGTTTTTATGATAAAAAACGTCAGATCAATATTGGGGAAAAAGAAGGAAAAGCTAAGTTTTTGAAGCACATTTGTGCACTAACAAATAGCAACCCTAAAAACAATTCGTACATCATCATTGGGATAGATGACCCATCAAACGAGATTGTTGGCGTCGATTTTTTTGACGATAGTAAAATTCAAAATTTAATAAATGCCTATTTAGAAAACCCACCTGTTATTCAATATGAAAACATAGCATTTCCACATCTCTCCGACGATAAAGTTGTTGGTTTGGTGACTATTAGAGCAAAAGCGAACAGCCAAATTACAGCGTTGCGAAAGAACATTTGGAAATACTATGGCGGCTCTGTTTTTTTTAGAGATGGCAGTATGAGTATGCCAAAAGTGTTTGATTTGGAACTCACAGACACAAATTCTAAAATTGTTGAAGCTATTGAGCAACACGCTCAAAATAATATTCAATATACACTTGATGGAGTTTTTGATTTTATGAACAGCAGAAAAGACTACAACCCAACCTATCATGTTTTTAAAGAATACTTTGTGATGTGTTGGTCTGGACAAAAGAAAATTATAAAAAATCAGACATTTTATTCCAGGGTTGATATTGCGCTTATCAACGAGCAAGTACGCCTTTTCTATTCCACACTCGATGAGGTAGAAATTAGCTATAACACGGACTATTTTAAAATCATTGAATATGTAAATTTGGGGCTTAATGGACAAAATAAATATCTGCAACTCGAAGAAACGTGCATCACATTTTCGAATAATGCTAAATACAGCATCAATACAAAACTCTTGTTTCAACCCCCTGTTTATGATAAAAAAGCATTACATCATATTTTCAACACCAACAATGCTTTGCTTGATAAATTGCGCTCCCATCAAGGATTAAATAACTCTGAGCAAGAGGATTTAAAAAACCTTCCCATCACTTACCTGATTTGTTATTTTAATGGTTTTTCTCAAGCCATACAGTATTTGGAATCAGCAAAATCGCTTTTGGCGGAATACAATACTGACGTTTACAGATTGTATAAAGAAAGTATCCGCATTCTTCGTAAGGTTAAATACAACTAAATACCCTGCGTGTGCAGGGTTTTTAGTTGATTCATTTTCTTATCGTCCACCATCCAATTCGTCTTGCCATTTAAGAAGTTTTTCCCATTTACCCTCATAGGCCATTCGTGCTTGTTTTGGCCATGTTCCAGGGTTGTGAATCCTGTACGCTTCGCCTGCATCATCTAATATTTTTTGGCATTTAGCAACACTGCAATTAGATAAAGATTTCCAAGTCTTGATATTGTTTTTATGAAAAAGCTGTTGGATTTTTGGCCCTATACCTTCTATAACAGTGAGGTCATTTTCTTTTATGGTTTTTCCAAAAACGGTTTTTGCTAAAGCACGATCAAATACGTATGCAGAAGCTGCATTTGAAGCAATTGATCGTTTTTGAGTTGTAATTTTTTGGTTTTTACAGGCTTTTAATTCGGCCTCGAGCTGAGCAATCTTCAAATCGTAATTTTCACAATCATTACAGTTCTTTTTCCCAAATAGTCTTCCTAAAAGATATCCAAAAATTGCCGACAAAATACCGACGGCAAAGTGGATTAATATACATGTATTCATAAGTTCTATAGTTTTAATTTATTATTACTTCTGTTCTTCTGTTTTGTGCCTTACCCTTTGCTGTTTTATTTGATGCAACAGGCTGTGTTTCGCCCATAGAGGTTGTTTTTATTTTGGCAGGGTCAACATTATATTTCAACAACATTTTTTTTGTAAATTCGGCCCTATTTTTTCCAAGAGCCATATTTAGTTTTTCGGATTTTACGCTGTCTGCATGACCAACAATAGTACAGCGCACATCATCTGATGCGTTGAGGTAAGCGGCAAGCGCTTCTAATTTTTTGCGCTGTTTTGCATTTAAATCCGTTCGGTATCGCTCTGGGGCAAAATTGAGCAACACAGGATCTTCCATGATGCTTGCTTTCACAGCTTCGAGGTTTTTTGAAGTATCGTCTACTGCTCCAACGGAAAATTTGTATGGCCCATTTAAAATACCATTTTGATTTGGCTCTAGCTCATCTTCTGACTTAGAGTTTACAGAAACCTGATTGTCATTCAATCCTTGTTCTATAAGGAATGTTTTTATGGATTCAGCGCGTGCAAGGCCCAAGTTGTCAAAGCTTGATAAATTTTCCTCTTTTTTATTGTAAAGCCCGGTGATGTTTAGTTTTTTACTTTTATTTAAATGTTTAACCATTTCGTTTACGCACGACAATAAATCTTCTGAAATGGGTTGTAAAATAGTGTGTCCAGAGTACGAAAAATTAAAATTATCGTTGCTTCTAATCGTTGTATCACCATCTTCAAATCTAAAAGGAGTCGAAGCGGTGGTTTTTGTGTTTTGTGTTTTTTCTACATGACTTTTTCCTTTGCAATTTTCATCATAACAGAGATACCAGTGCAGCAAAAAACCAATAATTAGGGTTGCTAGAATCCCAATCAAGTAGGTTGTTTTTTTACTCATGAGGTTAGATGTTTTAAGGTTACATAGCAGCACAAACAATATGCTACCGCATATATATAGACACCAAAAACAAAAAAAAGCCACATTTTTATGTAACTTTTTTTAAAATTAATGATTAAAAGACTTAAATCTACAGGTCAAATTTTATGCCTTGCGCCAAAGGCAAATCAGTTGTGTAGTTGATTGTATTGGTCTGACGTCTCATATAAATTTTCCATGCATCACTTCCAGATTCTCTTCCGCCTCCAGTATCTTTTTCTCCTCCAAAGGCGCCGCCAATCTCAGCTCCAGACGTGCCAATATTCACATTTGCTATCCCACAATCACTTCCTGCATGGGATAGAAAGAGCTCTGCTTCTCGGAGATTATTGGTCATTATAGCCGAAGACAGTCCTTGTGCTACACTGTTTTGTGCTTCAATAGCATTTTCTACTGACCCCGAATATTTTAGAAGATAAAGCACAGGAGCAAAAGTTTCATGTTGAACAATTTTAAATTCATTTTTTGCTTCGGCGATAGCGGGCTTTACATAACAGCCACTTTCGTATCCTTCGCCTTCCAATACACCTCCTTCAACAATGATGTTTCCACCTTCGGCTACTACTGACTCAAGTGCGGCTTGATAATTTTTCACAGCATCGACGTCAATAAGCGGCCCTACGTGATTGTTTTGATCTAATGGATTTCCAATACGTAATTGTTTGTAGGCCTCGACCACGGCAGTTTTTACTTTATCATAAATAGATTCATGAATAATCAAGCGGCGGGTTGAGGTACAACGCTGACCGGCAGTGCCAACAGCTCCAAAAACAGCGCCAATTACAGTCATTTTTATATCGGCGTCGGGAGTTACAATAATTGCATTATTACCCCCTAATTCTAGTAACGATTTGCCAAGGCGCTCACCTACTGTTTTTGCTACTATTTTACCCATTCGAGTAGATCCTGTTGCCGAAACAAGTGGTACGCGTTTGTCTTTAGTTAGGAGTTCACCAACTTTGTAGTTACCATTAACCAAACATGAGATTCCCTCTGGTAAGTTGTTTTTTGCAAAGACATCAGCGGCAATTTTTTGGCAAGCAACGCCACATAAAGGTGTTTTTTCGGAGGGTTTCCAAACACAAACATCGCCACAAATCCAAGCAAGCGCAGTATTCCAAGCCCATACAGCTACAGGGAAATTGAATGCAGAAATAATTCCTACAACGCCTAGTGGATGGTACTGCTCGTACATTCTGTGTCCTGGTCGTTCGGAGTGCATGGTTAGTCCATGCAATTGACGCGACAATCCTACAGCAAAGTCACAGATATCAATCATTTCTTGAACCTCTCCTAGTCCCTCTTGTAAGCTTTTTCCCATCTCGTAGGACACTAATTTTCCTAATGGGTCTTTGAGCGCTCTTAATTGTTCGCCAAATTGTCTAACAATTTCTCCACGTTGAGGCGCAGGTATTGTACGCCATGTTTTGAAAGCCGTTGTCGCACTGCTCATTACCATTTCATATTGTTTTGAGCTAGTTACAGAAACAGTCCCTATGTGGCTCCCGTCAACAGGTGAATAAGATGTAATACTGTCCTCTGAAGAAAACCAGTCATTCCCTGTAGATGTTCCAGCATTTTTTGGTTTAATGCCTAAGGCCTTAAGCGTTTCTTTAATGTTTATTGTTTCTGACATAGTTTTATTTTTTAAGATTCAGGACGCTATTGTCCATCATTATTTGATATTTGTTTCTTACCAGTTACTGAAAGCATTTTGGCTCAACTGACTGTTGTAGTATTTTTTTATGCCTGTCACTTCTTTTCCCAACCATTCGGGACGCTCAAAAGATTCGTGTTCATCTGTAAGCTCTATTTCCGCAATGACCAATCCAGCATTATCTCCTAAGAACTCGTCGACCTCAAAGGTGTGATTTCCGTAACGAACATAGTGTCTTACCTTTGTGATGATGCTACTGTGGCAAAGTAAAATTAAATTTTGCGCGTCTTTAAAGTCAATTTTTTTCTCCCATTCAAATCTTGAAAGACCGCTTTGAGATGTTTCACCTTTGATGGTTATATAGGCTTCCCTGTCGCAAATTCGTATCCGTACTGCGCGCTTGGGGTCGGAGCTTAAATACCCCTGAGTTAGTGTTTGGGTTTTAAAGGACAAAGATTTATAGGCCTCATTTTTGACCAAAAATTTACGTTCGATTTCTATCACAAAAAAATAAGGTATCGATTAGAAGCCTTAAATTTACATTATGTTTGGCGATTTACCAATTCGAAAGATTATTCACGTTGATATGGATGCTTTTTACGCGTCTGTTGAGCAAATGGACAATCCAAGTCTAAAAGGCCTTCCGCTTGCTGTTGGAGGCGGAAAAGAGCGTGGAGTAGTAAGCGCAGCAAGCTATGAGGCACGAAAATTTGGAGTTCGTAGCGCCATGTCGGGAGCGCTGGCTGCCAAGCTTTGCCCTGAATTAGTTTTTGTATCCCCTCGTTTTGAGCGTTACAAAGAAATTTCGGCCAAAATACGCTCAATCTTTTCTGAGTATTCTGACCTTGTTGAACCATTGTCTTTAGATGAGGCCTACATTGATGTTACAGAAAACAAGAAAGGGATTCAAAGTGCAACGCTTGTTGCTGAAGAGATTAGGGCTAGAATCAAGGCCGAGGTTGGCCTAACAGCTTCAGCAGGGATTTCAATAAATAAATTTATTGCTAAAGTTGCCAGTGACTATAATAAACCTAATGGTCAAAAAACTGTTCCGCCAGAAAATGTGTTAGTTTTTTTAGAAGCATTGGATATTCGAAAATTTCATGGTATTGGAAAGGTGACTGCAAAGAAAATGTATGAATTAGGGATTTTCACTGGGCGAGATTTAAAACAAAAAAAGCAATCTTTTTTGGTGGATCATTTTGGAAAATTGGGTCAATATTATTTTAATGTTGTTCGAGGAATTCATTTGAGCTCTGTTCGGCCAAACCGTATTCGAAAATCTCTTGCCGCAGAGCGCACTTTTTCTAACAATCTTTCAAGTGAGCTTTTTATCATTGAAAAGTTGGACCACATTGCGCAAGAGGTTTCAAAACGCTTATTGCATTTAAAAATTGCAGGTAAAACCATTACCCTAAAAATAAAATATAGCGATTTTAAGCTTCAAACAAGGAGTAAAACCCTGCCTTACTTTGTAAGTGCAAAGGACATTATTTTAGAACAAACCAAGGAATTACTTTTTCAGGAAGGACTTCAAAATTCTGTACGACTTGTTGGAATATCTGTTTCAAATTTGAATAGTAACACCAAAAAAGAGATTGTTTCAGAAGATGTATCGGTTCAGTTAAAGTTTGAGTTTTAAGCTTTTACCTCCGTAACTCTCATTGTATTTACCATTCCTTTATCTTGAATAGGCATTGCCGCCAAACTAATGACCATATCTCCCTCTTCTAAATATCCTTTTTCTAAGGCCATTTTATTGACATCTATGATTGTTTCGTCTGTGGACACAAACTTATCGTAATAAAAAGCACGTACCCCCCATAGTAAATTGAGTTGAGAAATAATTCGTTTGTTGGAAGAGTATACTAGTATGTGTGCTTTTGGGCGCCAAGCCGAAATTTGAAAAGCAGTGTATCCACTGTTTGTGAGTGTGGTAATACCTCTAGCATTGATTTCATTGGCCATATTGGCCGCATGGTAGCATACAGATTTTGTGATGTATCTTTTTGTTTTTACGTGGGGATGTTTTTGAGGGACATGAATCAAATCAGAATTTTCAACAGATTTGATGATGTCCGACATTTTTTGAATGACTTGAACAGGGTATTGTCCTACCGAAGTTTCTCCAGAAAGCATAACGGCATCAGCGCCATCCATCACAGAGTTTGCAACATCATTAACTTCTGCTCTGGTTGGTGTCAAGCTGGTAATCATCGATTCCATCATTTGTGTGGCAATAATCACAGGTATTCTTGCGCTCTTTGCTTTAAGCACCAATTGTTTTTGAATGAGCGGCACTTCGTGGGCAGGAATTTCAACACCAAGATCGCCACGCGCTACCATCAAACCATCACAGTAAGCGACAATTTTATCGATATTTTCAACTGCTTCAGGTTTTTCTATTTTTGCAATAATGGGGATTTTATAACTGCTGTGTTTGGAAATTATAGCTTCTAGCTCCATCAAGTCTTCCGGATTACGCACAAAAGACAATGCAATCCAATCTACTTCTTGTTCAATCGCAAAAAGCGCATCTTCTTTATCTTTTTCTGTTAGTGCGGGTTGAGAAATATTGGTGTTTGGAAGATTGACTCCTTTTTTGGATTTTAGCGGACCTCCTTGTATGACTTTGGCTTTTACTTCATCTTTTTGATTTGTTGAAACCACTTCAAAAATAAGTTTTCCGTCATCCAATAAAATTTGTTCCCCTGGATTAGTGTCTAGAGGAAAGCGATCGTAGGTCATATACACGCGTTCTTTGGTGCCTTCAAAGCGTGTTCCAGTAGCAAAAACGATTTCGTCTCCAGGCGCTACAACAACATCATCTTTCATAACACCAACTCTAAGTTTTGGCCCTTGAAGATCTGCTAATACAGCTGCATTGTAACCATGCTCTTCGTTGATTTCACGAATATATTTTATGCGTTTTTTCACTTCGCTATAGTCTGCGTGTGAAAAGTTTATTCTAAAGACATTGACTCCTGTAGCAACCAACTCTAGCAGCATTTCTTTGGAGTCTATTGATGGGCCTAACGTGGCAACAATCTTGGTCTTTTTTCTTTTGTATGACATTAATTTAGTATTAAGTAATCTTTTGACTTTAGTTCTTCAACATCTATGACATAGGTCATGTTTATTGCTGGAATTTTTTGTAATTCAAGTACTGTTTTTTCGATAGTATTATTTCCTCCACTAATTTTTAAAAAATACCCAACAACAGGGTGTTCTTCGAGCAAATAATGGGTTTTCCAGTTTTTTTCTGAACGTTCTGCAAACAATCCTTGGTCTATAGAACGATCTTCAACTAGGCAGGTGTTCTTTATTAAGTTCCAAGTAGTTTTTAAATTTGTGTTTTCCCATTCAAACAATGAAAATGAAGCGTTACTGCCCTTAAAGTCAACATCTTCTTTGGCGCGCTTTAAGTTTGTCTTAAAGGCGTGATTTATGTAAAAAGCTAAGCGGTAATCCTCTAAGTCGCAATGGATAGCAAAAAGCGAATAATCAGCATCAACAAAATCGTCCAAAACTAGCTTATGTACTGCCATAGTTCAATTCAAAAACTTGGCGTAAATATAGAGATAAAACCGCAAATAGGACTTACGAACATATCACCATGAGATTAAATTATTACGAAAACGATATAGTTGATGGGCTATTTATAGTTGTATTTTGTCTTGAAGTGCAAAATACCCTCTTTGGCTTACCTTTTCTTCTGCTTTTTTGCGAGATGTAGCACGAGCTTTTGCAATGATTTTCCCATCAATTTTAAGAAGCACAGAAAAGTGCTTAACCTCGTCTACTCCTTCATCTTGGCAGCGGGCGTAATGAATTTTCATTTTTTCTTTTTGGCACCATTCAACCATAAGACTTTTGTAACTGATGACTTTTCCTTCTAATTGATCAAGATCTACATGAGGATCAATAACGCTATTAAAAATAAATTGTTCACTAATGTTATAACCACGATCTAAGAATACAGCACCAACAAGCGCCTCAAAGAGGTTTCCGTGAATATTGTCTCCAAATTTTGCATGGTCCAATTTGGAATTTAACAGCGATATCAAGTTCAGACTTTTGCCAATTTTATTCAAATGAGAACGACTTACAATTTTAGAGCGCATTTTTGTGAGATAACCTTCATTAGCATCAAGAATAGAGACATAAAGATAATGTGCAACCACAGCACCTAAAATGGCATCACCAACGTATTCTAGTCGTTCGTAATTGAATGGATTACCTTTGTCGTCCTTTTTGTTGGTAGAGCGATGTGTAAATGCTCTTTCGTAATAATGGATTTTTTTTGGTTTGAACCCTAATATAGGTTCAAGAGATGCACTGAGTTTGTTGTTTTTTTTGTGACGTAGATTGAATATGTTCTGAATATAGTTCAAAACAAATTATTCATCTAAAGTTTTGAATACTACGCAAGCATTATGACCTCCAAAACCAAAAGTGTTACTCATGGCAACATTTACAGTTCTTTTTTGTGCTTTATTTAGGGTAAGGTTCAATTCTGGGTCAATATTTTCATCAACTGTAGAATGGTTTATGGTTGGCGGAACAATTCCGTTTTGCATAGACAATACAGAGGCGATGGCCTCAATAGCACCAGCAGCACCAAGGAGGTGTCCTGTCATCGATTTTGTGGAGTTGATGTTTATGTTTTTTGCATGATCACCAAAAACTCTTGAAATGGCTTTCAGCTCAGCAACATCGCCTAATGGAGTAGAAGTTCCGTGTGTATTAATGGCGTCCACATCTTCCGGTTTTAACCCTGCATTTTCTAGACAATTTTTCATTACTGCTGTTACACCAATCCCTTCTGGGTGTGGCGCAGTCATGTGGTAAGCATCTGAAGAGAGGCCTCCACCAACAAGTTCAGCATAAATCTTCGCACCTCTTGCCTTGGCGTGTTCGTACTCTTCCAATACGAGTGCACCAGCACCTTCTCCTAGAACAAAACCATCACGCGTAGCGTCAAATGGTCTAGATGCGGTTTCAGGACTTTCATTTCTTGTAGAAAGCGCATGCATGGCATTGAATCCGCCCATACCCGCTTCGTTTACTGTTGCTTCGCTCCCGCCAGTGACAATCACATCACAGTGCCCTAAGCGAATATAGTTTAAGGCATCAATGATCGCATTTGCAGATGAAGCACAGGCCGAAACGGTCGTGTAATTAGGCCCCATAAAACCGTGTTTAATAGAGATATTACCGGGGGCAATATCTGCAATCATTTTTGGTATAAAGAAAGGGTTGAATCGTGGTGTGCCGTTGCCTGTTGCAAAATTTGTAACTTCGGTTTGAAAGGTGTCAATACCACCAATTCCAGCACCCCAAATAACACCAACACGAAATTTATTGATGGTGTCCATATTTAGTTTGGCGTCTATGATGGCTTCATCAGAAGCCACCATAGCATATTGCGCAAACTTGTCTGTTTTTCTTGCTTCTTTTCGATCAAAGAAGTCAGAAACATTGTAATTTTTTAATTCACAAGCAAATTTTGTCTTGAAATGCTCCGTATCAAAATACGTAACTGGAGCACAACCGCTTTTCCCTGCCACTAAGGCATTCCAATAGTCGTCCTTGTTATTTCCTATGGGCGTTAGCGCACCAAGCCCAGTGACTACAACTCGCTTTAAGTTCATAAAAAATTATTGCTTAGGGTTTATTTTGCTGCTTCTATGTAAGAAATAGCTTGACCTACAGTGGCAATGTTTTCTGCTTGATCATCTGGAATTTGAATGTCAAATTCTTTTTCGAATTCCATTATTAACTCTACAGTATCTAATGAATCTGCTCCCAAATCATTTGTGAAGCTTGCTTCGGTTACTACTTCGTTTTCATCAACGCCCAATTTATCAACGATAATCGCTTTTACTCTTGATGCAATGTCTGACATAATAATTAGTTTTAAGTTTTAGTTAAAGTGCAAAAATAAAAAACTTTATTTTAAAAAGAATGAATACGTAAAAAATGTGCGCTTTCTTTTCAATAATCAGAGAATGATCAAGAGATTTGAGCCAATATTAAAAATATTATTCCTTTTTTTGTAGAACAATTAGCGATAAACATTGATAATCTAATGAAAAGAATAGCTGTTTTTGCTTCGGGATCTGGGTCTAATGCTCAAAACATCATCGAATTTTTTCAAAAAGACCCCACAGCAAGTGTTGTTTTGGTGCTCTCCAACAATCCTAATGCACATGTTTTGGAACGCGCTAAATTATTGGATGTTGATTCAATTGTTTTTGATAAAGCTCAACTTTCAGACCCACAACATGTTTTAGGCCAATTGATCGATTATAAAATAGATTTCATTGTTTTGGCAGGGTTTTTATGGAGGTTTCCAGAGCACATTATTCATAAGTTCGAGCATAAAGTTGTGAATATTCATCCAGCATTATTACCAAGTTTTGGCGGAAAAGGAATGTATGGAATGCATGTTCATAAAGCAGTTGTGGCTGCAAATGTAAAGGAAAGCGGAATCACCATACACTATGTCAATGCACAATATGACGAGGGTGCAATTGTTTTTCAAGCAAAATGCATTGTTACTCCATACGACAGCCCAGAAGACGTAGCACAAAAAGTACACGAACTTGAAATGAAGCACTTTCCTGAAGTTATAAAGGGTCTTTTACAAGCAAATGACTAAACAACAAAAATATTACACCGTTTGGAGAGGCCATAAAACAGGGGTTTTTGAGTCATGGACTGATTGTCAGTTGCAAATCAAGAATTTTCAGGGAGCGCAATACAAGTCATTTTCAACAAAGGCTTTGGCCAAAAAAGCATTTGAAGGAAATTATAAAGACTATATCGGCAAGAGTAAAAAAGTGAAAGAATTGATTTCTGCCGCTGAGCGGAAGAAGATAGGGCGACCCGACTATAATTCTCTTTCTGTTGATGCCGCTTCAAGCGGAAACCCTGGAGTAATGGAATATCGCGGCGTAGATACAGAAACAAAAGCACAGTTTTTTCACAAAGGCCCTTTTCAAGAGGCCACCAACAATATTGGAGAGTTTTTGGCCCTGGTGCATGGATTGGCATTATTGAAAAAAGAAAACAGCAATAGAATTTTGTATACAGACTCTAGAACGGCGATGAGTTGGGTTAAGAAAAAAAAGTGCAACACCAAATTGACACGCACGAAGGCCAATCAGCCGGTTTTTGAACTTGTAGACCGTGCAGAGCGTTGGCTAAAAAACAACACATTTAAGACTAAAATTATAAAATGGGAAACCAAAGCATGGGGTGAAATCCCAGCAGATTTTGGACGAAAATGAGGGTTACTTTTTTGGTCTAAATTTAACACCATTAACCTATTATTTTTTGTAAATTTGCCTTTTAATTTTCTGTTTTTATGAATAAACTCCTCATTGTTGGTACTGTAGCATTCGACGCCATTGAAACGCCTTTTGGTAAAACAGATAAGATTTTAGGAGGCTCCGCACCTTACATTGGGCTCTCCGCTTCACAATTTAATGTAGAGAGCGCTATAGTATCGGTTGTTGGAGGAGATTTCCCAGAAGCCCATTTGGAGCTGTTGCGCAGTCACAACATTGATATTTCTGCGGTTGAAATTATCTCCACTGGGAAAACATTTTTTTGGAGCGGCCGCTACCACAATGACATGAATACAAGAGACACTTTGTCTACCGAACTAAATGTTTTGTCAGATTTTCAACCCGTTGTACCCACAAATTTCAAGAAGGCGAGCGTTGTTGTTTTGGGAAATCTACATCCGCTTGTACAATCCAGTGTTTTAGATCAAATTACAAACGACGATGCTTTAGTTATACTAGACACCATGAATTTTTGGATGGACAACACATTAGAAGATTTGATGGCAGTCATAAAAAGAGTTGACATTATTACAATAAATGATGAAGAAGCCAGACAATTGTCTGGTCAAAGCTCATTGGTTGCTGCGGCAAGAAAAATACATGAAATGGGGCCAAAATATGTGGTGATCAAAAAAGGTGAACATGGTGCTCTTCTTTTCAATGGCGATAATGTCTTTTTTGCCCCTGCACTTCCTTTAGAGGAAGTTTTTGACCCTACAGGGGCTGGAGATACTTTTGCAGGGGGATTTGCTGGGTTTTTAACAAAAACCAATGATTTTTCTTTTGAAAACATGAAAAATGCGGTCGTCTATGGTTCCGCATTAGCGTCGTTTAGTGTGGAAAAATTTGGCACCGAAAGAATGTGTAATTTAGCACCGAAAGAAGTTTTTAAACGGCTTCAATTGTTTAAGAATTTAACCCAATTTGATATAGAACTAACCTAAAAATTGTACTATTTTAGAGCAGAAATGTTATTTTATACAAACACTAACCACACACAACACAATCTTCACACATGAGTGATGCAATCAAACACGAATGTGGCATAGCCCACATACGCCTTTTAAAGCCCCTTGAATATTACAAAGAAAAATATGGTACTGCTTTTTATGGCATCAACAAGATGTACCTTATCATGGAAAAGCAGCACAATAGAGGACAAGATGGTGCGGGCTTTGCAAGTATCAAATTGGATATGAATCCAGGGGAACGTTACATCAGCCGAGTGCGTTCCGTAGCACAACAGCCAATTCAGGATGTATTTGAGCAAATCAACCAACGCATCAATGATGTTTTGGCTAAAAACCCAGATTGCACCAATGACATTTCAAAACAGAAAAAGATGGTTCCTTACCTTGGAGAGGTAATGTTGGGCCATGTACGCTATGGTACCTTTGGCAAAAATAGTGTTGAAAGTGTACATCCGTTTTTGAGACAAAATAACTGGATGCACCGTAATCTTATCCTCGCTGGTAATTTTAACATGACTAATGTTCGTCAATTGTTTAAAAATTTAGTTGAAATTGGTCAACACCCTAAAGAGTACACCGACACCATCACTATTATGGAACGAATTGGTCATTTTTTGGATGATGCGGTATCCAAATTGTACAAAAAGCTAAAAAAAGAGGGCTATACCAAAATGGAGTGCTCGCCACTTATCGCAGAACGTCTAAGCCTGAAAAAGATCTTAAAAAAATCGGCAAAGAATTGGGATGGAGGTTATGCAATGGCAGGGATGATAGGGCATGGCGATTCATTTGTTTTGCGCGATCCGGCAGGGATTCGTCCCGCTTATTATTATATGGACGATGAGGTTGTTGTGGTTGCTTCAGAGCGTCCAGTGATTCAGACTGTTTTCAATGTAGCATATGAATCCGTACATGAGCTTCCCCCAGGACACGCCATTATTACCAAAAAGTCAGGGCAAACGAAAATCAATAAGATTTTGGAGCCAACAGAACGCAAAGCGTGTTCTTTTGAACGTATTTATTTTTCACGTGGGAGTGATGCCGAAATATACAAAGAACGTAAAATGTTGGGTAAGCTGATTGTTCCAGAAGTGCTGAAACATATCGACAATGACATAGAAAACACTGTTTTTTCTTTTATTCCTAATACTGCAGAAACCTCATTTTTTGGTATGGTAGAATCTGTTGAATCTTTTTTAAACAAAACTAAAACAGAAAAAATACTTAAGGGAAAGCGTTCTCTTTCTGCGGAGAAAGTCACTCAAATTTTATCACAGCATACACGTATTGAAAAAATAGCGATAAAAGATGTTAAGCTTAGGACCTTTATCACTGAAGACAGCAGTAGAGATGACTTAGTTGCACATGTATATGATATTACATATGGAGTGATCAAGAAAGAGGACAATCTTGTTATTATTGATGATAGCATAGTTCGTGGAACAACACTAAAGAAAAGTATTCTTAAGATGTTGGATCGTCTTTCGCCCAAGAAAATTGTAGTAGTGTCCTCCGCTCCACAAATTCGCTATCCAGATTGTTATGGAATTGATATGGCAAACTTGGAAGGTTTAGTGGCTTTTAGAGCTGCACTAGCACTTTTGAAAGACCAAAACAAAATACAACTCATCGAAGAGGTTTATGCCAAATGTAAAGCACAAGCGCACTTGAGTGATCATGAGGTAAAGAATTTTGTGAAAGAGATATATGCGCCGTTTACAGCGGAACAAATATCACAAAAAATCTCTGAACTTCTGAGTGCTGAAGAGATCAATGCAGAGGTTGTGATTATATTCCAAACCATTGAGAATTTGCATAAAGCTTGCCCAGACAATTTGGGAGACTGGTATTTTACGGGAAATTATCCAACCGACGGCGGAAATCGAGTTGTGAACCAGGCGTTTATTAATTTTTACGAAGGGAAAAATGAACGAGCTTACTAAAAAAATGCATTTCATCTAAAAAAAATGCATTTCATCTAAAAAATAGTACTGCTATATAATTAAAGTATATATTTGAATCACCATAACATAAGTAGGTTAAGTTCATGGTAGATTTGGGGCAAAAAAGGTGAACATCTGTTCACCTTTTTTATTTTTACTATGTTGATTTCTTCTTATTTAGCAGCCGCAAATCGTTTCGCTACTTCATTCCAATTGATCACATTGAAAAACGCATTGATATAATCTGGACGTCTATTTTGGTAGTTTAAGTAGTAGGCGTGTTCCCACACGTCAATTCCTAAAATTGGAGTACCACCACATGAAACGCCAGGCATGAGCGGGTTGTCTTGGTTTGCGGTAGAGCAAACTTCTACTTTACCGCCTTTATGAACACACAGCCAAGCCCATCCAGAACCAAATTGTGTTGCTGCCGCTTTAGAAAAAGCATTTTTAAAGTCTTCAAAAGACCCATAAGCATCCATAATGGCATCCTTCAATTCTCCAGAGAGCTCTCCCTTGTCTACAGGGCTCATCACCTCCCAAAATAAGCTGTGGTTATAAAATCCCCCACCATTATTTCTAACGGCGCTATTGTTCATGTCTAAAGACGTCAGAATAGACTCTATACTTTCATTTTCTAGAGCTGTTCCAGCAATTGCAGCATTTAATTTTGTAGTGTATCCATTGTGGTGCTTAGAATGGTGTATTTCCATTGTTCTTGCATCAATGTTTGGTTCCAATGCGTTGTAAGCATAGTTTAATTTTGGTAATTCAAAAGCCATATAATAATTTTTTAAGGGTTAAATACTTTAGGTCAAATTTACGATTTTCCACACAAATTAAATCAAGTATGTTATTTAGATTGTTTATTTTGCTATAAATTTTATTTAGTGGACGGTTCAACATTCAAGATATACAATGCATCTGCCGGAAGTGGTAAAACTTACACTTTGGTCAAGGATTATTTAAAAATTGTATTGACTTCACAGGCCTATCTGCCTCACCGTCATGTGCTGGCTATCACATTTACGAACAAAGCCGTAGATGAAATGAAAAGCCGTATTGTTGCCGCATTGTTGCGCTTTTCATCTCCTAAAATCCTTAACGAAAAGGACGATTTGTTTTCCGATTTAGTGAAAGATTTGGGTTTAGCTCCTTTAACAATTCATGAAAAGGCTAAACAATTAATCCAGAAAATTCTCCATAACTATGGTGGGTTTGATGTGTCTACAATCGACAAATTTAATCAACGCCTAATCAGAACATTTGCTCACGATCTTAAGCTTCCCATAAATTTTGAGGTTGAGCTAGACACAGACACTTTATTGCGAAAGGCCGTAGATCAGATGATTTCAAAAATAGGGCAGGACAAAGCGCTTACAAAAACTTTAGTCACATATGCTCTTGCCAAATCTGACGACGACAAAAGTTGGGACATAGTATTAGACTTATATAAATCGGCAAAATTATTGACGCAAGAAACTTCTTTGCCATATTTAGAGTTGTTGTCTGGACAAAAATTAGCCGCATTTGATGATTTTAAAGCAAAAATTGTTAAAGAGTACAATGCTGTAGAACAGGAGATCTCAGATGCAGCTACTCAGGTTTTAAAGCTTATTGCATCTAGCGGATTGAGTGCCAAAGATTTTTATAAGAGTCTTTTACCGAAACACTTTTCTGCATTGGCTGAAAAAAAATATCAGCTAAAATTTGATTTAGTCTGGCAAAATAATATTGAAATAACTCAGTTTTACACGAAAACGACACCAGGAGCGATTGCTCAAAAAATTGATGCTTTACGACCAGATTTAGTGTTGGCATTCTTAAGCACAAAACGTGCGGTTTATCGCTTGCGCTATCTTCAAAATATTAAAAAAAATCTAACACCACTCTCCGTTTTGACGCTCATTCAAAATGAGATTAATACCATCAAACAAGCACAGAATATTTTATTAATTTCTGAGTTTAACACCATTATTGGCAAAGAAATTAAAGCCCAGCCAGCACCCTTTATATATGAACGTATTGGAGAAAAATTCAATCATTATTTTATTGATGAATTTCAAGACACTTCGGAACTGCAGTGGGCCAACCTTGAGCCATTGGTGACCAATGCACTATCTTCCGAACAGGGAGGCGTTTTGTTGGTAGGAGATGCAAAACAGTCTATTTATCGTTGGCGAGGCGGAAACCCTGAGCAGTTTATAAATCTTATAAACAATAAACACGATTTAACTGTTGAAGCAAGTGTTTTGAGTTTACCAAAGAATTACCGAAGTTGCCAAGAAGTTGTAAAATTTAACAACGATTTTTTTAAGTATTGCTCAAGCACTATTTTTTCTAATCCTGTGCACAAATCTCTTTATGAATCAGCGGTTCAGGACATTCACAACACCAAAGAGGGCTATGTTCATCTTTCTTTTTTAGATTTCGAAAAAGGAGATGACAAAGATGTGCTCTATGCCAAAGAAGTTCATACAACTATAGAGGAATATATGGCGTCAAATGAAGATGCGGCTCACAAAGATATTTGTGTTTTGGTCCGAAAACGAAAAGAAGGCGTTGCTGTTGCAAACTATCTGATTTCGAAAGGGCTTGACATCATCTCAAATGAAACATTATTGATTTCAGAATCCAAAGAAGTCCAGCTCATCATCAACGTTTTCTTGTATTTACAAGACAATGAAAATACTGCGGCCAAACTGAATGTTATAAATTATTTAGTAGACCGCCATCATATTACAGAAGGACATCAGTTTCGATTAAATCACCTTCAATTGGACATGACATCTTGTTTTGCAGCCATGGGCCAATTAGGCATTAATTTTGATCCAAGAAGCGCCATTCAACTATCGGTCTACGAATTGGCAGAATACATCATAACGGGATTTCATTTGGTGCAAAATACCAATGCACATGTTCAGTTTTTCTTAGACGAAGTGTTTGAGTTTTCTCAAAAACATTCAGCGAGTATCACTCAATTTTTGAATTATTTTGAACAAAACAAAGAAAAGCTCAGTATTGTCTCTCCAAAAGGGTTGGATGCTGTTCAGATTATGACCGTGCATAAATCAAAAGGGTTAGAATTTCCTGTGGTTATTTTTCCTTTTGCGGAATTAAATATATACAAAGAAATTGAACCGAAAGAGTGGATGCCGACGGCACATTTACATAAGGATTTCCCTTTTTTCTTAATGAATTACAATAAAGATTTTGAGCAGTTTGGACCTGAGGGTAAAGCTAGGCACGAAGCGCATCAATCTGTAATGGAATTGGATAACATCAATCTGCTTTATGTTGCACTAACTCGAGCCACAGAACAACTTTATATTATTGGCAATGCCTCGGGAGCTTCAAAATCTTCCGAAGATTTAAAAACATATTCAGATCTTCTTATAGGGTTTCTTAAGTCTGAGGGCAAATGGGAGTCAGGGGTTTCTAAGTATACTTTTGGTTCACTTGAAAAAATAACGCCAGAAAGCGATCCAAAATTTCCGATGGAACTTCAAGCCAAATTTGTTTCGACACCCAAAAATCAATTGAATGTTTCTATGGCAACAAAAGCGGATTATTTTTGGGATAGCGCTCAGAAAGAAGCGATAGAAAAAGGAAATTTAATTCATCTTCTATTATCAAAAGTATATCTTTCATCAGATATTCAAATTACAATTAATAACTTCTTAGAAGAAGGGCTCATTGCGAAAGATCAAAGCGCAGCACTGTATCAAATTTTAGAATCTATTGTTTTTCATCCCCAACTTCAGCCCTATTTTAGCTCAGAGGTTGAGGTTTATAATGAGCGAGAAATAATTACTAGCTCCGGTCAAATCATCATTCCAGATCGATTGGTTATTGCCCCCAACAATCGTGTAATTATTATAGATTACAAAACAGGAGTGTACCGCGAAAAGCATCAACAGCAGTTGGAAAATTATGCTACCGTTGTACATCAAATGGGCTACAAAGTAGAAAAAAAAATACTGGTATATATTCATCCAGAGCTCACTATAAAAACATACACTTAAAACTATTTTTTCATGTATAATTCTATAAAACAACATTTAGAACAAGAGCTTGACACTATAAAAGCGCAGGGCTTGTATAAAGAGGAGCGTATAATTGTATCGGCTCAAGGCGCAGAAATTACTCTAGATACAGGACAGACGGTTTTAAACTTTTGTGCCAACAATTATTTGGGTTTAGCCAATCATCCAGAGATTATTCAAGCGGCAAAAGACACTATGGATACGTATGGGTTTGGTATGGCTTCTGTTCGTTTTATTTGTGGAACTCAAGACATTCACAAAAAATTGGAACAAAAAATAGCTGACTTTTACCAAACAGAAGACACTATACTTTATGCGGCGGCATTTGATGCCAATGGAGGGGTGTTTGAACCTTTGCTTACAGATCAAGATGCAATTATTTCAGACAGTTTAAATCATGCATCCATTATCGATGGAGTGCGTTTGTGCAAAGCCAAGCGGTTTCGGTACAAAAACAATGATATGGCAGATTTAGAAGTTCAATTAAAATTTGCAAACGAAAGTGGCGCACGGTTTAAAATTATTGTGACTGACGGAGTGTTCTCGATGGATGGTTTAGTAGCACCGCTAGACAATATTTGTGATTTGGCAGAGCAATACGATGCCATGGTTATGATTGATGAATGTCATGCCGCAGGATTTATCGGAAAGACAGGAATTGGAACTCTAGAAGAGAAAAATGTTTTGGGGCGAATAGACATTATTACAGGAACATTAGGCAAGGCTCTTGGCGGTGGAATGGGAGGTTATACAACTGGCAAAAAAGAAATTATTTCGATCTTACGTCAGCGGTCAAGACCTTATCTTTTTTCAAATTCATTAGCACCTGCTTTGGTTGGGGCATCAATAAAAGTATTTGAATTACTATCAAAAGACACAACATTACGAGATCGGTTAGAGGAAAACACAAATTACTTTAAAAAAGGACTTAAAACTCTTGGTTTTGATATTGTGGATGGCGATTCTGCCATAGTTCCAGTGATGCTTTATGATGCAAAATTGGCACAAAAGATGGCAAATTTACTTTTAAAAGAGGGTATTTATGTTATTGGCTTTTTCTTTCCTGTCGTTCCTAAAGAAAAAGCAAGAATAAGGGTGCAACTTTCTGCAGCGCATGAAAAACAGCATTTAGACCAAGCAATCGCTGCCTTTAAACGCGTTGGTAAGTCACTAAGTATAATAACCTAACCAACTGATTATGAGTTTTTTTAAAGAAAAATAGCAATTTATGTGTAATATATTTGTTTAGTGAATTTAACGTATTACTTTTGCAATGAATTTAACTTCTAAAATACACAAATAATTATGAAAAATTTAAAAAGTTTGGCACTTACCTTTACACTATTAGTGTTTGCTGCCAACGTAAATGCACAAGATGACAACAATCCTTGGCAAATATCTGTCGGGATTAATGCTGTTGACGTATACCCAGTTGGAGAAGTTTCTCCTCAAGGAGATTTTTTTGATGAGTTTTATAATGTAACTGGACATTGGAACTATGTTACTGCACCGTCAACAATCTCTGTTTCAAAGTATCTTACAGACAACTTTTCTTTTGGTGTTTCAGGATCGTTTAACGTTATCGAAAAATGGGGATCTGATTATGCAACAAACGAAACTATTTCTGTAGATGAATTGAAATACTATGCACTTGATGGAACAGTAAAGTACTCATTGAAAGACCTTGTAAACTTTGGAAACTTTGAGCCTTTTCTTGGCTTAGGTGGAGGTTATACTTGGATTGAAGAAGGAGCCTTCAACTCAAACAATGCAGGAAGTTCCCCAAATGCATTGATTGGTGCTGGAACAGTAAACGGAACTATAGGACTTTCTTACTGGTTTTCTGACCACTTTGGCTTGACTTATCAGTCAATGTACAAGCATTCTTTCCAAGACTATCTTACAACACACTTTCAGCACAACGTAGGGCTTTCTATCAATTTTGGTGGGATAGATACAGATGGAGATGGTGTTTATGACAAAAAAGACGCTTGTCCAGAAGTACCTGGTTTAGCAGAGTTTAACGGATGTCCTGACACAGACGGAGATGGTATCCAAGATTCTGAAGATGCTTGTCCAGAAGTACCTGGTTTAGCGGAATTTAATGGATGTGCAGACACAGATGGCGACGGAGTTTCTGACGACAAAGATAACTGTCCAAATGAAGCAGGTGTAGCCGCACTAAACGGTTGCCCAGATGCTGATAATGACGGAGTTGCCAATGCTCAAGACAACTGTCCTAATGAAGCGGGTGATGCAGCAAACGGTGGATGCCCATGGCCAGACACTGATGGCGATTCAGTAATAGATAAAGATGATGAATGTCCAAATGAAGCGGGTACAGTTGCCAATAATGGTTGTCCAGAGGCGCCAAATGCAGATGTACAAGATAAATTGACTAGTTATGCTAGAACAATTAACTTTTCATCTGGAAAATCAAACATCGAAGATGCTGCCAACGAAACACTTCAAGCTATTGTTGCAATACTTAAAGAATACCCTAAAGCAAACTTTGTTGTTGAAGGACATACAGACAGTACCGCTTCAGAAAAATTCAACCAGAAACTTTCCGAAGAAAGAGCAGCAAAAGTTGTTGACTTTTTAACTTCAAACGGAGTAGATGCCTCAAGATTGTCATCTGTAGGGTTTGGTGAAACTTCACCAATTGCTTCTAATGATACAGCAGAAGGTAAAGCGACTAACAGACGCGTTGAGGTTAAACTTGCGAACTAATCGCTTATACTTCAAAAAATAAATTTAAAAACGCTTCGCATTTGCGAGGCGTTTTTTATTTTTAGGGTATGACAAGCTTTATCGCAGAGGTATTACAAGAATTAAAAAATCAAAAAGAAGATTTTTCTGAGCTTACCTTTGTACTCCCCAATAAGCGTGCAGGATTATTTTTGAAGCAAGAGCTTTCAAAGCATTTTACTCGGGCAAGCTTTCTGCCAGAAATCTGCTCTATTGAATCCTTTATAGAAGAGTTGTCTCAACTAAAGAAGGTGAGTTCTATTGAGCTGATTTTCGAATTTTATAGTGTTTATAAAACCATCACGCCAAAGGGGAAGTTGGAGTCTTTCGATCAGTTTTCAAAATGGGCCCCTATTGTTTTACAGGATTTTAATGAAATCGATCGTTATTTAGTCCCTCCTTCAAAAATATTTGACTACCTCGGCGCTGTTCAAAAAATAAACCATTGGTCTTTAGACCCAAATCCTACCAAAATGGTTAAAGGGTATTTGTATTTTTGGCAACAGATAAAACACCATTATACATCCTTAGTCAATCAACTTTTAAATAAAGGGATTGGGTATCAAGGATTGATGTATAGAGCCGCTGTAGACAACTTAGAGGATTATATTCAAAACACTACGCGTGGGAAGCATATATTTTTGGGATTCAATGCACTAAACGCTTCAGAGTCAACCATAGTTCAGGAGCTATTACAGCAAAACCAAGCACAAATTTATTGGGATATTGATCAGGGGTTTTTAGAGGCACATTTTCATGATGCGGGTCATTTTATGCGTCAATATAAAAAACAGTGGCCATATTTTAAATCGCATCCATTCAATTGGGCAACGAGGCACTATCAAGACCAGAAAAACATCAATATTGTTGGAGCGCCAAAAAACATTAGTCAAGTCAAATACATTGGAGAACTTTTGGATGATTTGTACCACACCAATGCGTTAGAAAATACGGCACTTGTTTTGGGTGATGAATCGCTATTATTACCGATTTTAAACTCTATTCCTAAAGCATTAGAAAACATTAATATTACGATGGGTTTGCCTTTGCGTCAGATCCCATTTGCTTCGTTTCTTGAGCAATGGTTTCAGCTTCAAATAGCTTCAAGTCATTCGTTTTACTACAAAGATGTTGTGGAGCTTTTGACCCACCCTTTTTTAGCGCCCTTATTTAATAATCACTCTACGGCGCTCAACAATATTTTCAAAACGATAAAAGACCAAAACCGGACAGCACTTACTTTAGACCAATTGACAACATTAGCACCAGCTTTGAAATCAAGATTTACACTAGTTCTTGAGCCATGGGGTAATCAGCCCAAAAAAGCGCTGAAACAAATAAAAACGATGATTTTTGAGTTAAAAACAGCTTATGATGTACAAAAAGGGAATAGTATTTTGCCTTTGGAGTATCTCTTGAGATTTCTAGAGTTGTTTAATCAAATGGAACATTTAGATCAGTCTTATGCTTATATAAATTCTGTCAAGACTCTACACAGTTTGTATCGTGAATTGTTGAGTAAAGAAACACTAGATTTTAAGGGTGAGCCTCTCAAAGGATTACAAATTATGGGGATGCTAGAGTCTCGTGTTTTGGATTTTGAAACTGTTATTTTGGTTTCGGTCAATGAAGGTATTTTGCCGGCAGGGAAAATACAAAATTCATTTATTCCATTTGACGTTAAGTTAGAAAACGGATTGCCCACTTATAAGGAAAAAGACGCGGTATATACCTATCATTTTTATAGATTATTGCAACGTGCAAACAATGTTTACCTTGTTTACAACACCGAACCAGACGTTTTAAATGGAGGAGACCCCAGTCGATTTATTGCTCAAATGGAGTTAGAAAATCACCATCAGTTGAAACACAAAATGGTCGCACCAAAAATTTCAACTCAAAACGCATCACTTGCAAAAGTATCCAAAACATCAGATCTTTTAGACACGCTTAAATCTATTGCCCAAGACGGGTTTTCGCCTTCTTCCTTAGGGCAATACATTAGAAATCCTATCGATTTTTATAATTTTAAAGTATTGGGACTAAAACAACCCAACAATTTAGAGGAAACAATAGAAGCCAATACTTTTGGGAGTGTAGTCCATTATACTTTGGAGGCCTTTTATGAGCCCTTTGTGGGAGAAACGTTAGAGATTTCAAAATTGGTGCAACTAAAAGACAAAGTTTCAGAAACAGTAGAGCATTTTTTTAAAAAACTGTTCAAACAGGGAGACATTACACAAGGGAAAAATCTTATTAGTTTTGAAATTGCAAAGCGTTATATCAACAATTTTTTAGATACAGAGATTCAATTTCTAAAACAGGGAAACGTAGTTCAGCTTTTGGCTGTCGAAGAATCCGTAGTCTTAGATTTTGATCATCCAGATTTTGATTTCCCCATCAAACTCAAAGGCAATGTAGACCGTATAGATGTATGTAACGGGGTTCGGCGAATTATAGACTATAAGACCTCCAAAGTCTCACAAACAGATTTAAATCTGGTTGATTGGGCGCCTATTGTTCAAGATTATCAAAAGCACAGCAAAAGTTTTCAGTTATTGATGTATGCTTATATTTTAAATCAAACCCACCCTTTTGATGGCCCAACGGAAGCTGGAATTTTTTCGTTTAAGAATTTTAAGGCAGGTGTAATAAGGTTTACAAAGAAAAATAAACCAGGTAATGGCGCTTCAAAGCAGCAACAAATTTCAGAAGAAATTTTAGAATCTTACGAAACTCAACTACTGATATTATTGAAAGAGTTATTTAATCCAAACATCGAATTTATCGAAAAGAAAGTATGATTGTTCAAGAACGAAATAAAGTCATCAATAGGCCTCAAGACCGCCCCATTGTTTATGATCTATTTTTAAATCCTAATATAAAGAAAGCACCGCTCATTATTTTTTGTCATGGATATAAAGGGTTTAAAGACTGGGGCGCATGGAATTTATGGGCAGAGGCCTTTGCTGTTATTGGCATTGCCTTTCTCAAATTTAATTTTTCACACAATGGTGGGACTGTAAGTCAACCCGTAGATTTCCCAGATTTGGAAGCGTTTGCGCAAAACAACTACAGCAAAGAACTTGATGATCTATCATGTGTTATCGATTGGGTACACAAAACCCACCAAACAAATTCTGTAATAGACGTAGAAACTATTTTTTTGATAGGACACAGCAGAGGCGGAGGCATTGTAACCATAAAGGCAAGTGAAGACGATAGAATAAAAAAGGTCATTACCCTAGCAGGGGTAAGTGACTACAAATCAAGATTTCCAAAAGGTGATGCGCTTGTACAATGGCAAAAAGAGGGGGTTTATCATGTGGAAAACAAGCGTACAAGACAACAAATGCCACATTATATTCAATTCTATTTAGATTTTTTAGCACATGAAGAACGATTAACTATTGAAAATGCGGCTCAAATCTGTACAATTCCTCATCTTATTATTCATGGTGATGCCGATAAAGCGGTTTCTATTGCTGAAGCCCAAAGACTTCATTCATGGAGCTCCTCTAGTATTTTCAAGTGCATAGAAGGAGGTGATCACGTTTTTGGCACCAAACACCCTTGGGAAGCTTCAAAAATGCCTCCAGACTTAGAGGTTGTTTTCTCAGAAATAGTGCATTTTATTAACAATTAGCCCTACTTCTTAAGAAAAAATGTATTTATCTGATAATTTTTTTGGTAATACCAAAGTAATTTTTGTAATTTGGACTAAAATAAAATTACATTATGGGATATTCATTTAAAAATAGCAAAGGAAAAACGTATTATTTACACACTAAAGACGTAGTCTTGAAAGGTGGAAGAAACCAAACAATTTATTATTTCGCAAAAGATGAGCGTTCAAACTCGTGTGATCTTCCTGCTGGAAAAAAGATTGTTGAAAATGAAAAAACTGGACTTCCATTTGTGAAGTCAGTATAATACGTTTTCCGAAAACAATTAAAAAACCCACTCAATTGAGTGGGTTTTTTTATGTTTCATTATTTTATAATGAGAACATAAAATACAGATTAATCTTACATCGAATGAATAACAGGCGCTCCTAATATTCCGCTTATACAGTACTCGCCTGTCAAACTGATCAGTTCTGTAAACATCTCAGCGCGTTCTTGTCCGAGTTTCATATGCGCTTGCGCACCTTCTGGGCCATTGTATATTTCTGTAATACCATAAAGTGTATGGCCAGTTTCGCCACTGCCTGGATCGAGTGGGTTGTTAAATTCTGGGCTTTTAAGAACTGCATAGCATAGAACAATGGGTTCTTCTGTCCCTTCAATATGATGGGTTTCGCGCATGAAAGCTTCGTGGGTTGCTAAAAAGGTATCCATTCTTTGTGTATTGTTGTTGGGGACTTTAAAAGCTAAGTGAAACCCCACACACCCTGTTTTAATTTTCATGATTTGTAATTGTTTTTAGTAAAAGTTAAATTGTTTACCAAATATATTAAAAATCACTTTCAAAATAAAACCCATGTCTGCTTTTTGGCTTTGAAAAAGATTATTTTTCAAAGCCCTATTTCAAAATTGGCACTTACATCAATTAAGCTTAAAAAAGAGCTTATTTTTTATTTGGAAATCTGCTAAAATTTCCCATCCCGTCAAGGTCAACGGGGTCATTTTGCGTAGGGTATCTGTTTTCTTCACGTTGTTTTTTTGTGCTGTGGAAAATATTCCAAATGAGAAAGTACACATAAAATGAAAAAATAACAGCCCCTATTATAAACATTGCTACACTCATACCCTTCTTCTTTGTCTGATTACTAATGCAAATAGGAGAATTGTTCCAGGCCAATGAGCTGAGTATTGGGCTTCTTCAGTATGCCCCAGAAGACCCAAGCCAATGGAATAAAGCAAGCATATGAATGCCAGTATTACAGGGTACCACTTAAATACGAAATGTTTAATATTTTTCATAAAACTTTAAATTTTTTACAAAAATAAATATTATTAACTTAAAAAATGTTAAAAATTTTGTAAGTATTTTATGGGGTTTATAAATTAAAAGAAGTTCGTGTGTGTAGCCTTACTAATCGTAGCAGTACTTATCACCAATATCATAAGCATTGTATACTTTCTCAGTTACGGTCAAGTTGACGTCTGCGTAGCCATTGAGTGGCCCATCCTCGTCTGAATTTGAGGTGTCAAAGTCACCAACTAATACATATTCACTACCTGAGAGGGTCTTATCTATGACCGTGAAACAATCTGTATCATCATCACAACTAAAAATGAATAAAGCGGAGAGCAAGAGTAGTTCGTTCATTTTATTAAATTACGTTACTCAAATATATTGATTTTTATTTCAATTTTTGATACATAAACAGTGCATATGCAGGGCAGTACCTTTGGAACAAAGCGTGTTGAAGCGCTTTTTGGTTTTTTCGTCGTGCTGTTAGAGCAAAGCAAAAACCCCCTCAATTAACAAAGGGTCGAGGGTGGAGCAGAGATGTGTAAAATCGAATTATTGGTTAAGGATTTGTATAAAATTATAAACCCACCACCGTAGGATGTCTGGACTCAAGCCCTGTCTTCAGTACAATTTATCCTCAAAAATAATTTTTTGTTTTTTGGGGATATTTTTTGCTTTTCTGTATTTTTATTAAATTCTTTATATTTGAACAAACCAATTTAACAATGCGTTACTTCATATTAGCTTTTTTGCTTTTAGGGTTTTCATCCTATGCTCAGTTACATCACCAAACAATAGGGGCTTTAGGAGGTAGTCAAACAAAATCAAATTATTATGTTTCTTATTCGGTTGGTCAATCTTCAGTTGTGGGCACATATACATCAGATTCAATGTTTATAAGCCAGGGCTATCAACAACCCATTTTTAATGAGTATACAGCACAGCCCACTTCAAGTTTATAAGCAAATAAAACATAATCCATGGTGCATTTCTCTGTCAATGTAAGCTTGGTGTGGTCCTCAAGAGGGTTTGAAATTAAAACAAAGACAATGAAATTTTACTATTTCATGAGTTTTGAATACTCTTGTGGATCTATGTCTTTGCCAATAATGATTTTATCCTTGTCTAATAAATAAAACACTGGGGTTTGTTCAATATTGTAAAGTGTTTGGTAGTCGACATCCTGTTGCGTATAATTTCCACGTACTACTTTGGCAGGAGATACATGATTCCATGAGTTGAGATCATGAGTTGAAATGAATTTTTCCCATTCTGTTTTCACATCTGTATTTATGTTTACAGCATAAATGGAATGGTTAAAATTTTCCCAATCATTTTTATGCAAACGGTTTATTCTTGGAATTTCTGTCTGACAATGGCCACAAGTAGGATCCCAAAAAACAAGAATAACATAATCAGCACTCAAATCGTATAAATAAAGGGGGTTATTATCGATAGAATTCATGAATAATTCTTTTGCTTTGGAACCTATTTGATTATTTTCGAGTAAGCGTGCCTTTGAATTAAAAAGTTCTTTTTGGGCCAATGGCAGCCATTCATAGCTTTGGTTTTTAAAATAGGTCTCATACAAATTTAAAAATATACGATCTTGCCCCATTTGTTTAGGGGTGATGTATAAGTCCATAAAATACAGACTCATGTATTTAAATGTATCACTATCAAGGGTGTTGGCCTCGTCTAATATTCTAGTGATTTCTTCTGTAATTGAATCCACAGTTTTAGGGACAAATACATCAAAGTAGGTGGAGAGTTTTTGTTCAAAAAAGGGGTTTCTTAATAAACGACTATCATTAAAATTAATACCTTTAAAGTAATTGTTTTTTAAAAAAAGCAAAGAATCCTTTTTTGTTGCTAGTTTTTGGTTTTTCAGTGAAGAAAAATCCTCTATGGGTTGTGTTAACTTAAATAAAAGCGCCAAGGTGTTTGCACGTGACAACCTATAATTTTGTTTATACTTTTCTATTTCTTTTTCAACGGATTTTATTTTATTTTCAAAGTCAAGTTTTTCTCGTTGGCTGTCTGTATTTTTAATCGATTCTTGTAGCAACTCAATTTGTGATCGTTTTGATTTTAAAAAAATTGTAAAATCTCTAAAATCTATATTTTCTTGCGAATTGTAAATTTTTGTTTTGGATGGGGTTTTGGAATTGGGCTCTATTTTGAATTGCTGTTCATCATCCATTAAGAATTCAATTTCAATTTCTTTAGAATCATTTAGAAGCATATAAATTCCGCTCACGTATTTTTTTTTGTTTTTAAAAATGAGTTTCCCTTCTGAATCTGCAACCACGGAGTCTAATAGTGTTTGGTATTTACCAAAGTGACTTGCGAGATAAAAAGGTTTGTTTTTGTAAGCATCGGATTGAAATTCAACAAGACATCCTGGATCTTCTGAGCCAGATTTAGCGCAGCTGGTGAGGCTACAGAGGATTATAAATTTCCAAATAATAGAAATATTCATCATTAATTTTATTAAAACACAAAACTAAGAACTTTTAGTTTCAAAACTTAGTTTTATTTATAATGACGCTAATTTAAGGCATTCATAGCTCTGTTTTTACGACCACCCATAAAATGTGATTTAATAAGCTGAAGCAATAACAAAACGCCCTCATTATCAGATGATTAACTATAATTTTGTTTTTTTTGACATCAATTTCAAGAATGTTATTAACAATTTACATATATTTGTTAATAAGAGCCAATTTGTATAACTTATATCTGCACATAATGAATAAAAGTAATTTATTTAGAATTTTACTTCTACCAGCTTTTTTAGCGATTTTTTTTAGTGGTTTTGCAAGCAGTATCAACAACGCAAAGATCAACATTGAGCGTAATGTTTTAAACTTCGATTCGCTGGTTGTTCCAACGATTTCATCTCAATCCTCATCAACATTAGACATTTGTGCAGGCGAGGCAATTTCTTTATTTGTAACTGCAAATGGGAATGGAGTGCTCAATTATCAATGGCAAAAAGATGGTGTAGATATCTCTGGTGAAACATCAAATAGCCTTAATATAGCCAATTCGGTTGCATCTGATGCTGGAGTATATCAATGCGTTGTTACGGATGACGATGGGAGTACAAATTCTACAACGATTACAGTCACCGTTCGAAGTTTACCAACTTTAAACATTACTGGCGACTTAATTACATGCGAAGGCCAAACAACGACTTTAACTGCAACAGGAGCTTTAAATTACGATTGGGGTAGTGGTTTTACAAATCAGGCATCATTTGATGTGACTCCATCAGTATCATCAACCTTTACGGTTATTGGAGAAGATTCAGCAGGATGTACTGCTTCTACATCAGTTTTAGTTGAGGTGAGTCCAACTCCAAATGCTTCAGTAACTTCCAATGGTCCAGTATGCTCAGGGTCCGATGCTCAATTTATATTTTCAGGAAACCCAGATGCTGTTGTGACTTACAAATTAAACTCTGGAGCAGATACAAATATAACATTGAGTAACTCAGGAACATTTAGCGTAACTATTCAAAATGTTTCATCAGATCAAACAATTAGCTTAGTTAAGGTAAACAATACAAATTGTGAAACTTTCTTATCAACTTCAGAGACTGTAATTGTTGAGCCGATTCCTGCTATGCCATCAGTAGTAAGTCCTGTAAGTTATTGCCAGGGCGATATAACTTCTGCACTTACGGCATCGGGGACAGATATAAAATGGTACCTAGCCCCCACAAGTGGATCTCCATTGTCCCAAGCACCTGTTTCTGACAGTTCTAACACAGGAACATTCTCATATTATGTAAGCCAAACGATCAATGGGTGTGAAAGCCCAAGAGCTGAAATTCAAGTTCAAGTCAACCCTATACCTGTCATTTCTATTTCTGGAGATAATACCATTTGTCTAGGAGAAACTACAGTACTTACTGCATCTGGAGGGACTTCATATGTTTGGAGCCCTGGAGGGGAAACTAGTGATTCAATATCAGTTTCTCCAACGTCAAATACAACGTATTCTGTTGTTGGAACCGATGCCAATAATTGTTCTAATTCAGCAACATTATCAGTCATTGTAAATGCAGTGCCAACAGCCAGTTTAAGTGCCTCACCTTCAATTTGTTCAGGTGAAGATGCAATTTTTACGATCACAGGATCGCCAGATGCAACAGTTGTTTATTCAATTGATTCTGGCGCAAATCAAACAGTCGTTTTGGATGCTGCTGGTTTGGCTACAATTTCTGAGACTAATCAGTTAACAGATATAGAAATGAGTCTTATCTCTGTTAACAACTCTGATTGTTCATCGCCATTATCAGATTCTGTCACCATAACAGTCAATCCCAATGCTTCAGCACCCACGGTTACAAGTCCGATTACATACTGTGTGGAAGAGTCAAGTATTCCTTTAACAGCCGCCTTTAATACGGGGAATAGCTTAGTGTGGTATAACTTTGACGGAACTCAGTTACCCTCAGCTCCAACCCCTGACACTTCAAGTTCAGGAACTGTTACGTACGAAGTAAGTCAGACGAATGCATTTGGGTGTGAAAGCGCACGTTCTCAAATTACGGTTGAAATAAATCCAGTGCCATTTGCTCCAACTGTAGCAAATTCAGTCATTAATTTGTGTTTAAATGAAGTTGCATTACCACTAGATACTTCAGGAATTTCGAACCCACGATGGTATGACGCTTTAACTTCTGGCACTTTTCTTGGAAATACATATACTCCAGTGACAAGTTCTGTTGGTACATCTAATGTCTATGTTAGTGAGACCATTAATGGTTGTGAAGGTCCACGTACTCAAGTTCAAGTCAATATTAATTTGGTACCTCCAGCTCCAACAGTTGCTCAATCTTCTGTTTTTTATTGTAAAAACCAAACCCCTGATCCTTTGTCCGCTACGACTTCTACAAGTGGAACTTTAAATTGGTATTTGGTCGCTACCGGAGGCGTTGGATCAGCAAATCCTCCAATTATTGATACTAGTTTGGTTGGAACCAATACATATTATGTTAGTGAAACAAATAATTTAGGTTGTGAGAGTCCGCGAACAGCAATAACAGTAACTATTGACGACATTCCCTCTGTTCCTTCAATTGGGACACTTACAAACCCTACTTGCTTAAATCCAACAGGTAGTGTAGAGCTTTCTAATTTACCTGCAGGAACCTGGACAATAACAAATGTCACTGACGGCACAACATATTCTGATTCTACATCTTCCTATACAGTAGGAGGTTTAACTACAGGAACTTATAGTTTTGTGGTTTCTAATGGAACTTGTCAATCGGAAGCAACAAGCCCTATTACCATCAATTCGGTACCGGTTCAGTCTCCACCAGTTGTTGGAGCGCTTGTTCAGCCTTCATGTACAGTTCCTACAGGATCTGTAACTTTAACGAATTTACCTTCAACAGGAAATTGGACCTTGACTAGAGTCAGTGATAATTTTTCGCTAACAGATTCAGGTACAAGTCGAACAATTTCTGGACTTCCTTCAGGAACCCATAATTATACAGTAACGAATTCTGATGGTTGTGTTTCTCAAGCTTCTCTTGATATAGTTATAGATGCTCAACCTACAGTTCCAAATGCGCCAATTGCATCTGCACAATCATTTCTAGAGTCGGATTCGGCTACAATCGCAGATTTGCAAATTTCTGGTTCTGGAACTCCAGTTTGGTATAATGCATCGGTTTCAGGTACTCAATATGCAACTAACTTTCCTTTAGTTACTGGAGATTATTTTGCGGCGCAAATTGATACGAGTGGTTGTGAAAGTGTAAATAGAACTTCTGTTTCGGTTACTGTTTTTCCGACAGCGGTTGGAGGAAGTGTTTCTGGTACCACAACTGTCTGTAGTGGAATAAATTCTACCGAACTAACGTTAACAGGACATACGGGGAGTATTGTCAGATGGGAATCTTCACCTGTAGTAGATTTTTTATCGGGTGTTGTAACGATAAGTAATGTTAGTACTACCTATACAGTCACAAATACCACATCAGATCTTTATTACAGAGCAGTGTTACAAAGTGGTTCAGCTCCAGAAGATTTTTCAACGCCTGCATTTGTTCAAGTTTCTCAACCCAGTGAAGGGGGCGTTCTTACAGCTGCCAACTCATCAATTTGCGAAAATAATGTTGGGGGAGTAATCAATTTAACATCTGAAGTTGGAACAATTATTCAATGGCAAGAATCAACTGATAATGGATCAAGTTGGTCAACTATTTCTAATACAACAAATACTTATTCGGTTCCTGTACTGAACCAAACCACTATTTTTAGAGCAGAAGTTCAAAATGGGAGTTGTCCGTCAGTATTTTCTAATGAAGCGGAGATTATAGTCAATCCAGCGCCCACAATAACTGATATCCCAAATCAAATGTTTTGTTTGGGAGATTCTGCAACATTTGGTGAAGCATTTATAGCGAACCATACCTATGCCTGGTATTCAAACCTAAGTGTTAACCCATCAGTTCCTATAGATAATTCAAATCAAATTACTATAAATTTTGACCAAGTTAACACACAAATTTTTACCTATAGAATTACAAACAGTACGACAGGTTGCTTTGTCGAAGATACTTTTGAAATTGTAACGGATCCGCTTCCAGACGCTCAGGTCATTTCGGATACAACTATTTGTGAATTTGACTCTATCAATGTAGGAGCGCCATCGGTACTGGGACACACTTACAGTTGGAGCAGTATCCCTGTTGGATTTACATCAACGTCTTCTAATCCATTGGTAACCCCAACAGTATCAACAACTTATATTTTAACTGAAACAACTCCAAATGGATGTACTGAAACAAATCAGGTTGTAGTGACTATGCAACCCGAGCCAGTTATTACCATTACTGATGGCCCTTCATTTGATGTTTGTGAAACCTCTTCAACACCAATCCAACTACAGTCCACAGTCATCAATTACGAACCTTCGTCCATTGTGTGGTCTAATCTTGTCGGTTCTGGAGATTTTAGCGATCCTAACATTTTAAACCCAACCTACACGCCAAGTCAAGTAGATATTATAAACGGCTTTGTTACTTTAGATTTAACGGTCACAGGATTAGGACCTTGTGCACAAACGTATTCAGATAATATTACTATTAATATAGATGCTTCTCCTTCTGCAAATGCTGGAAATGATGTGATTACTTGTGGTACAGACCCTGTAACCCTAGATGCTACTGGGACTACAAATGCAGCTTCCTTGGTATGGACATTACCCTCAGGAATTACAGGAACTTTGAATTTGGCAGACCCTGAGAGACCAGTTTTTACGCCTAGTCTTGCGGATTTAAATTATGTAGGCCCAATTACGCTTAACTTAGAAGCTTTTTCTGGAAATACATGTTTAAGTGATACGGACTCCGTTGATATTCTTATTACTCAACCTCCGGTGGTTGATATTGCACCTATTGATGCTACGATTTGTGAAGGTTTAAATTATACGTTTTCTGCAGGTTCAGTAACGGTGACAGATGGTGTACCAAGCTCATATTCATGGTCTAACGGTACTGGAGATGGAGTGTTTACCTCATCGAGTTCTTTAACACCAACTTATATTCCTAGCCTGAATGATATTTCTTTAGGTACGGTAACTCTTACCCTTGAAGCTGTTGGAGAAGACCCTTGTTCCACTCCAGCTACAGACGATTTAATCCTTAATATTGTAAAAGAACCTATTGTTGATGCTGGTCCTGATAGTCTAGCTTGTGAAGGCCCAATAAATATAGTTGGCGCATCCATAGAAAATGCTGGATCTATATTATGGACAGTTAATCCAGCAACCGGGAACGGATTTTTTATTGATCCAACGGTTGAGAACCCAATTTATATTCCTGCTTCAACAGATTTAAATTCTACAGTTACACTTATTGTCACTGTGAGCCCTATAAATGGTTGTGGCCCAGATATTTCTGATTCTGTATTATATACAATCAATGCCGCTCCAACAGCAATAGCTGGAGGTGATGCAACTATTTGTGAAACTAATAATGTATATCAATTACAATCGACCATAACTAATTCAAATTCAATTACTTGGATATCTACTGGTACAGGCAGCTTTGATAATGTCAATACAGAAGATCCTATCTATACATTTAGTCCAAACGATAAGATATCAGGTTCAGTTAGTTTTACGGTTACAGCATCGCAGGCAGGTTGTGCAAATGCTTCCGATACAACTGTGGTAACCATTCAAAAAAATCCAATAGCAAATGCGGGTACTACTTCTGAAATTTGTGAAGGTGAGTCTGTTACAATTTCTAATGCAACCACACAATTTTCAAATTCAATCAATTGGACACAAAGTGGTGGTTTAGGAACATTTACAAACTCTTCTACTTTAGCACCCACATACAATTCTGTCCCAGGTGAATCCGGTACAGTTATCCTAACCTTAACAGCAGACGCAATTAGTCCATGTACTGTACCATCGACTTCTCAAACTGAAATTATCATTACTCCAAAGCCATTTGTAAATGCTGGTGATGATGCTCAAATTTGTGAAGGAGATTCTTTCACGGTAACCACGGCTACAAACATTAATACAGCTGGGTTAATATGGGACACTAATGGAGATGGTGAATTTCAACCAGGATCAGAATTTACATTGACACCAACTTACATCCCTGGTTCTACCGATAAAAATTTTGGATCTGTTACATTGACTCTTACAGGACAAGAAAACTTTCCTTGTAATTCAGCAGCAATGGATTCAATGGTCTTAACGATTAATAAAATTCCAACAATTGACATTATTGATCCAGTCGTAGATTTGTGTGTTGATACGCCAAATTTTCCCATAACAAATGTCGTCATAGATCATTATGATTCACTATTGTGGGAAACTTCTGGAACAGGAAATTTTGGTGGTTTAGAAACCACAGAAGCACCAACTTATTTTCCAACGCCTGCAGATTATGAGCTCGGAATTGTGACGCTTACATTAACTGCCTCTAGAAACCCATTGAATTGTAATTCTTCTACTGAAGATACAATTACTCTAAATTTTATTGAAAAACCAACGGTAGATGCGGGTCCACCATCTGTAAGTTTATGTGAAGGTGCACTTGCACCGTCTTCATATGTTACTAATCAAGCGACTGGTACTATTAATTATTCAACTGTGACTTGGTCGTCATCTGGAACAGGGACTTGGTCAACAGCAAATCCCAATAACTTATTAGAAACGTATACGCCATCAGCTGCAGATTATGATACTGGTTTTGTTATTCTTACGCTTGAAGCAAATTCAAATGCACCATGCGTTGGTTTAGTTACAGACACCATTCGACTTGATTTACAAAAATTACCTGTCATTACGGTTCCACCACCAACATCAATTTGTATCGATCAAAATACATTTGGAATTGGAGGTGTGTCCATTGCACCAGCTACGGCTTATGATCCGAATTCCATTGTTTGGGAAACAACAGGTACAGGCGTTTTTACCACTTCTGGTGATCCGTTGAACCCAATTTATAACCCATCTGATGCTGATTTGGCGGCTGGCAATGTGACCTTAACAATCACTGTTGACTCTGTTGCTCCATGTGCAATTGAGGTGACCGAAAGTTTTGATCTTTTATTTCAGGTTTTACCAGTTGCCGGTGCAGGTGTTGACTTAACAGAGTGTGATTTGCCATTTCAAATCACTACGGCTACTTTTGATACAACAACAGTTAATAATTTAGTTTGGTCCAATGGATCAGGAGACGGAACATTTGATCTTGATAACATTATAAGCCCAATTTATACGCCTGGAACAGGTGATTTAGCTAATGGATCGGTAACATTAACTTTAACTGCTACGGCCTTAGATCCATGTACGGCCGATGAAGTCACTTCAATGGTTGTGACTTTTGTAGATTCACCAACGGTTGTAGTGGTAACGCCACAAAATCCAATTTGTGAAGATGAAACTAATGTTGCGGTGGCAGGGACTACGATTGACAATGCAGATTCATTCATTTGGACGTCCACAACAGGTACAACTATTGCAAACCCTACGACTTTGAGTCCATTAGTGACTCCTAGTGCTACAGATAAAATTAATGAATATATTGATTTAACACTTACAGTAACTCCCAATGCACCATGTAGTGCACCAATTGAGGAAATTGTAAGAATCCCTGTTCAAATAAATCCTAGCTTATTCCCAGGAGTATCACAAAATATTTGTGAAGGTGCTAGTATCTCTATTTTAGATGCAACGGAATCTAATGTAACAAACATAACATGGTCTAACAATGCTGCCGATGGAACCTTTTCAGCCTCTATAAATACCATTGAAACAGAATATACACCTGGCCCTATCGAAATTGCCAATGGTTTGGTAGAATTAGTTGTTACTGCAGATGCTATTTCTCCTTGTGTAGGAACGGTAACAGAAACAATTACACACACGATTACAAGAAATCCTGTGGTAACACTGACAACAAACGAAGACACAATTTGTGAATCGCAAGGAAGTTATACAATCCCAACAGGAACGGTTTCTATAGAAAATGTAAGCTCTGTTGACACTTTCGTCTGGACTACTTCTGGTTCGGTTACATTACTAGGAGCTAATACCTTAACCCCAACATATGAGCCTTCAACAGCGGATATTGGTACAGGTTTTGTGAATTTAATTTTCACGTTAAATCCTCTAGCGCCTTGCAGTACTCAAATCACAGAAACATTCAAATTAAATATTGATCCTTTAGCAACTATCAATTTTACGGATGATGGTTTTTTCTGTGAGGGAATCGATAAGCCATTAACAGCGACTTTTACCAACCATGATCCTAGCTCAATCAACTGGACAATTATTAATGGAACAGGTACTTTAACAGGTGGAAATACTGCCAGCCCAACCTATGAGCCTGGTGCTGATAGCGAAACAGTTGTAATTCAAATTAGTGTAGATGGAATTTCGCCTTGTGATGAACCTACTACACAACAATTTACAATGAATGTTATTAAAACCCCAGTGGTTTCTATGACAACACTTACGGACACTGTATGTAGTTCACAATTGACCTATAATTTATCAGGAAATTCGGTTGAAGATCCAAATAACACAATAAATTGGACTCGTGTGAACCCTGTTGGAACTGGAACTTTTTCAAACCCAAATGATTTAAATCCTTCATATACATTCAATGCAGCAGACATTGACAACGGGTTTGTGACCTTACGTTTAACAGCAACGAGTGATGCGCCTTGTTCTTCTACTGATTTTGAGGAAATTACAATTGTAATAGATAAAGCCCCTAACGCAACAATAAGCTCTCTTGCAGCAGTTTGTGCTGGAGAACCTTATACTGCGACTGCGTTAAATCCGGATGGAAATACAGTAGCATGGACTGAAATTAATGGAAGTCATGGAACGTTTGTTAATTCAAATTTAGATACTGCTACTTTTAATCAGTTTTCTGGGAATGAAGACGATTTTGAGATTCAACTCACATCTACAACTACGGCGACTTGTGCGCCCTATGTGCAAACGCTCACAGTTGTTGTACAACCAAAGCCAACGATTGATGTTGGGAATTCAATTCAGGAAGTATGTAGCTCGGAACCATTTGTTATTTCTGGAGTAACTGCTACGGATTATGCTTCTATTTTGTGGACAGTGGATGGCACTGGAAGTAGTGCAGGGTTTAGTAACCCAACGGATTTAAATCCTACATTTACACCTTCAGCTTCACAACTACTTGCAAGTCAAGTTGTCTTAAAAGTCACAGCGCTTGCGAAAGCAGATTGTGGAACTGCCTTTGATGTTTCAGATACAATAACATTAAACTTTAACCCAGAGCAAACCGTTAGTTTTACAGCGCCAACTTCTATTTGCGAAGGGGATACAATAACATTAGTTGGGTCAGCACCCGATTCCTCAAGTGTTTCATGGTCGACAAGTTCTACGTCATCAACTTCAGGTTTTGCAGATCCAACCAATTTAAACACAATATATACACCCTCTGCTTTAGATTTAAGTTTAGAACGTGTGACATTAACGATTACAGGGTTTTCAAATACAAACTGTCCAGACGCTACTTACTCTCTAGAAGTTTTAATTGAGAAGAACCCAACTGCAGATGCTGGTGGCCCAATATCCATTTGTGAAGGAACGGCTTCTTACCAAGTTAATGATGCGTTTGCATCCAATTATGACGCATCAGTTTCAACAAATATCAATTGGTCTCTAACAGGGCCTGCGACCATTCAAGCGGGTACTCAAAACGATTTAGATCCAGTGATTTTACCTACTGCTGGCGCCACAGGAGATATTATTTTGACACTAACGGTCAATGGATATGATTCTTGTAATACAACAGTTACAGATACAAAAACGATTACTATAGTGCCAAGTCCAATCGTTGTGGTGCCGTCCACTCGAACTATTTGTGAAGGCGAATCTTTAACCCTTTCAAATTCAGAAATATCCGCTTCCAATTATGGTTCAGTATTATGGACTTCATCAAACGGATTAGGAACGTTTACTCCTAACAATGATTTAGCAACGATTTATACTCCAG
>JAQWFW010000029.1 GCA_029238515.1 Flavobacteriaceae bacterium | reverse complement strand
CTGGCTTGATCTGCAATTTGCTCCTCAGTCATCGGCTGTTTCATGCCTTGTTGTTCAGCATAACCAGTAGTTCCATCAAATTTTTGTTTCATGATGGTGCCCATTCCAGCAATACTCATTTCCATAGAAGATTTGTTTGGTACCATGCTTTTAATAACAGCAGTGGGCTTGAAAGGTGCACCTTCAATAGTCACATCAGCATTAAAAAGTAATGTGCTAACTGATTCAGTGGCTTCTTTTCCACCAATGGCATCTAGATAGCTGCTCATGACTGTTAAAGCAGTCACGCCATCAGGAATTGGCTTCGAAAACTCTGGCTTGTCTACTTGATTGGCATATTTATCAAAATAGTTGATAGGAATGTTTAGCTTTTCAATATTTGCAACCACTTCGCTTCCTTTTCCAACAATAATAAAACGGGCATTATCGGCCGTAAAATATTTGTTGGCCACACGCTGCACATCTTCAATAGAAACAGCGTTGATTTTCTCCAGATAAGTAGCGTAAAAATCTTCTGGCAATTCGTTAATTTTTGTGTTTACTGCGTAGCGCGCAATGGTACTTGGACGCTCCAGTGCCAACACAAAATCACCAACATATTTTGCCTTTGCATTGGCCAAAGCAGATGCTTCTACGGGATCTGTTTGAAAACGCTTAATTTCTTTAATCGTTTCAACAACAGCGCTGTCTGTTACGGCGTTTCTTACCGCAGCACCAGCAGAAAATCTAGAAATGTACTTATCTGTTCCAACGGAAGAGCGTGCTCCATAAGTCCAGCCGTTTGCTTCGCGTAAATTCATGTTTAGGTAGCTGTTAAAACCACCACCTAAAATTTTGTTAGCAATCAAAACAGCATGATAGTCTGGATCACTCATTTTTAACTTTACATTACTTGTAATAGAAATATTAGATTGAACAGCATTAGGCATGTCTACAAAGTTAATTTCCAAAGCGTCTGCATTGGCATTGGCTTCAGGAACATTAGAATTGATTTCTGCTGTTTTTTTCCATTTACCAAAGTACTTTTTGATGCGCTTGTAAACGTCTTTTGTGTCTACATCACCGATAACAACAAGGTAAGCGTCATTTGGGCCAAAATATTTGTCGTAATACGACTTGATGTCTTCAAAGCCTACATTGTTTACCGTTTCTTCAGTGACAAACTCGCCATAAGGATGTTCTACACCATAAGAGAGTGCTCTCCCAACACGGCCTGCTACAGCGTCAACGCTTTTTGCTTCAGTTTTTAGACCTTCCAATAGGATATCTTTTTCTTTTTTAAACTCTTCTTCAGTTAATAATGGATTCATTGCAGCATCGGCCAAAAGCTGTAAAATTCGATCACTGTATTTGGTCAATGAACTAGCAAATCCACCGCCAAAACCAAAACTTAGACGAGCGCCCAAGAAATCAACTTCTTCGTTGAAGTCATCTTTAGTAATACTAGTTGTTCCGTTACCGAGTACAGAACCTAACAAGGAAGTTACTCCAGCTTTGTCGCCTTCAATGATTGGTTTTCTGTCGATGGTTAAGTTGTAAGAAACACGTGGAAGTTTGTGGTTTTCTACAATTAAAATTTTAAGTCCGTTTTTGAGTTCGTATTCTGTTGGCTTCTCCAACGATATTATTGGTGCTGGGCCTGGTTTTGGTTGCTGGCTACGGTCTATTTGTGCTGTGATGCTTACAGTGACAAATAAAAAGGCCAGAAGGGTATATAATTTAGCTTTCATATGAATGTCTTTTTTTTAAATTATTCTTGTGTAGGTTCTGGTAAATACTCCAAGAGCAAACGCTGATTTGCGTTCAAATATTTATTGGCTACTGCTTTTATTTCTTCTCGAGTTATAGATCTGTAAATATCAATTTGATCATTGATAAGATTGGTGTCTCCGTACAGCATATGATAACGTGCCAAAGAATTTGCAATCCCCTCAACGCTTGAGTTTGAACTCACAAAATCATTTTCAAATTTGTTTTGAATTTTTTGGTAATCTCTTTCAGAAATCAAATCAGATTTTAATTTTTCAATTTCTTCATCCATTTCCTCCACCAAAGTATCCAATGATGTTTCTCCCATTGGTAATCCGAAAAGTATGTAAATTCCATAATCTTCTTGACTTAGATTGATGGCACCTGCTTGAAGCGCCATTTTTTTATCGTCTACAAGTTTTTTGTAGAGTTTAGAGGTTTTTCCATCACTCAAATAGGTAGAAATCATATCCAACACATAAGACTCTCTGTCTTTAAATGAAGGTGTTCTATAGGAGGCCATAATAGCAGGTATTTGAATATTCGCATCATATGCTTTTGCGCGGATGGGTTCTGTAATTGGGTCTTCTTTAGGGAAGTCACGAAAAATATCCTCGCCACGTGGAATTGGGCCAAAGTAATCTTCAATCATTTTTTTGACCGATGGGACATCGATGTCTCCGGCAATCACTAGTGTTGCGTTATTTGGCACATAATATTTTTTGTTGAACGCTTGAAATTCCTCTAAAGTTGCAGCATCCAAATGTTCCATTTTTCCAATGGTTGTTCCTTTATATGGGTGCTTTTTGAACATGTGCAATTTTACATTTTCCAAGAATTTACCATAAGGACTGTTGTCTACTCTTAGTCTTTTTTCTTCTTTTACAACTTCATTTTGCGTATCTACACCATCTTGATTGATGACTGGGTGCAACAAACGTTCAGACTCCATCCAAATGCCTAGCTCTACATTATTTGAAGGAAAGACTTCATAATAATAAGTTCGATCATCTGTTGTGTTTGCATTGTTGCTTCCGCCATTGGAGGTTACAATCGTAAACCACTCACCCTTAGGGATATTTACAGTACCTTCAAAAAGAAGATGCTCAAAAAAGTGCGCAAATCCAGTGCGTTCTGGGTTTTCATCTTTTGCACCAACATGGTACATGACAGAGGTTGTCACTACTGGAGCAGTGTTGTCTTGATGAAGAATAACGTGCATGCCGTTATCTAAATCATATTCCTCAAATTTTACTTCTTGAGCCACTACAGTAAATACTGTACCGAACAAACAAGATAAAATGCATAAATAAGTTTTCATTTGATTAACTTTTTAATTTAAATTATTAACTGTCAGACGCCTGCAAAGTTGATTTGTTACAGTGCAGTTTCAAATATATGCAATTTAATAAGTATTTCAAGCATCCAACTTGATTAAAACTATGCGAGAAAATAATTTGTAATTTGATTTATTAAAATTATATTTGCACCCGCCTTTTTATGATATAAAAGGGATAACAAATTAATTAATAATAAAACGTAACGCTATGTACGCAATTGTAGAGATAGCAGGGCAACAATTCAAAGTTGAAAAAGACCAAAAAGTCTTTGTCCACCGTTTACAAGCTGAAGAAGGAAAAAAGGTCGCTTTTGACAATGTTCTACTTTTAGCTGACGGCGACAAATTCACAGTAGGCGCCCCCGCTATAGACGGAGCTCAAGTTGGAGCAAAAGTCTTAAAGCACCTAAAAGGTGACAAAGTAATCGTATTCAAAAAGAAACGACGTAAAGGATACAGAGTAAAGAATGGTCACCGCCAAGCTTTAACTGAAATCCAAATTGATAACATTGTTGCTTCAGGAGCAAAAAAAGCCGCCCCTGCTAAAAAAGCACAAAAACCAATTGCCAAAGCTGAAACTCCAGCACCAAAAGCTGCTAAAGCTGCTCCTAAAGCAGAAGCACCAGCACAGGATTTGAGCAAAATGACAGTTGCACAACTTAAAGAATTAGCAAAAGCTAAAGCGATTACTGGAATCTCTGCGATGAAAAAAGCAGACTTAATTTCAGCCCTTAGCTAAAACATAACACATAAAATCGAAATAAAATGGCACACAAAAAAGGAGTCGGAAGTTCGAAAAACGGTAGAGAATCAGAATCGAAACGCCTTGGCGTGAAAATTTTTGGTGGACAAGCTGCCGTTGCAGGAAACATCATTGTAAGACAACGAGGTACTGCACACAACCCTGGCGAGAATGTTTACGCTGGGAAAGACCACACTTTACATGCTAAAGTTGATGGTGTTGTAAAATTTGAAAAAAAGAAGAATAACAAATCTTATGTTTCTGTTGTTCCTTTTGAAGCATAGTCTTCCAAAAAAAATACATAAAAAAAAGTCTCGAAATGCGAGACTTTTTTTATGCTTTAAATTGTATTACTGAATTAGTTTTTCAAACGCTAAGCGCTTATCTCCATTTTCTAGATAAATTATGCCACAGTAGCAATATCCCATAATTTTAAGTAGTTTTTGCATTCCAAAATTATCCTCATGCGTATCTATGCGCATCGATGGTATTTGCTTATTCAAAAGCATTTGTTCACACGCTTTGAAAATGAATTTTGCTATGCCTTTTCCTCTATAATTTTTTGATACTGCCATACGGTGAATCACTCCATATTTGGTTTGCGTAGGATGAATCCAGCTGCCTTCTATTTTTGAATACGTTGGCTCGGGTTTGATTGAAAACATGGCCGTTGCGGTTACATCTCCGCGTTCAGACTTTACGATGTAACTTTGATTATTCTGAATGTCTTTTTGGACAATAGCTTTGTTGGGGTATCCATTTTGCCATTGATCAATGTTTTGGCTAGCCAATAGCTCTTGCGCATCTTTGATGATGTCTATAATCCCCTCTAAATCTTTCTTTTTCGCTAGTAAAAGGTTCATTGTTTGATCGCTAATAATTAATCGAGTTCCAAAAAAAAAGTCAAAGCTGAACTTTGACTTTTTTAAAACTTTAAAACTTAATAGCGGTAGTACTCTGGCTTGAAAGGCCCTTCTTTTTGTACGCCAATATAGCTAGCTTGTTCTGTTCTAAGTTCTGTGAGTTCTACGCCAATTTTTTCTAAGTGTAATTTTGCTACTTTTTCATCCAAATGTTTAGGCAACATGTATACTTTATTTTCGTAAGCATCTTTGTTGTTCCACAATTCTATTTGTGCCAAAACTTGATTTGTAAATGAATTACTCATAACAAAACTAGGGTGCCCAGTGGCACAGCCAAGATTTACCAATCGGCCTTCGGCCAATACGATAATGTCATTACCATTGACGGTGTATTTGTCGACTTGTGCTTTGATTTCGTCTTTGGTGTGTCCAAAGTTTTCATTCAGCCAAGCCATATCAATTTCATTATCAAAATGGCCAATATTACATACAATAGTTTTGTCTTTCATGGCTTCAAAGTGGTGGCTTTGTACGATATCTTTGTTTCCAGTGGCAGTTACAACAATATCAGTAACAGGGAGGACAGTTTCTAGTTTTTTAACTTCAAATCCATCCATTGCAGCTTGTAGTGCGCAAATTGGATCAATTTCTGTGATGGTCACAATACTTCCAGCACCTCTAAACGAAGCTGCAGTTCCTTTCCCAACATCACCATAACCGCATACAACAACGCGTTTCCCAGCCAGCATCGTATCGGTAGCTCTTCTAACGGCATCTACAGCGCTTTCTTTACATCCGTATTTGTTGTCAAATTTACTTTTGGTTACCGAATCATTCACATTGATGGCCGGCATGGCTAATGTTCCATTTTTCATACGTTCGTACAAACGATGTACGCCAGTAGTTGTTTCTTCACTGAGCCCATTGATTCCTGCGGTGAGTTCTGGATAGTGGTCAAAAACTAGATTTGTAAGGTCACCACCATCGTCCAAAATCATATTGAGTGGCTTGCGATCTTCACCAAAAAATAAAGTTTGTTCAATACACCAATCAAATTCTTCTTCGTTCATACCTTTCCAAGCATAAACTGGAATTCCAGCTGCTGCGATGGCTGCTGCTGCTTGATCTTGAGTTGAAAAAATATTACAAGAACTCCATGTAACTTCTGCACCAAGAGCAACAAGAGTTTCGATGAGTACAGCTGTTTGTATGGTCATGTGAAGGCATCCAGCTATTCGAGCGCCTTTTAAAGGTTGACGGTCTTCATATTCTTTACGAAGACTCATTAGTCCAGGCATTTCTGCCTCGGCAAGTTCAATTTCTTTTCGTCCCCAGTCTGCCAAAGACATGTCTTTTACTTTAAAGGGTACGTACGGTAGGGTTTTGACGCTCATAAGTTCAATTTTTAAATTTTAGGTGGGTTTAGAAAAAACGCCCAAAATAGTGTACTTTCGTTTCAGTTTTTAATTCTTTTGCAAAGATAGCTATTAACTTTTTAAATCTCATATGCCACTTTACAAAACCATAAAGATTAACTCACAAACTAATGTTAAAATATGGCACATCACAGAGTCTGTTGATGATTTGATGCAATCAGTTGATTTAAAAAATGAAAGTACTGCTAGAGTTCAATCAATGAAAAGCGAATTGCACCAACGAGGATTTTTGAGTGTCCGTTTGCTTTTAAAAGCTTTTGGCTACAGCGATTATGATTTGTTTTATGATAAAAACGGCAAACCTCACTTAAAAGATGGTCGTTTCATTTCCATAACTCATTCTTATACTTATTCTGCGGTAGTGGTTAGTGCACGGCTTGTTGGTATAGACATCGAGAAACAACGCAATAAAATAACAAAAATTGCAACCAAATTTACAGGTTATGAAGCCAATTATTTAAATCCAGATTCAATGGATTATATTCAAAAACTCACATGGATTTGGTGCATCAAAGAATCTTTGTTTAAGCTGTATGCAACTCCCGGAATGTCTTTTAAAAAACATTTTTTGGTGCTCCCTTTTGGGACAGGCCAGAGCAAAACTACGGCATGGATTTTGGACGGTAATAAACCTCAGTGTTTTGAAGCGCTATTTTTAGAATTTAATGGATTTGGATGTGCCATAACCATCCCACAGGAATGAATGATATTATTGATTTTTTTGTAGCACCCTATACCACCGCAACTGCTTTTGATATTACATTGGAAGTTTTAGCAGTATTGCTTGGAATTCTAAGTGTTTGGTATGCCAAAAAAGAAAATATCCTTGTCTTTCCTACAGGTATTATTAGCACGATTCTATATGTCTACATTTGTTTTAAGTTTGTGCTTTACGGTGATGTTATTATCAATATATACTATACCATGATGAGTCTTTATGGTTGGTTTATGTGGCAACGAAAAATTAAGGGCAAGACCATAGCAATTGCACAGTCTACCACCAAAGATATGATGTGGGCATTGGTTATTTTTGTCAGCACAGCTGCCTTTGTTGTATTGGTGTATTTGTATTTTGATCGTTTCAATCGAATTACAGATTATTTCGATACGTTTACAACAGGAGTCTTCTTTGCTGCTATGTGGCTGATGGCCAATAAAAAAATAGAACACTGGCTTTTTTGGATTGTGGGCAATTTAATATCCATACCTTTGTATTTTGTTAAAGGACTCGGGTTTTCAGGACTGCAATTTACTGTGTTTTTGATGTTAGCGATCCAAGGATATTTTGAATGGAAAAAGCACTTGAACAAATAGTATCAAACTGTAAAAAGATTGTTCTTTTCGGGCCTGAATCTACGGGTAAGTCTACTCTTGCCGAAGCTTTGGCAGAACATTACAATACTGCCTTTGTACCTGAGTATATGCGTCTCTATTTGCAACATAAATGGAATCAAGAACGTGCAACTTGTACCAAAGAGGATTTAATACCTATAGCTCAAGGTCAAATGAAATTGGAAAATGACAAGGTACAATTGGCTCAAAAGGTTCTTTTTTGTGACACTAATCTTTTGCAAACCAAAGTCTATTCAGAAATTTATTATGATGGGTATTGCCCTTCTGAAATTGAAATATATGCCAAAAAAAATACATATGATTTATACTTTTTGTGCGCAATTGACGTTCCATGGGTAGCCGATGATTTGCGAGACAAACCTAATGAACGTTCATTTATGTTTGAAACTTTTCAGTCTGAGCTAAAATTACAAGACCTTCCTTTTGTAGTGTTGAAAGGGAACCACAACGCACGTTTCGAACTTGCTAAAGCCCATATTGATCAACTATTAAAATTAAAAAATTGAAATTCACAAGCGAAGAAATTAACCAAATAATTGAAAGAGGGCTGGATGAAAAAACAGTTCAACAACAACTTTCCTATTTTATTCAAAACAATGCTCATATTAATTTGCATGCACCAGCAACTATAAATGATGGCATAGTTCAACTCTCTGATGCACAAGCCGCTACTTTTAGTTCTTTTTTTAATGCATTAAAAAGACATAAAAATATTGTAAAATTTGTTCCTGCGTCTGGCGCAGCATCAAGAATGTTCAAGAGCTTGTATTTGTTTTTGGATAATTACGACATCAATAAAGAAACTATTAATTCCTATGTCAACAGAACAAAAAGTATAGATCTGTTTCTGTTTTTTGTTACCGTAGAAAAGCTACCTTTTCATGACCAAGTTTTCACTTCGCTAAAAAAACATTACCCAGACTACAAATCAATGTCTTTGGATCAAAACCGTTTGTTGTTTGTAGAGTTTTTATTAGCCAAAGAACGTTTTAATTTTGGTGAATATCCCAAAGGATTATTGCCATTCCATAACTATAAAACACATATTTCCACTGCTTTTGAAGAACATTTAGTAGAAGCCAGTAAATATGCTGCAATTGATGGCAAAGCGACACTTCATTTTACAATATCTAAACCCCATCACGAACAGTTTTTAACGCATTTTGAATCCATTAAATCCATTGTGGAGTCCAAGACTCAAATAAGCTTTGACATTTCTTATTCCTTTCAGGACGCCAAGACCGATACCATTGCAGCTACTCTAAACAATAGCCCTTTTAAGGTTAATGGCCGATTGCTGTTCCGTCCTTCTGGACATGGTGCATTAATTTCAAATCTAAACGCCATTGATGCCGATCTTATATTTATCAAAAATATCGACAATGTACTCATGCAGCATTGTGTTGATAAAATGGTGTTTTACAAAACTGTTTTGGGCGGGTATTTATTAAAAATACAAAAGCTTGCTTTTGATTATGCGTATGAACTTGATAATGCTGCAATTGAAGAAGAAAAAATCAATGAAATTGCAAATTTTCTCTCCGATCAGTTGAATGTTCACATAAGTAAAGAGTTTGAAAAATATGCGCATGAATACAAATTGGAGTATTTGAAGTCGCGTATTCATCGTCCAATCCGAGTTTGTGGTATGGTAAAAAATGAAGGAGAACCAGGTGGTGGTCCTTTTTGGATTAAAAAAGAAAATGGAGAGTTGAGTCTTCAAATTGTTGAAACAAATCAAATCAACTCCAAATCCAAACAGCAAAATGCGATTGCCAAATCTGCAACTCATTTTAATCCTGTTGATATTGTTTGTGGTGTTAAAGATTATAAAGGCAATAAATATAACTTGGAGAACTTCATAGATACCAATACTCATTTTGTTGCTGTAAAAAATAAATACGGTAAAAAACTTAAAACTCTCGAACGTCCAGGACTTTGGAATGGAGGTATGGCACAGTGGAATACTGTTTTTGTTGAAGTTCCACTTTCTACATTTAACCCAGTCAAGAAGATAACTGATTTGCTCAAAGCACCTCACCAGTTGCAAGATTAAAAAAAGTTGCTTAATAATTGGCACAGATTTATTTTCTGATGTAATTTTGTACTGTTCTCAAAAAAGGGGTGCCGCATGGCTGAGATCATACCCATTGAACCTAGAACAGGTAATGCTGTTTAGGGAATTATCTGAAACAAAACGTTTCAGTTTTTATTTTATTTATTATTAACAAAGAATAATGACCTCTTTTTATTCGATTATTTAAAACAATCGTATGAAAAATTACATTCTTTATTTGGCGCTTATCGTGGTGGCGTATTCACCACTTTTGGCTCAAAAAAATCAACTGCAAGATTCAACCCAAACACAAAATCTCGATGAGGTTTTGGTAAAAGCAGTACGTGTGCAACCCAATGCACCGATCACACATTCTAATGTAACTAAGAAAGACATCGAAAAACGCAATTTGGGGCAAGATATTCCTGTACTTTTGAATTATCTACCATCTGTTGTTTCCTCTTCTGATGCTGGTGCAGGAATTGGCTACACATACCTTAGAGTTAGAGGCAGTGATGCTACGCGTGTCAATGTCACCATTAATGGAATTCCGTATAATGACGCCGAAAGTCAAGGCACATTTTGGGTCAATCTTGGAGACTTTGCTTCTTCAGTAGAAAGTTTACAATTGCAACGTGGGGTTGGAACTTCTACTAACGGTTCGGGTGCTTTTGGGGCGAGTTTAAACATTTTAACTGATGCCATCTCAGAAAAAGCTGGTGGTCAGATTGCCAATTCATTTGGTTCTTTTGGTACGCAAAAACACAGTGTGAAATTTTCAACCGGACTAATCAATAATCATTTTGAGTTTGCAGGGCGTCTCTCCAAAATTTATTCTGATGGTTATGTTGATCGTGCATCTACAGATTTAAAATCTTATTTTTTACAAGGAAATTATGTTGACGACAATACTATTGTCAAAGCTATTACTTTTGGAGGAAAAGAAAAAACCTACCAAGCATGGTATGGACTCTCTAAAGATCAATTAGAAGAAGACCGAACACAAAATCCATATACTTACGACAACGAGACAGACAATTACTGGCAAGACCATTATCAATTGCATTGGAATGAAACTTTGAATGCCAATTGGTCGACCAATATTGGTTTGAATTACACAATAGGGAAAGGATATTTTGAGCAATTCAAAGACGAACGTAGTGCTGCAGATTATAATAACCTCATCAATGACGACAGTGATGTAATTGTACGTCGTTGGTTAGATAATCATTTTTATGTAGCAAATGCCAATGTGACTTACAAAAAGAATAGTCTTGAACTCATTACAGGTATTTCTTACAGCGACTATACCAATGATCATTATGGTGAAATTATTTGGGGTAGCGATTTGGCCTCTGGAACACGTGTTAGAGATCGCTATTATTTGAGTATTTCGGATAAATCGGATTTTAGTATTTTTTCTAAAGCTACTTTTAGAATGTCCGAAAAACTACAGGCCTTTGCGGATCTTCAAGCTCGATTTGTGCATTATACCACAACGGGGCTTACTTCTGACATAATACCAATTGATGTTGATGAACGTTTTGATTTTTTCAATCCAAAATTAGGATTTACTTATACGTTAAATCCCAACAACAGCATTTATGCTTCCTATGCACGCGCCCACAAAGAACCCAACCGCAACGATTTTGAAAGTAACGCTACAGACGTAAAACACGAAGAGTTAAACGATTTTGAATTGGGGTGGCGTCACGAAAGTAATCGTCTAAGTTTGAATGCCAACGTGTATTATATGCAGTACAACAACCAGCTCGTGCTTACCGGTGCACTAGATAATGTAGGCGAGTACCTTCGTGAAAATGTAGATAAAAGCTACCGTTTAGGACTAGAGTTAGACGCCAGTATTGTGCTTACAGAGCAATTGTCTTTAATCTCAAATTTGGCGTTAAGCAAAAACAAAATCCAAGATTTGACCATCAATCGTGATGGTGCTGTGCAAAATTTAGGTGATACCAACATTGCTTTTTCACCAGATGTGATTACGACAAACGCCCTAGAATATGCACCGAATACAAAGTTTAGAGCTGCCTTGATAGGCAAATATGTTGGGCAGCAATACTTGAGCAATACCGATACTGAGGCCTCTAAGTTGGACAGCTATTTTGTGACAGATTTTAATTTAACCTACACTCTTCCCGTGAAGAATGTGTTTGAATCTATTGTCTTTAGAGGGATGGTCAACAACTTATTTGATTTAGAATATGTAGACCGTGGGTACACCTATTTGGATACTTGGAGTGGCCCAACCGCTACCGAAATTCAGGGCTATTACCCACAAGCCACCCGCAACTTTTTGCTAGGGATGACCTTGACGTTTTAAGGTAGAAATGATTTGATTATAAAACCCTGCGCCTCTGGTGTGGGGTTTTTTAATTCGAAACAAACAACTCATTCCCACTACGTTCCACACGATAGGGCTTTAGACCACAGCGCAAGTCGGAATTTTGAAGGGGTTGTCCCGTAAATAAACTGTATTTGTGGGTTTCGTCGCAGCCACAAATACCTTCTACTCCACTGATGCTCAAAATGGCACAATCGCTGAACACATGGTTGGGGTCTGCCGCATCAAAAGCAACATAACCTGTACCGGTATTGTTAACAATAATACCGCCATTGCCTTCATTGGGTACATACACAGGATTGCTTGGAAAACTCAATTGATTGTATTGAGAGAGGTTGAGGTTTAAGCTTACATTGACTCCTACATTCAATAGAAAATTACAATTTTCGTCATAATTATCTTTATCGGAACAGTGGAAGAAACCAAAACATAAGACCGACCAACAAAATATTTTTGGCATCATGTGATATAAAAAAAGTGCATATTTGCGTAACATTTTCATGTGTTTTAAAAAAGCATAGACCAAAATACGACAAAAATCAGCGGTAGCTAAATATTTTGTATATTTGTATAGCAATCTCGTGAAAACGAGATTTTTTCTATTTTAGCATATATCTAAAATAAAGGACCTAAATCGAATGAAATAAAAATATAAACGCATGAGTAACGTATCATATTATACTCCAGAAGGACTTAAAAAACTTCGTGATGAGCTTCAACAACTCAAAGATGTGGAACGTGTAAAAGCGTCCAAAGCTATCGCCGAAGCGCGTGACAAAGGCGACTTGAGCGAAAATGCCGAATACGATGCAGCCAAAGAAGCACAAGGCATGCTCGAAATGCGCATTTCTAAACTCGAAGATACCTTAGCTGGAGCACGTCTTATTGATGAATCTCAATTGGACACCTCCAAAGCATTGGTGTTATCCAACGTAAAAATAAAAAACCAGGCCAATGGCATGGAACTTACCTATTTGCTTGTCGCCGATGGTGAAGCCGATTTGGCGGCAGGGAAAATATCTGTGAACTCACCCATCGGAAAAGGTTTACTTGGAAAAAGCGTAGGTGATGTTGCCGAAATTCAAGTGCCTAATGGTGTTATCAAGTTTGAAATTTTAGAAATCACTCGATAAAATTCAACAATGTCTTCAATTTTTTCAAAAATAGTTTCTGGAGAAATCCCTTGCCACAAAGTCGCAGAGACTGATGATTTTTTGGCCTTTTTAGACATCAATCCCAATGCCATAGGACATACGCTTTGCATACCCAAAAAAGAAGTAGATCAGCTTTTTGATTTGGACGAAACTACGTACAATGGATTGATGGCTTTTTCTAGAACAGTCGCTCTGGCTGTCCAAAAAGCGATTCCTTGCAAACGTGTAGGACTTACAGTTATAGGGCTTGAGGTACCACATGTACATGTGCATTTAATTCCGCTGAATACCATGGAAGACGCTCAATTCATCAAAAAAGAAAAATTGACTTCAGAAGACTTTCAAGCTACAGCAACGGCTATTACTCGTTTTATCTCGACTTCTTGAGCGTGATTTGAAAAGTAGTGCCTTTGCCCAGTTCTGAAGAAAGCACCTTGATTTTACCATTATGATACTGTTCAATGATGCGTTTGGCTAGTGAAAGACCAAGCCCCCAACCTCTTTTTTTAGTGGTATAACCCGTTTCAAAAATAGTGTTGAATTGTTTTTTGGAAAGACCCTGACCTGTATCTGAAATCAGTATACAAACCTCTTCTGGTTTGTCTTCCATCACAATATTTAAATCGCCTTTACCTTTCATGGCATCAATGCTGTTTTTTATCAAGTTTTCAATAGTCCAACTGTAGAGCGCTGCGTTGAGGTCAATTAAAACAGCACCTTCAAGCAATTTGGAGTGAAAACTAATCATTTGACTACTTCGTGCTTCCAAATACAAAATGGAATTCTTTGTTGCTTGGACAATATCTGTGGGTGTCAGTTGAGGGATAGAGCCAATTTTACTGAAGCGTTCAGTTATGGTTTCGAGTCTATTGATATCGTTGTTGATTTCGTCAATGTATGTGGGATTTACGTTTTCATTTTTGAGCAATTCAGCCCATCCAATGAGCGAGGATAAGGGGGTCCCAATTTGGTGTGCCGTTTCTTTGGCCATAGCGGTCCATAATTTGTTTTGAGTAGCAATCCGTGAACTTCGATAGAAAAAGTAAATGAGTCCCAAAAACAAAATAATGATAAGGGCTAAGGCCAAAGGATAGTATTTCAATTTATTCAATAAAACGGAGTTGCCGTAATAAACTGTAGACAGTACTTCACCATTATAAATAACTTGAATTGGGGTGTTTTCTTTGGCAAATTCTTGACTTAATTTTTTAAGGTATTCTTGATTATTCTTTGCTTTTATTTCGATATTATTGGACTGAAAATCCCCCTTAGAACCTTCAATAATCATGGGTGTTGTCGTGTTACTTTGGATAATTTTTAAGGGCAAATCACTGATGTTACCATCCAAATCTTGTGTTTTTACAAGCTCTCTTTGCGCTTCAGAAAAATTTTCCATCTTGATGCGTTCTTCCTCTTTAAACTTCTGGAAAAAGCGATAGGTATTCCACAAAATCAAGGAAACTATAAGAAAAGACACCAGAATAACAATCCAGTTGAGTACCGACCTATTTGAACTTAATTTCATTGAACTAATTTTTTCAACACTAAATATAATGTAATTATGTTGATATTATTGTTTTAAATTTCTATCAACTTCTTTTATCTCCCGACATATTTGTTAATTTTGTCATATATTTAAGCACATGACTTCCTTTGAACCTAAAGATTGTACCATTCAGCAAATACAAGCCCTCTTGTCGAGTGCTGTAGCCCCCCGTCCCATTGCTTTTGCTAGTACAATTGACGCTCAAGGAAATCCTAATTTATCCCCATTTAGTTTTTACAATATTTTTAGTTCCAATCCACCGATTGTGATTTTTTCACCAGCGCGTCGCGTACGTGATAACTCTACAAAACATACCCTCGAAAATGTTCAAGAAGTGAATGAAGTCGTCATCAATGTGGTGCATTACCCTTTGATCCAACAAATGTCGCTAAGCAGTACCGAGTACGCCAAAGGCGTCAATGAGTTTGAAAAATCTGGACTAACCATGCTTAAATCTGATTTGGTGAAACCATTTCGCGTTGCAGAATCACCCATTCAAATGGAATGTAAAGTTATCGAAATCAAACCCTTAGGCACCAAGCATGGCGCTGGAAATTTGGTGATTTGTGAGGTTCTAAAACTGCATATATCTGAAGATGTACTGAACACAGATGGAGAAATTGATCAAGAAAAATTGGATTTGGTTGCACGTGGTGGCGGAAGTTATTATATTCGAGCAAAAGAAGGATTTTTAGAAATCCCAAAACCCCTAAGAACATTAGGGATTGGTATTGATGCATTGCCAAAAATTGTGCGTGAAAGTAAGGTCCTTACCGGAAACAATTTGGGCATATTGGGTAATGTAGAAGCACTGCCTTCACCAGCTGAAGTAGACAATTTTTGGGCAGACAACGCTCATCAAGATTTAAAAACAACAAAAGAAAAACACCAAAAAGCTCAAGATTACTTGCGTATTGGTCAAGTTCAAAAGGCATGGTGTGTATTATTAAAATAAAACAAACGCATATTTAAAAATGGAAATTCAAGGAAAAATTAAATTAATTGGCGAAACACAAACCGTAGGTTCAAATGGCTTTAGAAAACGTGAACTGGTAGTCACTACAGAAGAGCAATATCCACAACATTTATCGGTAGACTTTGTACAAGATAAAACCGATTTGTTGAATAACTTTCAAGTGGGGCAACAAGTCAAAGTTGGCATCAATTTGCGTGGTCGTGAGTGGGTGAGTCCTCAGGGTGAAACCAAACATTTCAACTCGATACAAGGATGGCGCATCGATAGTTTGCAACAAAATCAAGCATCTGAAACAACTCCTCCTGTGCCACCAATGGAAGCTTTTGAACCAGCATCCGATCTTAAAGACAATGAACCAGACGATTTACCGTTTTAGTGTATACAAAACTTAATTAACACTTATCTTCCGCCGTATGGGCTCCTTGACAACTAAAGATTTCGAAGCATTCTCCGACCCAGCATCGTTCAAATCCGTTCTAAAATCAACATTAGAACCAAAGAAGTATGCCGCTATTCTTGAGAGTGTCCACTACGAGTCTGAGTTGTTGAAACTTCAAGCAGAACTTGTTGATTTGCAACAATGGGTCGCCAAACATAACAAACGGGTTTGTATTATTTTTGAAGGACGTGATGCGGCTGGAAAAGGAGGTGCTATTCGTCGCTTCACAGAACACTTGAATCCACGTTCTATGCGTGTGGTAGCACTTACAAAACCCACTGTAGTAGAACAAGGACAATGGTATTTTAGGCGGTATATAAAAGAATTGCCAGAACCAGGCGAATTGGTTTTTTTTGACCGCAGTTGGTACAATCGTGCTGTAGTAGAACCTGTCATGGGCTTTTGTACTGATGAGCAATACAACAAATACATGGTTCAGGTACCAGAATTTGAGCATATGCTCTATGAAGACGGAGTTATCATTATAAAATTTTGGTTTTCTATTTCAAAAGACGAACAATTAAAGCGGTTCAACTCTCGATTGGCTAACCCATTAAAACAATGGAAGTTTAGCCCTGTCGATAAAGAAGGACAAAAGCGTTGGGATTTATATACGACCTACAAGGAGCAAATGTTCAGTAAAACCCATACTTCTTTTAGCCCTTGGATTATTATCAAGACCAACAATAAAAAAGAAGCTCGATTGGAAAGTATTAGGTATGTACTTTCTAAGTTTGAATATGACCGAAAAGGCAGTTCTAAGACTACCATTTTACCCGATCCAAATGTGGTGCAACGCTATCATAGAATGATCAAACAAATTGATTAACGATGAGTGAATTAACACCAAAAAATATAAAAAAATTGAACTCTAAGCGTGGGCTAAAACTTTTTCTAAATGAAGAAGATATGACCACAGCCAAGGCCTTGCGGATTATGAATTATGAAGATAAGCTCAAAAAATTGCAAGAAGAGTTAATCAAGTTGCAACAATGGATTGAAGATGAGGGTGAAAAATTAGTGGTCATTTTTGAAGGTCGAGATGCCGCAGGAAAAGGTGGTGCCATTCGAAGAATTACCCAACACTTGAATCCTCGAGAATTTAATGTGGTAGCCCTTCCAAAACCAACGCCTGAAGAACAAGGGCAATGGTATTTTCAGCGGTACATAAAAAATTTGCCACGAAGTGGACAAATCACTTTTTTTGACCGCAGTTGGTACAATCGAGCTGTGGTGGAACCTGTCAATGGATTTTGTACCCAAGACGAGTACTCAGTTTTTATGAATCAAGTGAATAGTTTTGAGCAAATGCTTATTGAGTCCGGTGTTCGATTGGTTAAATTTTATTTTTCCATTTCGAAAGACGAACAAGCACGTCGTTTTAAGGATATCAAAGCCAGTCCGGTCAAAAAATGGAAATTTAGTCCTGTAGACCAAACGGCATTAGAGCGTTGGGATGAATATACCCACTACAAAGAACAAATGTTTAAAAAAACAGACACCAAACTTGCGCCTTGGATTGTGATAAAGGCGAATAGAAAAATGAGGGCAAGGGTAGAGGTTGTCCAAAAACTTTTGGAGCTTGTTCCTTATAGCAAAGAGACTTCATCGTAACGATAACAACTTATTTCGTGGTCATTAACCATTCCAGTTGCTTGCATGTGGGCATACACCACAGTGCTCCCTACAAATTTAAATCCGCGCGCTTTTAAATCTTTGCTTATACGATCACTCAAAGCAGTATTGGCGGGTAGATTTTTATAATTTTTTACGTTATTTTTAATCGGTTTTCCTTCAACAAAAGCCCAAATATAATCGCTGAAACTTCCAAATTCTTTCTGGATTTTAATGAATGCTTTAGCATTGGTAATGGCTGCTTTTATTTTTAATTTATTGCGAATAATGCCTTTGTTTTGAATCAATTCTTGGAATTTCGTATCGTTGTAATTAGCGATTTTATGATAATCAAAATTATCAAAAGCTATTCTAAAATGTTCACGTTTTCTCAATACAGTAATCCAACTCAGTCCCGCTTGAAAGGTTTCAAGAATTAGGAATTCAAATAGTTTTTGATCATCAAAAAGGGGTACGCCCCATTCAGTATCATGATAATTCTCATAAAGGGCATTACCCTCGCACCAGCCACAACGTTGTTTTTTTGTCATGATGATGTTTCAGCAAAAATTATTCCTTTTTTAAACTATCAATAAAAGCATCAACAGAAATAGCATTTTCAACAGAAAAATCGCCAATTTTTGTTCGGCGTAATGCAGAGAGGTGTGCACCAGAATTTAGTGCTCTACCAAAGTCGTGCGCCAAAGAACGTATGTAAGTTCCTTTGCTACACTGAACTTCAAAATCGATTTCTTGTTCTTGAAGGGCTGTAATTTTGAAATAATCGATACAAATTTCTCTTGTTGGAATTGCCACGTCTTTTCCTGCTCTTGCAAATTCATAAAGGCGTTTTCCGTCTTTTTTTAGTGCCGAAAAAATAGGGGGCTGTTGCTGAATTTTACCTTCAAATTTTTTTGCGGTTTGATAGATCAACTCTTCTGATATGTGTTCTGTAGGAAAGTGCTTATCAATGGCTGTTTCCAAATCATAGGATGGAGTTGTACTGCCTAGCACAAAAGTTCCGGTATAGGTTTTTACTTGTGCTTGATACTGTTCAATTTGTTTTGTTTTTTTCCCTGTACAAATGATTAAAAGACCTGTAGCCAAAGGGTCTAGAGTACCCGCATGTCCAACTTTTATTTTTTTGAGGTTGAACGTCTTTCGGATATGCCATCTCAATTTATTTACTACTTGAAAAGAGGTCCATTCTAAGGGTTTATCAATCAACAATAGCTGACCATTTTTATAGTCTTCAACAGTTTTCATGACTTAAAAATAGGTTGATAAAATGGCAATAATTCCAACCAAGCCACAGTAGTACGCAAAATACTTCAGTTGACTATTTTTTACAAGTCTAATCATCCATGTGCAAGCAACTAATCCCGACAAAAATGCCGCAATAAAACCCAAACTAAGCGATGAAAATTGTGCGCTCTCATAAGTCAATTCGCCACTAAAAAGGTCTTTAAAAATTTTTCCAAAAATTAGAGGAATCACCATCAAAAACGAAAAGCGTGCAGCTTTTGTCTTGTCTATTCCAAGCAGAACAGCTGTTGAGATGGTTGCTCCAGACCTTGAGATGCCAGGAAGAATAGCAACAGCTTGTGCTATACCAACGACAAAAGCATTTTTAAAATTCACATTTTTAGTGGTGTTCTGTGCGCGATCGGCCAATAGTAGCAAAAGGCCTGTAATGATAAGCATAGCACCAACCAAAACTATATTATTTGAAAATAAAGATTCCAATTCAGTTTCAAAAAAGACACCAATTAAGGCCGCAGGAATCATTGAAATTATAATTTTCAGAATGAATTGAGTGTTAGAATTCCATTCAAATTTTAATAATTCACGTATGATTTCCAAGATATCTTTTCGGAAAACAACTATGGTGCTAAGAGCTGTTGCAAAATGAAGAACGACAGTGAAAATCATACTTTCTTTTGGGACAGAAGTATCACCAAGCAATGCTTTTCCCAATTCCAAATGTCCGCTCGAAGAAACGGGAAGAAACTCGGTTAGTCCCTGAACAATGCCTAAAACAAAACTATCTAAAAAATCCACTTATGCTTTGGGTTTTAGAAGAATGGCGTACACTTGAATACCAAAGCCAATAAGGATAAGCGTTGGCGCTACACGGATGCGTTGCGTGTTAAAAATAGCATTGCTAAACACATTAGGATCATCTGATCCTCCACCAGCCATGAGGATAAATCCAAGAGCTATAAAAGCCAAGCCAATAAACATCCAAACATAGTTCTTTTTCTCAAAAACAAAGTTGTGTTTTATTGCTTCTTTTCGTTTTTTTTCTCCCATAATATTTTAATTTTAGTAATAAAGTTGATCTGTTTTTAGGTTTAAAAAACGCTGTGTTGCCAAATGAGTGCTGATCCATGTAATAAATATTCCAACCCCTAAAATACTTAAAAACAAAGCGCCTAACTCTAGTGGATAATTGATGAGTTTTAGTTCTGGGAATGAAGCATTCAAATAATAAATTAGAAGGCAATTGACCCCAATACCCAGCAAGGCTCCTAAAATCCCCAAACGTATATTTCTAAGTACAAATGGTCTTCGAATAAATTGTTTTGTCGCCCCTACCATTTGCATGGTTTTGATGGAAAATCGTTTGGAATATACCGCTAAGCGAATAGAGCTATTGATGAGCAGCATTGCGATTAATGCAAACATCCCACTAATGATCAAAATCCAAAATCCAATACGTTTCACATTACTGTTCATAAGCGAGACCAAATCTTTGTCGTATTTTACATCCTCAACAAAGTTTTTCTGTAATGCTTTGTCCGAAATACTATCTAGTCTTTTTGCGGTGACATATGGTGCGCGTAAATTTACTTCGAGAGAGTTTTTCAGGGGGTTGTAGCCCACATCGTCCAAAAAGTCTTTGCCATATTCTGCGGTCATAAATGCTGCAGCTTCATCTTCTTCTTTGAGAAGCGAGCAGAGAAGTGGATTGGCGGTGGGTTCCGGAAGGGTCACTGAGTATCCTTTGCCGCCTTGCATGGGAAGAGCGAGGCCGACTTGTTTTGCGAGTTCGGTAGTGTCAATGCCTCCGGCAAGGATGA
>JAQWFW010000028.1 GCA_029238515.1 Flavobacteriaceae bacterium | reverse complement strand
GGCCCGTTCGTCTATCGGCTAGGACGCCAGGTTTTCATCCTGGTAAGAGGGGTTCGATTCCCCTACGGGCTACAATTTATAATAGTATAATATTTAAAGAATTATGGCAAATCATAAGTCAGCATTAAAAAGAATTAGAAGTAACAACGCAAAGCGTATTCTGAACAAGTATCAGCACAAAACAACGCGTAATGCAATTAAAAACTTGCGTGAGTTGACCGATAAGAATAAAGCTGAAAAAGCGTTTCCTTCTGTGGCCTCTATGATTGATAAATTGGCCAAAAGAAACATTATTCACAACAATAAAGCAGCAAATTTAAAATCTAAATTAGCCAGCCATATTGCGCAGCTATAATTGCTTCAAGACACTAAAAAAAAACCCTCCAATTTGGAGGGTTTTTTTATATGGTTTAGTTTTTATTATCCATTCATCGAAATCAAAAACTCTTCGTTGTTTCGGGTTTGCTTAAAGCGGTCATTAATAAATTCCATCGCTTCTACAGGGTTCATATCCGCCAAATACTTGCGCATTACCCACATACGTTGTACGGTTTTCTCATCTAGTAATAAGTCGTCTCGTCGTGTGCTTGATGAGGTCAAATCAATGGCAGGGAAAATACGGCGATTTGAAATTTTACGATCCAACTGCAGTTCCATGTTTCCTGTACCTTTAAATTCTTCAAAAATAACTTCGTCCATTTTAGAACCTGTTTCTGTTAGTGCTGTTGCAATAATGGATAGTGAGCCCCCATTTTCAATTTTTCTAGCGGCACCAAAAAAGCGTTTTGGTTTGTGTAAAGCATTGGCATCTACACCACCACTTAATATTTTTCCAGAGGCCGGTTGTACCGTATTGTAGGCACGTGCCAAACGTGTAATGGAATCGAGAAGAATCACCACATCATAGCCACATTCTACCAATCGTTTTGCTTTTTCCAAAACAATATTGGCAATTTTTACGTGTTCGTGGGCTTCTTTGTCAAAAGTTGAAGCAATTACTTCTCCTTGAACATTACGTTGCATATCGGTAACTTCTTCAGGACGTTCATCAATCAGAAGAATCATTTGGTACACTTCAGGATGGTTGGCAGCAATAGCATTCGCTACATCTTTCAAAAGCATGGTTTTACCTGTTTTTGGCTGCGATACAATCATACCACGTTGTCCTTTTCCAATAGGCGAAAACAAATCCATAATTCGTGTAGAAATGGTACTTTGTTTTTCAGCAATATTGAATTTTTCTTGTGGAAAAAGTGGTGTCAAGTGTTCAAAAGCCACACGGTCTCGTACCACTTGTGGATCTAGTCCATTGATTTTGCTCACCTTGATGAGTGGGAAATATTTTTCACCTTCTTTTGGTGGACGTACATGTCCCAATACTGTATCTCCATTTTTCAATCCAAACAAACGAATTTGAGATTGTGAAACATAGATATCATCAGGTGACGACAAATAGTTGTAGTCTGAAGATCTTAAAAAACCATAGCCGTCGGACATCACATCCAAAACGCCTTCACTTTCTATAATCGCATCAAATTCAAAATCGGGTTCTTTGTATCGATTTCGGTTGTCTTTGTTACCGTTATTGTCTTTTCTTTGGTTGTTGTTTTGGTGGTTTTGTCCGTTGTTTTGCTTATGCTGTTTTTGTTGTTTTGGCTTGTTTTGCTGCTCTTTTGCAGCTGCATTAGCATTATCGTTGGACTGTTTTTTGTGCGTATTGTTCTTTTGATTTTTATCTTGAGAACGTTCAGTGGAGTTTTGTTGCTGATTTTGCGCAGGTTTGTGTACGCGCTCACGTTTTTGTTTTTGAGGTCTTTTTTCTTCTGCTTTAGATTCTGTTTTTGGGGCAGCATTAGGTATAGCTGCTTGAACGTCCAAAATTTGATAAATCAAATCAAGTTTTTTTAAACTTCTAAATTTTGGGACTTTTAAATCTTTTGCAATCTCTTGTAACTCAGGGAGTTTCTTTTCTTTTAATTGTGAAATTTCAAACATTATATTTTGATTGTTTAATGATATTTAAATTGGTTTTTTTGCTGTATACAGCAAAAATTAGTGAAGATTATTTGAGAACGAAATAATTGTTGATAAAGTAAAAATGAATAAAAGCTTAAGATTGCTTCTATGTTTATATACTGCAATAATACAACAATATTTTTAAAAATTAATTTAAAATAATAAAAAAGAAACTACTACATTTGACCTCACAATAGAGCACAATGCTTCAAAGGATTCAAACCGTTTATATTATTCTGGCTTCAATCTGCTCGGGATGCTTATCATTTTTGTTACCGCTGTGGACTGTTGCAGATGCATCTTATTTCGCTGTAGATTTTAAAGTGTACATTGCTTTATTTATGGTTTCAGCTTTATTATCTGTTGTGGCTGTTTTTAAATTTAAATCACGACAAACACAATTTGTATTGTGTCGTCTGAATATCATATTAAACTTAATTTTACTAGGATTGTTTGTATATCGACTACTTAATTTACCTGGAGCATTAGAAGATGCTGAGAAAGGTATTGGGTTGTTCCTTCCTGTTATTTCTATCGTATTATTGGTTTTGGCCAATAAAGCCATCAAGAAGGATGAAGCTCTCGTAAAATCTGTAGATCGATTGAGATAAACCTATTATCTTAGTAGTATTAGTGCGAGAAAAAACCCTGATTTAATCAGGGTTTTTTTGTACACTACGTTTAAATTCGATGACTTCTAAATTTTGAATATTGCCTTTAGAAATTTCGAATCGTAGCATGGTACGGACCTTATGAAAGCCATGAATCCCCACAGCACCAGGATTCATGTGTAAAAGCTTTAATTTTTTGTCGTGCATCACCTTTAGAATATGGGAATGCCCCGAAATAAACACATCAGGTGTATGCTGTTGAATTTCTTCACGAACCCCTTTAGCATATCGATTTGGATAACCACCAATGTGTGTGATCCAAACCCGCACCCCTTCAAGTGTAAATTTCTGATGTAGTGGAAACTCTAAACGCGCTTGACTATTGTCTATGTTACCATACACTGCGCGTAAAGGTTTTAATGCTTTGAGGGTGTCGGTAACCTTCAAATCCCCTATATCACCTGCATGCCAAACTTCGTCTGCTTGGTGGACATACTTGATGATGTCTTTTCCAATATAGCCATGGGTATCTGACAATAGTAATATTTTTTTCATGGATTGATTAAAACACAAATAGGGTTTCGCTTCAAAGTCTTATCTTTGTTTTTTCAGTAACAAAAGTATCAAATTAGCGTGAGATATTTCATAGAATTCTCTTATAATGGAACGGATTATCATGGTTGGCAAGTACAGCCCAACGCCTTAACGGTACAATCTGTTTTGGACAAAGCCCTTTCTATCTTACTCAAAAAACCAACCACTACAATGGGTGCAGGGCGCACAGATACTGGTGTGCACGCTGCACAAATGGTAGCTCATTTTGACACCGAAAATTCGATAGATACCGAGGATTTGATTTATAAATTGAACTCTTTTTTACCCAAAACAATTGCCATTCATAACATCAAGCAAGTGCTTGTAGATGCGCACGCAAGATTTGATGCCACGAAACGCACATATCGCTACAAAATAGCGACAATCAAAGATGTTTTTAACGTTGATAACGCCTATTATTACACTAAAAGTTTAGATATTGACCTCATGAACGAGGCCTCAAATAGTTTATTGAATTATTCAGATTTTAAGAGCTTTTCAAGAGCTCACTCCGATGTAAAAACCCACATTTGTGCCATTTCTGAAGCATTTTGGATCAAAAATGAACATGAGTTGATTTTTCAAATCAGTGCCGATCGTTTTTTGAGAAATATGGTACGTGCTATTGTTGGGACACTTCTCGACGTTGGGAACCATAAAACTTCTTTAGAGGATTTTCATCACATCATTCAATCCAAAGACCGTTCAAAAGCAGGGGCATCGGCACCAGCCAAAGGTTTGTATTTGACCAAAATAATATACCCAGACACAATTTATGATGCCAAATAATACAAAGAACAAGAATATTGCTTTTGATGCTCGGTTGTTTGGTCGTCTTTTGGGTTATACAAAGCGCTACTATGGGGTTTTCTTTTTTGCGCTGATTACTGTTATCGGTTTGGCTGTTTTTGGGGCCTTACGTCCCAAAGTTTTGCAGATGGCCATGGATCAAAATATTGAACAGCAAGTACACCCTGGTTTTTTGAAGTACATCATATGGATGCTGATTTTGCTCTTTTTGGAAGTCGTCTGTAATTTATTTTTTATTTATTACGCCAGTTGGCTTGGGCAATCTGTAGTTCGGGATATTCGAATTAAATTATTTAACCATATTTTGTGGTTCAAAATGAAGTATTTTGACAATTCCTCTGTTGGAGTTTTACTCACCAGAACAGTAACCGATATGGAGCGAATTGCCGACATTTTTGGTGAAGGGTTGTTCATGATTTTTAGTGATATTCTTAAAATGCTTGTCGTTGGATCGGTAATGGCGTATATGAACTGGCATTTGAGCATCATTGTTTTTTGTACACTTCCCATTGTTTTGATTGCCACCAAAATTTTTCAAAAACACATGAAAAAGGCCTTCGAAGAAGTGCGCAACGAAGTTTCAAACCTTAATTCCTTTGTACAAGAACGTCTAACAGGCATGAAAATTGTTCAATTATTTGCACGTGAAACCATTGAATATCAGCAGTTTAAGCAAATAAATGAACGACACAAAAAAGGGTGGATCAAAACGGTTTGGTACAATTCTGTATTCTTTCCTATTGCCGAACTTTTGTCGTCGATTACACTGGGAACAGTCATATGGCTTGGGGGATTGAATGTTGTTTTTGAGCAAACTGCAACTGTTGGTGATTTGGCTGCTTTTATCATGATGGTACCCATGATGTTTCGTCCTTTACACCAAATAGCTAATAAATTTAATACGCTACAAATGGGAATGGTAGCTGCAGACAGAGTGTTTAAAATTCTTGATACTAAGTCCAATGTCGAAGATCGTGGTACGAAAAAACTTACAAACTTCAAAGGTGCAATAGAATTTGATAATGTTAGTTTTTCTTATATAGAACAAGAACCTGTTTTGAATGCTATATCTTTTCGTGTAGAACCTGGTCAAACCGTTGCATTAGTCGGTTCTACAGGTGCTGGAAAAACAACTATCATCAACCTTTTGAATCGATTTTATGACCTCGATTCTGGTGTTATTTTGTTTGATGGTGAAGACATTAGTTCATTTTCTTTAAAATCACTACGCAAAAATGTAGCGGTGGTCCTTCAAGATGTGTTTTTGTTTGCCGATACTGTATTTCAAAACATTACTTTGGGAAACCCTCAATATACTTTGAAAGACGTTCAATTAGCGGCAAAACAAATTGGTATTCACGATTTCATAATGAGTCTCCCTGGAGGGTATCATTACAATGTAAAAGAACGCGGTACTATGCTATCTTCTGGACAAAGACAATTGATTTCTTTTTTACGGGCCTACATCATCAATCCAAAACTATTAATTCTAGATGAAGCTACCGCTTCAATTGATTCTTATTCTGAGCAATTAATTCAAGAGGCCACCAAAAAAATAACAAAAGGAAGAACTTCAATCGTCATTGCGCATCGATTGGCCACCATTCAAAAAGCCGATAAAATAATTGTCATGGAAGCGGGAAAAATTGTGGAGTCTGGCACGCACAAGTCTCTTTTGAGAAACAAAGAAGGGGTGTATCGCGGATTATACGAAGCCCAATTTTTGAAACAGAAAGCATTAAGTTAAATCTGCTTTTATTTTTTCTTTGAGTTCTTGAGTGTCGTTGAACAACACAAATTCGCCATTATTTACATACGAAACTTGTCCTGATTCTTCACTGACAACTAGTGCTAAAGCATCAGTTTTTTCGGTGATGCCAATGGCGGCTTTATGGCGTAACCCAAAGCGTGAGGGAATGCTTTTTTTGTTGGTAACAGGCAAAATGACCCGAGTTGCTTTTATTACATTACTCGAAATAATAATGGCACCGTCATGAAGAGGACTATTTTTGAAAAAGATACTCTCCAAGATGGGTTGAGTGACTTTGATGTTCATTTTGTCGCCAGTTTCAACAAGGAAATCCAAATTGTTATTGCGTTCGAGGACGAGGAGCGCTCCTGTTTTGCTGCTGCCCATTTTAACACAAGCATCGACAATGGCTTCGGCGTCTGTAGTGTTTTCATTTGTAGGGTTAGTCAAAAAATTGAACCGTCCAAAAATGCCATTTTTCTTGCCAAAATTTGTAGAACCAATCATGAGGAGAAATTTTCTAATTTCTGGTTGAAACACCACAATTAGGGCAATAATTCCTACACTCATAAATCCACCAAGAATCCTAGTGAGCATCCGCATCTCGAGCGCATCTACAAGCAGGAAAAAAAGATAAAAAATAACAATCCCAATGAAAATATTAATGGCAACAGTGCCTCGAATAAGTTTGTATACATAATAGAGCAGAAGTGCTACTAAAATAATATCCAATGCATCAAGAATATTAAAGTCTAAAAGGTCTTTAAGAATGTCCACAAAAATTAAATTTTAATAAAGATACAACATAATATAGAAAATCCTTAGAGTTGATTGAACAGCTTGATGCACTCCGCTGCTTCTTTTACATCATGAACTCTAAGGATTTGTGATCCGTTTAGAAGTGCAGTCATATTCAATGCAGTCGTTCCATTTAGAGCTTCACTAGGGGTGCAGTCCAAAACCTTATAAATCATTGACTTTCTAGAAACACCTGCCAGGATTGGACAGTTGAGGTTTGTAAAAAAATCCAATTGTCCAAGAAGCTTATAATTTTGTGCTTGTGTTTTTGCGAACCCAAAACCAGGATCAATAATCAGATCTGTAATTCCGTGGTTTCGGGCACACTGAATACGTTCTGAAAAATAAGCATAGACGTCATTCATCAAGTGGTTGTACGTTGTGTGTTTTTTCATGGTTTGTGGTGTTCCTCTCATATGCATCATGATGTATGGAATACCCAACTCGCCTACTGTAGTCATCATTTCAGCATCCAAATGACCAGCAGAAATATCATTGGAAATTACTGCACCAACCCCAGCACATTCGCGCATCACTTTTGAGCGAAAACTATCAATAGATATTAAGCATTCTGGAAAGTGTTTCACAATCAATTCTATGACAGGGACGATTCTGTTGAGTTCTTCTTCTTCGGAGACAAAATCTGCACCAGGACGAGAACTGTAGGCGCCAATATCCAAAAATGTTGCACCTTCGTTCAATAGTTTTTCGGCTTGTGCTAAAATACTTTTTGGTGCTTTAAATCGGTCACCGTCATAAAAAGAATCAGGTGTAATATTTAGAATCCCCATCACTTTTGGAGAGCTGAGATCTATGAGTTTACCGTTGCAATTAATGCTCAAATTTTTATTGTGATTTTCAGATTTCATTACTGTGCTAAAGTTTAAACCATAAATTTTGATGGTTTGAAAATTTTAAGCGAAATTTACGGAAAATTCAAGCCATTTTATGCAAAATACAGCAAAAGAATATGATGCAATAGTTTCAAGTTGTAGAGATTTATTTTCAAAAAAAATGAAAGATTATGGTTGTGCTTGGCGTATTCTTAGACTTCCATCGCTTACAGATCAAATTTTTATTAAAGCGCAGCGTATTCGTGGATTGCAACAAAACAAAACACAGCGTGTCAATGAAGGCGCAGCGAGTGAGTTTATCGGTATCATAAATTATTGCGTCATGGCACTTATTCAAATCGATCGAGGTGTAGCAGAACAACCCGACTTATCTTTTGATGATACAATGGCTGATTACGATTCGAAAATTGCTTACACAAAGCAATTGATGATGGATAAAAATCACGATTACGGCGAGGCATGGCGCGATATGCGTGTAAGTTCGCTCACGGATTTGATTTTACAAAAATTGTTACGCGTCAAACAAATTGAAGACAATGCTGGACAGACGCTTGTCAGCGAAGGTATTGATGCCAACTATCAAGACATGATCAATTACGCCATTTTTGCACTCATTCACCTAAACGAAAAACAATGAAAATATTAACCCCCATATCTCGAATATTTGTCGGAATTCTATTCATTATTTCAGGTTTTATTAAACTCAACGACCCATTAGGGTTCTCCTACAAACTCCAAGAATACTTTAGTGCGGAAGTATTGAATCTTCCTTTTTTTGAACCCTACGCACTTGCTATTTCTGTTTTTGTTGTTGTTTTTGAAGTCGTTCTAGGCGTCTTTTTGTTGATTGGTTACAAACCAAAATTTACACTTTGGAGTCTGCTCTTAATGATTGTTTTCTTTACGTTTCTAACCTTTTATTCTGCTTATTTCGATAAAGTTAAAGATTGTGGATGTTTTGGTGATGCATTAAAGCTTACCCCATGGGAAAGCTTTACAAAAGACGTCGTTTTGCTCGTGCTTATTCTTATCGTCTTTTTTGGGAAAAAATACATCACTCCAGTTTTTAATCCTTTACTGACCAATATTTTTGCTGCGCTCAGTTTGGTTTTGAGTTTAGCTTTTGGTTACCATGTACTGATGCATTTACCAAGTATAGATTTTAGGGCTTACAAAATTGGTGATAACCTAATTGAAAACATGAGCACGCCCCCTGATGCGCCAAAAGCAATTCAAGAATTTACATGGACTTTTGATGTCAATGGAGAGCAACAAACTATTGTTACAGACGGCTCTTACCCCAATGTAGACGGTACTTATGTTGGCGTGGAGACTAAAATTATTGATGAAGGTTTTCAACCTTCAATTTTGGACTTTTCTATTGAATCAGAATCTGAAGATTTGACAAATTATTTCTTAGAGCAAGACCGTTTATTGATGATTGTTTCCTACAATTTAGAAACTGCTGAAAAAGAAGGGCTTTTGAAGCTTAAATCAATCTCGGATCGAGCACTAAAAGAAGGATATACTGTCATTGGTTTAAGTGCTTCAGGAGATGAGGTTAAGCGTAGAATTAAAACAAAATACGATCTCAATTTTGAGTTTTTTATTTGTGACGAAAAGGCATTGAAAACCGTAGTACGTTCCAATCCAGGAGCGTTGATGCTCAATAAAGGAACCGTTCAACAAAAGGTACACTGGAACGATATTGAAAGACTAGAATTATAAAATTTGGGCAGTTACTTAGCAAGAAAAATCATCAATACACTTATTACGCTTTTTGGAGTTGTGTCTGTCATATTTTTTTTATTTAATGTATTGCCAGGCGATCCCGCGCGTATGATGTTGGGTCAAAATGAAGATGAAGCACAATTGCTTGTGGTCAAAAAAAAATACGGATTTGATCAACCCATAATGACCCAATATCTTTACTATTTGAATGATTTATCTCCACTTTCTTTTCATTCCAATGTGAAAACGCACTACACCCATCTCTCGGATGAAAAGTATACATATTTTACACTTTTTGAAACGCAAAATAAGCATGTAGTTTTGAAGTATCCTTATTTACGCACTTCCTTTACACGACAAGGTAAAAAGGTTTCAAAAATACTTAAAGGCACTTTGCCAAATACGTTTGTTTTGGCCAGTACTTCTATTACTATTGCCTTGTTTTTGGGAGTATTTTTGGGGATACTTTCGGCACTATACAAAGATCGTTGGGTCGACAAACTTGTCCTTATTGTCAGTACACTTGGTATGAGTCTGCCTTCATTTTTCAGTGCCATTATTTTTGCTTGGTTGTTTGGTTTCTTATGGCATGAATTTACCGGTTTAGAAATGACAGGAAATTTATATGAATTGGATGATTTTGGCGAACTGAAGACTTTACACCTGCAAAATTTAATTCTTCCAGCTGTAGTTTTAGGCATCCGCCCTTTAGCTGTTGTTTCTCAACTTATGCGCAATTCATTATTGGAAGTTTTCAATCAAGAATACATCAAGACGGCACAAGCCAAAGGGCTAAATGCCAAACAAGTGCTTTTGAAACATGCCCTAAAGAACGCCATGAGTCCCGTAATTACTGCAATTTCAGGTTGGTTTGCTTCATTATTGGCTGGTGCAGTTTTTGTAGAATACGTTTTTGGATGGAATGGTCTTGGTAAAGAAATCGTAAATGCACTAAATACATTAGATTTACCGGTAATTATGGGTGCTGTTTTAATAATTGCCACTATTTTTGTCATTCTAAATATTGTTGTAGATATCATCTATGCATATTTGAACCCTAAAATCAAATTAAATTAAATGAAAAAAATACTTTTATCCTTTTTGATTGGAAGTACGCTGCTCAACTGTCAGACTGAACCAGTCACAACCTTTTCAGATGCAGCCCTAAACGATGAATTCATTACATTAGATGAATCGGTAGTGCCATTCAGTACAATTTTGGAAAAGCATAAGGGAGAAACCATCTTCATCGATGTTTGGGCCTGCTGGTGTAAAGATTGTTTAAAAAGTCTTCCAAAACTAAAAGAACTTCAAAAAGATTATCCCAACACAACCTACGTATTTTTGTCCTTGGACAAATCTATAAATGCCTGGAAAAAGGGCATACAAAAACACGAATTAAAAGGCGATCATTACTACATGCAGTCTGGTTGGAAAGGTGCTATGGGCAAATTTTTAGACTTAGATTGGATTCCTCGCTATATGATTGTAGATGACAAAGGAAAAATTGTAGTCTATAGAGCTATTAAAACAAAAGATAAACACCTAAGAAAACACTTAAAATGAGAAAACAAATTGTTGCTGGAAACTGGAAAATGAATAACGATTATGTAGATTCTGAACTATTAATTTCAAAACTTTTAGAACACCACCACCATTCGACTACAGACGTCATTGTTGCACCACCATTTACCAATATATTAGCCGTTACAAATTCGCTAAAAGGAAGTTCAATTGCTGTGGCTGCACAAAATATGCATTATGCAGAAAGTGGAGCTTTTACAGGTGAGGTGAGTGCAAGTATGCTCACAAGTGTTGGTGTCCATACGGTTATTTTAGGCCACAGCGAACGTCGTGCCTATTTCAATGAAACAGATGCATTACTCGCCAAAAAAGTAGATACTGCTCTTGCTCATGATATGCGTGTAATTTTTTGTTTTGGAGAAGAACTAGCAGATCGTAAAGCAGGAAATGAAAATGAAGTTGTAGCCAGTCAAATTAAAAATGCATTATTCCATTTGCCAGCGTCAGCTTGGAGCCAAATCGTTTTGGCATACGAACCCGTTTGGGCTATTGGAACAGGCGAAACAGCAACACCCGATCAAGCACAAGACATGCATGCTTTCATAAGAAAAACACTTGCCGATCAGTATTCTTCTGCTTTGGCCGATGAGGTTTCAATTCTTTACGGTGGTAGCGTGAAGTCTGCCAATGCTAAAGAAATATTTTCAAAACCAGATGTAGATGGTGGACTTATTGGAGGAGCTGCTTTAGATGCAGAACATTTCAGTGCAATTGTCAATTCATTTTAGAAAATGGACGCATCCATTTATATTGGATATCATTTTACGGTTATACCACAACATCCTGGAGTAGAGATTCTTATAGCTGAACTTGGCTATGCAGGGTTTGAAAGTTTTGTCGAGCATACCAATGGTGTTACCGCCTACATTCAAAAAAACGAATATCATCCAAATATTTTGGATGATGTTCAACTACTGAAAAACGATGCCTTTTCAATACAATACAATTCAGAAGAAATTGAACAAGTCAATTGGAATGCTAAGTGGGAAGAAAATTTTCATCCTATATTAGTAGATCATCGTTGTGCTGTTCGTGCGCCTTTTCACGAAAAAACCGATGTTGAATATGACATTGTCATTGAACCCAAAATGAGTTTTGGAACTGGTCATCATGAAACCACACACATGATGATTCAATACATATTAGATACAGATTTTGTAAAGAAATCTGTTTTGGATATGGGTTGTGGTACAGGTGTTTTAGCCATTTTGGCCGAAAAAAGAGGTGCAGCTCGCATCGATGCTATAGATATTGATGAGTGGTGTTTTCTCAATAGTCTGGAAAATTGTGAACGGAACTCATGTCAAAAAATCAATGTTTCAAAAGGTGATGTTCAGCTTTTGAAAGGTAAATCGTTTGATGTGATTATTGCAAACATCAATAGAAATATTCTTGTGAACGATATTCCTCAATATGCGTCTTGTTTAAATCCAAAGGGTTTATTATTTTTAAGTGGTTTTTATGAACAAGACATTCCTTTGATTGAAGAGATGTGTGTACAGCACGAATTAGGTTTGGAAGCACAGATTTCTAAAAATGATTGGGTGGCCCTAAAATTTAAAAAAAACTAATGGGAACAAAAGAACACATAAAAGAGGCCGTTGAAACGACTGAAGATTACGGTACGTTTAATGAAATCGTATTGTTCAACGATGATGTGAATACATTTGACCATGTGATAGAAACTTTGGTAGATGTGTGCAACCATAGCTACGAACAAGCCGAGCAATGTTCAATTTTGGTACACTATAAAGGAAAATGCACCGTAAAAACAGGGTCTTACGACGATTTGAAGCCACGTTGTACAAAACTTTTACAAGCGGGTTTAAGTGCCGAAATTGTTTAATTTTTTGTTTACAATGTAGATGGGCAAACATAGTTGCTCATTCTTAGATTCGTCTTTTTTAATGCAGCAAAACCACCTGCTATATCTACAACATTGTGATGTCCTTGTGCTTTTAGAATAGAAGCAGCAATCACAGACCGGTATCCGCCAGCACAATGGATATGGTACGTCTTGGAGTTGTCAATTTGTCCCATTTTCTCATTAATGTAATCCAAAGCAAAATGCTGTACATGGTCGACTTCCAAATGCATAGATAAATACTCTCCATCTTTTCTGACATCCAAAACATTTAGTGGTTTGTTTTTGATTAATTCTTCAAATTCGAATGCAGAAATAGATTTGATTTGATCCGTTGCTTTTCCAGCATTCATCCAGGCCTCAATTCCACCTTCCAAATAACCAAGAGTATGATCGTAGCCCACTCGTGCCAATCGAGTCACAGCTTCTTTAGATTTCCCTTTTGGCACAACCAATAAAAGCGGTTGAGTGATGTCTTTTATGAGTGCACCTACCCATGGCGCAAAACCACCATTGAGACCAATAAAAATTGATCCTGGAATGTGGTTTTTTACAAATTCTTGTTGTGTTCTCACATCTAAAATGAGCGTGTTTTTGTTTTCGGCAAGTTCTTGAAATAAATCTACTGAAAGTGGTGTATCTCCAGAATCCAATACTTGATCCAATTCTGAATAGCCAGTTTTGTTTAAGAGTGCATTTTTTGCAAAATATTGAGGTGGTGGACTGATGCCATCAAGCACTTCTTTTACAAATTCTTTTTTTGTCATTTCAGGTCTAAGTGCATAGTTTTTTTTCTTTTGTCCTCCAATAGTACCTACAGTTTCTTTACTGAGGTTTTTTCCACAGGCAGAACCAGCACCATGCGCGGGATAAACAATGACATCATCGTTTAAGGTCATGATTTTTGTACGCAGAGATTCGAACAACATTCCTGCCAAATCTTCTTCAGAAAGATCCGATTTTATGGCCAAATCTGGACGTCCAACATCGCCTAGGAAAAGGGTGTCGCCTGTGAAAATTGCATGATTTTTACCATTCTCATCAATCAATAAATAAGTTACAGATTCTAGTGTGTGTCCTGGCGTGTGTAGTGCTTTTATGGTGATGTCACCAATTTTAAATTCTTCGTTATCAGAGGCATTATAGCAATCAAAAGTCGTTTTTGTGTTTGGACCAAATACAATAGTAGCGCCAGTTTTTTTGGCTAAATCGACATGACCAGAAACAAAATCGGCATGGATATGGGTTTCAAAAATAAATTTGATTTGAGCGCCATTTTTTTGAGCTCTTTCAATGTAGGGCTGAGGTTCTCTTAATGGGTCAATAATTGCTGCTTCACCATTCGATTCGATGTAGTAGGCGCCTTGTGCAAGACATTTGGTATAGATTTGTTCGATTTTCATAACTAAAATACATTGTTGCATACAAATTTAAGTTTTTTGAATTTGAACAAAAATTCTTTTGCGTAAAAAATTATTAAGTTATATTTGCAGCCCTATAAAGGCCTCGTAGCATAACTGAATAGTGCACTTGATTACGGCTCAAGAGGTTGCAGGTTTGAATCCTGCCGAGGTCACAATTATCCTCAAGAATAATTAATTATTTTTGGGGATATTTTTTTTGAGTTTATCTCACTAATTCCATCCAAAAAGTCTGAACTACTGTATGTTTGGGTCATAAATTATCTCCAAGGATAAAAAAAAAACTATTTT
>JAQWFW010000017.1 GCA_029238515.1 Flavobacteriaceae bacterium | reverse complement strand
CCTCCACCAAACTGATAATCGTCTACAGATTTATAATTGTCAGTAGTATAGTCTCTAAGATTGTGTACGTGAACTTCCACCAAATTGGCATCAATAGCACGTTTGAGAATTGAAGCTTCAAACGGGCTTTTGAGTAATTCCGGAACTACACTAATGATGTCGATGCGCATACCACATAAATTTGACTACAAATATAAGTGAATTATGCTTAGTGGCGTCGGTTTCTAATAGTAGGTAAATCGCCGAACTTCAGCCATATATTTGGCCAACCGAATGACTTGATGACTATAACCATATTCATTGTCATACCAAATGTACAAAACGGCATTTTTTCCACTGTCTCGTACAATAGTTGCTTTACTGTCGAAAATTGCAGGAGCACTGCTTCCTATGATATCACTCGATACTAGTTCGTCGCTCAATTCGTACTTGATTTGTTCGACCAAAGGCCCTTCTAAAGCATGACGTTTGATGAGTGAATTGAGTTTTTGAACACTAGTTTTTTTAGACAATTCTAGATTTAAAATAGCTAAACTTCCATTGGGCACTGGAACACGAATGGCATTGGAAGTGAGTTTTCCTTCCAAATTTGGTAGGGCTTTACTCACGGCTTTTCCAGCGCCAGTTTCGGTGATGACCATATTGAGTGCCGCAGCACGACCACGACGGTATTTTTTGTGCATGTTGTCCACCAAATTTTGATCATTGGTGTAGGCATGAATAGTTTCTAGATGTCCATATTCTACACCCAGAACGCTGTCCATAACGTCTAAAATAGGCGTAATGGCGTTGGTGGTACATGAGGCCGCCGAAAAAATAGCATGATCTTTCGGAGAATATTGTTTTTGATTTACTCCGTAAACGATATTGGGAATACCTTGACCTGGTGCAGTGAGTAAAACTTTTTCGGTGCCTTTGGCTTTTAAATGACGCTCCAAAGCATCTTTGGTACGAAACGCTCCAGTATTGTCAATCACCAAGGCCTTATTGATGCCATATTCCGTATAATCTAGATCCTCTGGAGCACTGCTGGGCAGTACATGAACTGTAGTTCCATTGATGATGAGTGCTTGTTTTTTATGATTTGCTTTTACTGTGCCAGGAAATTCGCCATGAACCGAGTCGTTGCTCAGCAATGTTGCGCGTTTTTCTAACACTTCTGCTGTGATGGCACCACGAGTGACAATTGCACGTAAACGCAATTGACTGCCTTTTCCGTTCTTAAGCATGAGTTCTCTTGCAACCAATCTACCAATGCGACCAAAACCGTACAATACGACATCTCTGGGGGTGATGTTTTTTTGTTTCTTATGTGCTTTTAATTGATTTGAAATGAATGTAAACACATCGTTGTGTTCAGGAGCTTTTTTGTGAAACTCATAGGTAAGTTTTCCAATGTCAATTTTAGAAGGGGGGAGGCGTAGGTTTTGGATGGCTTTTGCGACTTCTACAGCATCAAAAATAGATATAGGTTTGTTTACAAATGCACTAGCATAGTCGTGCAACCGTAAAATTTCATTGACGTTTTTATCAATCAGTTGATTTCTGAAAATAACCAGTTCGATGGCATCATCATACCAAAGGTCATTTACAATTTTGACAAATTCTACTGCAGATTTTCTACACTTGGTTTGCAATGAAACTTCTTTTTCGTAGGAGTTTTGTGTAGGCATATGCGTCTAAATGTTTGTGTTAATTTACTGCAAAAGTAAAACAACTATAACGTTTTCGTAAATTAAATTAAAAAAAAATCGCACACAGATTTGTGTACGATTATTTTTTGGTGAAATGGGACAAATTTATCTAAAGCGATAGGTCAATTTTCCTCCATTTGCTTTAACAACAGAAATTTGAAAAACATTATTGGAATATTCACTTAAAGCGTTTTTGACATCAGAAACGGAGTTTACGTTTATGTTGTTGATTTTTACGACCAAAGCTCCTTTATCTACACCATCGGCATTCCATTCTGATTTGTAATTATCAGATAAATTTTGCACTTCAAGGCCGTAATCGCTTTTACGCTTTTTCAGCTCTGATGGGCTGAGTTCTTTTAATGTTCCTATAAATGGGACATCAATGGTGGTCAATTTTTCAAGTTTAACGTTTATAACTTTGACTTCGCCATTTCTAATGAGTGTGACTTGGACGACATCGTTGGGACTTTTGGTTTTTAAAAAACCACTTAAATCAGAGAATTTGACAATTTTCACTCCATTTATACTTTTGATAATGTCTCCTTTTTTTATGCCAGAGCGCATGGCTCCACTGTTTTCTTGAACCTCATTTACATAAAAACCTTCAGTATCATCCACTCCATAGGTTTCTGAGTCTTGACCATTAAGCGTACGACCTATCACACCTAATATTCCATTTTGCACATCTCCATATTCCATAATATCGCTCACAACTTTACGTGCAATGTTGCTAGGAACCGCAAAAGAATAGCCAATGTATGAACCCGTTTGTGAAGAAATGGCCGTATTGATTCCAATAAGATCGCCATGAATATTCACTAATGCACCTCCAGAATTTCCTGGGTTTACAGCGGCATCGGTTTGTATAAACGATTGTGTATTTCTTCCTGAAAGATCTCTGGATTTTGCGCTAATAATTCCTGCGGTTACTGTGGAGGTCAAATTGAAAGGATTGCCAACAGCCAAAACCCACTCACCAATTTTGGCGGTGTCACTATCGCCAAAAGTTGTATAGGTTAGTTCCTCATCAGTGTCAATTTTAAGTAAAGCAATATCTGTTGTTGGATCGGTGCCTACAAGGTTTGCTTCAAATGTTTTGTTGTTGTTGGTGGTCACTTCAATGGATTGCGCACCGTCTATAACATGATTGTTGGTAATGATGTACCCATCCGGCGAAATGATTACTCCTGAACCTGTTCCGATTTGTGGACGACTTTGAAGACGACCAAAGAATAAATCTTCAAAAGAGGTATACCCTTTGCTCATAGTCGTATTTTTGACATGGACCACAGCGTGCAAGGTTTTTTCTGCTGCAGTGGTAAAATCTACATTGGTTCCCCCATTTGCTACAGCAGTATAGTTTACGGTTTGAAAAAATGCAGTTTCCGTAGGGGTTTTTGTTGATGTATTGTTGTTTTTATTTTGCAACTGGGTGTAGACTCCAAGAGTCATTGCACCACCAAGAGCCGATACAGCTAATAATGTGAATAGTTTTTTCATGATCTTGATGTTTAGTTTATTTTAACTTTAAAATTAATTTTTTATTGAATGAATAATTAAAATTTAATGCACTTTTAACAACGATTGATTCCATCTAAATATTATTATATTTGCAAGGCAAATGACACTTACATTTTATAAATATCAAGCCACCGGAAATGATTTTGTGATGATTGATAATCGCTCACAAACATTTGACAAAAATAATACCAAACTTGTTGCAGCGCTTTGCGACCGTCGTTTTGGCATTGGAGCAGATGGATTGATTTTATTAGAAAACAATTCAGACTATGATTTTGAAATGGTTTATTTCAATGCTGATGGTAATCAAAGCAGTATGTGTGGCAATGGCGGTAGAAGTATTGTCGCTTTTGCAAAACAGCTTGGAATCATAGAAAAGACGACAACTTTTTTGGCCATTGACGGCCCTCATGAAGCACGTCTTGATACTGCTGGGGTTCACCTAAAGATGCAGTCGGTTTCTAAAATTTACTCAACATCTGATCATGTTACTCTCGATACAGGTTCACCACATTATGTGGCTTTCAAATCCGAAATTGATGCGTTGGACATGAAGCAAGAAGGTGCTCAAATTCGCTACAGTTCACCTTTTAAACAAGAAGGGATCAATGTGAATTTTGTAGCCGAACGAGCTCAAAACACTTTTGCTGTGCGCACTTATGAACGTGGAGTAGAAGATGAGACTTTATCGTGTGGAACAGGAGCAACGGCAGCTGCAATTGCAATGCACTTTATGAAAAAGACTAATGCTGAACACATCACGCTAAAAACCAAAGGTGGAACACTTCTGGTGTCTTTCAAATATTCAGAAGGGCTATATTCAAATGTGTGGTTGTCGGGAGCGGCTAATTTTGTTTTTCAAGGATCATATCACATAAATAATTAGTCTTATGAACATAAAAAAAATAGCTATTGCTTTTGTGTTGTTTGGACTTGTCGCCATTGCTAGTTTTTCCTATTATATTTATTCAGTGATGTTGGTCTCCAACACCGCATTCAATGGCAAAGAAGCGTTTATTTTCATCCGTTCAGGAGCAACTTATGATGAGGTGCGTTCCGATTTAGAACCCTTACTCATCGATATCAATACATTTGATGTTTTGGCCAAACAAAAAAAATATACTTCAAATATCAGAGCAGGGCGCTACCGTGTTTCCAAAGGAATGACGAACAACGACATCATCAACTCAATTCGAAGTCAAAATATTCCTCTGACGATTTCTTTCAATAACCAACACAGCTTGCCGCAATTGGCCAAAAGAATTTCAAATCAAATAGAACCGGACAGTTTAGAACTTATTGAAGTGTTTACTGATGTTGATTTCTTGTCTTCTCAAGGGTTTACACCAGAAACTGCACTTGCTATGTATTTGCCCAACAGCTATGAGTTTTTCTGGAATACATCTGCTAAAAAATTCAGAACCAAAATACTTAAATCGTACAATAGCTTTTGGAACTCAAAACGAAAAGCACAAGCACAAAAAATTGGGCTTTTTCCTGTAGAGGTCTCTATTCTTGCGGCTATTGTGCAGGAAGAATCAAAAGAAGTGAGTGAGCAAGCTCGCGTGGCGGGAGTGTACATGAACCGATTGAATAGGGGGTGGGCACTTCAAGCTGATCCTACATTGAAATTTGCCGCTTATCAACTTCCATCCTACAAAAATAAAGTCATCAAACGTGTTCTTAACAAGCATAAAACCATCAAATCGCCCTACAACACTTATCTGAATAAAGGGCTTCCGCCTGGTCTTATCGCTATGCCCGATTTGTCGGCTATTGAGGCGGTACTCAATTATGAACGCCATGATTTTTTCTATTTTGCGGCCAATCCGCAACGTCCAGGATTTCATAATTTTGCAAAAACACTTTCTGGACACAATAAGAACGCTCGTTCATACCAGAATTACCTTAGTAATAAAGGTATTTTGGAATAGTGTAACTCATTGATTATCAGCATTTTTTATTTTTATGTACCTTTGCACTGTTTTTAAACAAGCACATGCTTTAAAATAGAAACAATGAAACCATTTAAAATTAACTTCAGGATTGCACTTTACAGTGTTGCATGTTCTCTTTTTTTTGGGTTTACATCTTCACCAAATCTTAAACCTGTTGCTGTAGTGTACCCTGATGCATCGGATTTAAATTACAACTTCCCCAAAACGGGCAAAGCTAATGATACTAATGAAGACTTTGTTAATTATATCATTTTAGGGCGCAGTTATGTTGGTTTTAAAGAAGCTATAGCATTTAAAGAATCTCAAGGAAAATATACTGTAGTCAATTCTTTAGGATATTTAGGAAAGTATCAATTTGGAACTTCAACGCTAAAACTTATTGGGATTTATAACGCTTCAAGTTTTTTGAAAGACCCAAAACTGCAAGAAAAAGCTTTTTTGGCTAATGCCAAGCGAAACAAATGGATCCTACGCCGTGATATTAAGCGTTTTGTGGGCCACAAAATTAACGGAACTTCCGTGACCGAGTCTGGTATTTTAGCTGCTGCACACTTGGCTGGTCCAGGTAATGTCAAGCGCTATTTACGAAGTTATGGTGCTGTTGGTTTTACCGATGCTTTTGGTACTGATATCGCCTCATACATGCGCAATTTTTCTTCTTACGATACGTCATTTATTATTCCACATAGACGTCCAAAAGCCAAACTGTTGTAGCCCTTATTTTTGATCCTTTTGGATGATGAACAATGTTGGTCTTTTATGAAAGTCAACGGTTGTGTTTTTCCATGCTTGAGCCGTTTTGGTTTTGACGTATTCTGATTGTAGCGTGAGATCACAGGCCAAACAAATCCGTGTATTTGGATGTAAAATCCGACACATATCCTCAAGAAGTTTTTGATTTCTGTAGGGTGTTTCGATAAACAATTGCGCCTGTTGTTCTTCGAAAGATCGTTTTTCCAACTGTTTCAATTTGGTTTTCCGTTCAGCTTTATCGATGGGAAGATAGCCGTTAAAGGCAAAATTTTGCCCATTCATTCCAGAGCTCATCATGGCCAATAATATGGATGAAGGCCCTACCAAAGGAACAACCTGAATATTGTTTTCATGTGCTAAACGCACAACTTCTGCTCCAGGATCGGCTACTCCTGGACATCCCGCATCCGAAATAAGTCCAACAGAAATACCCTGTTTACAGGGTTGTAAATAGGCAGGTATTTCGGAAGGATTTGTGAATTTATTTAAAGGAAATAATCTTAGACTCGACTGGGATTTTGTAGCGCTGACAGATTTTATATATCGTCTTGCCGATTTCTCATTTTCAACGATGTATATATCAATTTCTTCAATGGTCCTTTTGATGGATAAAGGCATCGTTTCTAATGGAGGTACATCGCCTAGCGTACTAGGGATTAAATACAGTTTTCCGTTCATTATTTTTTTGTTAATTGCGCACTGTGGTAGCGGCAAGCATCTTCCAACATATTAAAAACATAATTAAAACCGTCTTTACCACCGTAGTACGGATCGGGAACTTCTTTAACTTTTGCATTTGGATAATCCAAAATAAGCTTTACTTTTTGTTCTTCTTCTTCATTTTGAACATGCCGTAAAACATCATGCAGATTAGCATTATCCATCACAAAAATATGGTCAAATTCTTCTAAATCATATGCTCTGAATGGCCGTGATTTTTGCTGTGAAATGTCAATGCTATTTTTTTTGGCAACGGCAATAGATCGTGGATCGGGAGAACTACCAGAGTGAAAACCACTAGTTCCAGCAGAATCTATAAAAAATGAAGGACTTGGTAATTTTGATTTTAAAATTCCTTCGGCTAAAGGGGATCTACAAATATTTCCCAAGCAAACCATTAGAATTTTGGTCATAATTCGTATGATTTACACAGACAATTTTTTTGTCAAATCTTCAACGTATTTACGGAACTGTTTGTCTGTAGATGAGAGGTTATCTACAGTTTTGCAAGCGTGGAGAACGGTTGCATGATCGCGCTGTCCAATTTGCGAACCAATACTCGCTAGTGAAGCTTTGGTGAATTTTTTGGCAAAAAACATAGCCAATTGGCGTGCTTGAACAATATGTCTTTTTCTTGTTTTGGACTGAAGTGTATCAACATCCATTTGGAAGTAGTCTGAAACAACCTTTTGGATGTAGTCTATAGAAACTTCTCGTTTGGTGTTTTTTACAAATTTCGCTACGATTTCTTTAGCCAGTGATAGTGTAATTTCCTTCTTATTGAACGATGATTGCGCAATCAAAGATATAATCGCGCCTTCGAGTTCTCGAACATTTGTTTTGATGTTTTTGGCCACATATTCTACAATGTCATCAGGCATCTCTACACCATCTCTGTAGAGTTTATTTTTAATGATTGAAACACGAGTTTCAAAATCTGGTTTTTGAAGTTCAGCAGAAAGCCCCCACTTGAATCTTGACAACAGGCGCTGTTCGATATCTTGCATATCTACAGGGGCCTTGTCACTTGTCAAAATGACTTGTTTTCCATTTTGATGTAAATGATTAAAAATGTGGAAAAATACATCTTGTGTTCCTGATTTTCCAGAAAGGAATTGAACATCATCGATAATCAGTACATCAATGATTTGATAAAAATGAATAAAATCGTTTCTGTTGTTTTTCTTTACAGACTCTATATATTGTTGTGTGAATTTCTCTGCAGAGATATACAACACTGTTTTTTCTGGGTATTTATCCTTGATATCTACCCCAATAGCATGAGCTAAGTGCGTTTTTCCTAACCCTACACCACCAAAAATCAGTAGCGGATTGAAAGAGGTACCACCGGGCTTATTGGCTACAGCAATCCCAGCATTTCTTGCCAATCGGTTCGAATCTCCTTCAAGAAAATTCTCAAATGTATAAATAGGATTGAGTTGAGATTCAATTTTTACATTTCTGATGCCAGGAATGATGAATGGATTTTTAAGCTCTGGATTTTTATTCTTTAAAGGAATGTCTGCACGCTGAGGTTTTATTGCTGAGCGGTTGGCGCTAGGAATTTTTTCAGTAAAAGGTTGTTTGTTGCCATAAGTGTTTTCCATCTTGATGATGTATACAAGTTTGGCATCTTCTCCTAATTCTTTAGTCAATGCGACTTTTAAAATTTTTACGTAGTGTTCTTCTAACCATTCATAGAAAAATTTACTTGGAACTTGAATGCTTAGCGCTTGGTCCGCTAACTTGACTGCAACAATGGGTTCAAACCATGTTTTGTATGCTTGAGGCTGAATGTTGTCTTTAATGAAATTAAGACAGTTTCCCCATACCGATTGCGCAGTGTTATTCATTGTTATTGTAAGAATTTTAGTTAGTTAGTGAACAAAAATTATGACACTTGGGGAGGGTGTTGGTAATTTTTTTGTTCGTCACAAATATGTGAACAAAATTTCTAAAAAAAAAATTAAAATTGCAGGAAATTTTATTATTTTTTGTCTAAATTATGCGACAATAAATATATAAATTTTTTCATGAAAAGCCATCAAACAAAAGTTAAAGTTCGTTACGGTGAAACAGACCAAATGGGCGTCGTCTATCATGGGAATTATGCACAATATTTTGAAATTGGAAGAATTGAATGGTTATCCTCTTTGGGTGTTTCTTACAAAGAAATGGAAGCTCAGGGAATTATGTTGCCAGTCGTTGTTTTGAATATAAATTACAGTAAACCAGCATTTTATGAAGATGTTTTGCTTATTAAAACAACTTTATTAAAGCTACCCAAAGTGTCCATTGAATTTGAATATGAACTTAAAAATCAACAAGGAGAACTCTTGACAACGGCGTACACAAAATTAGTTTTTGTGGACACAAAAACGCAATTACCAATGCGTTGTCCAGACTTTTTTTTAGACAAAATGCAGAATTAATCGTTTAAAATTTCAAGTTCAATTTTGTGATGTGCTTCAAACGCCGTCTTTACCGTTTTCAAATCTCTTTTTTTGACCAAAATTTTTAGCCAACATTTCATTTCTTGGCACTGTTCCGTGATTTTTAAGTCAAATTTTTTCACAATCCGCATCACGTGACTAAGCTCATTATATGAAAATTGAATTTTGATGACCTTTTTAATGTAATGGGTAATTGTTTTGCTAGCATCCAAACTTTGTTTTGCAGTAGTTTTGTACGCTGAAATGAGTCCTCCAACACCAAGCTTTGTGCCACCAAAATACCGCACCACAACAACCAAAGTGTTGCTTAGGGCTTTGGCTTGTAGCTGCCCTAAAATTGGCATACCCGCACTATTATTGGGTTCACCATCATCCGATACTTTATATTGTTCTCCACTCGGTCCTAGTCGATATGCATAACAAAAATGTCCTGCTGAGCGGTGTTTTTCTTTAAGTTTGGCAATGCAATTTTGTACATCTGACTCATTTTGAATGGGATATGCATAACCAAAAAACTTACTCCCCTTGTCTTTATATAGAAGCTCCTGCGAGGCACATTCAATCGATTTAAACTCAAGAATTTCATCATTCATTAGATGATTGATTTTTTTTCATTTGTATAAATGAGTAATTCGTCCTTTACAATTTTAGTTTTAAATTTTGGTTTTGCTTCAAATACAGGGCCTTTCAATCCTTCTTCAAAGGTTACATCGCCTTTGAAGATCCTTATTTCGTCCCATAAATTTTCGTCTATAAAATGTTGTAATGTTTTTTGTCCCCCTTCAACTAGTACAGAAAGGAGGTTCATATCATGCAGTTTTGTACAAAGTTGTTGTGCTATATTTTTTTTAAAATCAATATGCTCGGAGGTTAATACAATGGTTTGCGCTTGATCATCAAAAACGGTCGCTGATTTTGGTATATTTCCTTTTTTATCGATTATAATACGTATAGGGTTTCTTCCTGAAATCATTCTAGTGGTTAAACTTGGGTTGTCTTCTAGAATGGTGTTTCCGCCCACCAATATGGCATGTTCTTCGGAACGCCATTGATGCACCAGTTGTCGCGATTCTGTACTACTGATCCACACGGGCTTTTTCGTTTTTTTTGTGAGCGGTGCAATGTAGCCATTTTTTGTTTCCGCCCATTTTAATATTATATAAGGACGCTTTTTGTTTTGAAAGGTAAAAAAACGTCGGTGGTGAATCCTACAAAGCTGTTCTTCTACACCGACAGTTACCGTACAACCAGCAGATTCAAGTGCTGCAATTCCTTTGCCACTTACTTTTTTGTTGGTGTCCACACACCCAATAACAACTTTAGGGATTTTATGTTCAATAATAAGGTCTGTACAAGGAGGTGTTTTTCCATGATGACAGCATGGTTCTAAACTCACATAAAGGGTAGAGTTGGCCAAAAGACTTTTATCCTTTACCGATGCAACAGCATTTACCTCGGCATGAGCACCGCCATAGGGGCTAGTGTGTCCTTCACCAATAATTTTTTCATTGCAAACAATGACACAGCCCACAGAGGGATTTGGAGCCGATGTGCCCAGTGCATTTTTGGCAATTGCAATACAACGTTTTATGTATGTTGAATCTTTGATAGTGAAAAAACTTTTAATTTCAAGGACTATATACGTATCTTCGAAACTACAAAAATAAGATTAATTGCGAGGATAAGAATCATGCAAATTAGAGAAATCAGAAAAGAAGATAATCTTCAAATGGAATCGGTCATTAGGTCAGTTTTTTTGGAATTAAACCTTCCATTGAAAGGGACAGCTTATGAAGATCCTGAAACATCGACAATGTTTGAGGCCTACGATACTCCAAAATCAGTCTATTTTGTGGTGGATATTGAAGGCGAAATTTTGGGCGGTGCTGGGATAAAGCCGCTAAAAAATTATGATGAAACTGTTTGTGAACTTCAAAAAATGTATGCCTTGCCGAAAATGAGAGGTCAGGGCATTGGTCAAAAATTAATGGATCATTGTTTAGATGCAGCGCGATCTTTTGGTTTTGAAAAGTGCTATTTAGAAACCATTCCAACCCTTAAAGCAGCGCTTAAGTTGTATAAGCAGAATGATTTTTTGGAAATAGATGCTCAGCTTGGAGATACAGGTCACCATAGTTGTGGGTTGTGGATGTTAAAAGATTTGACATGAACCTTAGCGCATTAAAACAACATTTCAATACGCAATTGGACATATATCCCGAATCTGAACGTTTGGTTTTTTTTCAGCGCTTATGTGAGGCATATCTCAACTTAAAACCTTACCAGCTTGTACTCAATTATAGCAAAGAAGTTCCCAATGGTGTCGTAAATTCTTTTGAACATGCGTTGGGTCGGCTCAAAAATCATGAACCAATTCAATACATTTTAGGAACAGCATATTTTTTTGGAGGTACATATTCTGTGAACCCTTCAGTTCTTATTCCACGCCCTGAGACAGAAGAGCTTGTAGCTTGGATTTTGTCACATTTTGATTCTAAGGACGCTCCTACAATTTTAGATTTGGGAACTGGGTCGGGGTGTATTGCTGTTGCACTTGCCAAAGCGTTGCCTCATGCTCAGGTCTTTGCTTTGGATGTTAGTTTGGATGCTTTGGAAGTCGCACGATCAAATGCACGAAAAAATAATACCAAGGTGAATTTTATTGAAGGAGATATGCTTGACTGGAGCAGCAAGCTGTGTTTTGATGTCGTTGTTTCCAATCCCCCTTATGTGTGTGCACTAGAGCAAAACCAAATGAATGAAAATGTATTGGCTCACGAGCCACATTTGGCATTGTTTGTTTCAGATGACGCTCCTCTAATTTTTTATGAGGCCTTAAAAAACATTACCCAAACCAATCTTAAACCAAATGGCCTTTGTTTTGCTGAAATAAATGAGCATTATGGCAACGAAACAAAAGCTCTTTTTGATGCGCTTAACTTTAAAAATAGGGTCATAAAAAAAGATACATTTGGAAAAGACCGTATGCTGAAAGCACAAAAAAAATAAACCGTTTTTCGTATTTTTTACACTAATTTTATGGACTGAATTTAGTATTTTAGTAGCCACTAAAGCACGGAGTGTATTTACATAAATGACAGATAAAGAATTAATAATTCAACTTCGAGAAGAGCTCAGACAACACAATTACAAATATTATGTGTTGGACACTCCCAGTATTTCAGATTATGACTTTGATATGAAGTTGAAACAACTTCAAGCTTTGGAGGCACAATATCCAGAATTGTACGACCCCAATTCACCGACACTTCGTGTTGGAGGAGCAGTCACCAAAAACTTTCAAACCGTAGTTCATGCACAACGCATGTATTCTTTGGATAATTCTTATTCCAAAGACGATTTACTGGATTGGGAAAGCCGAATAAAAAAATTGGTGGATGGTCCCATTGAGTACACTTGTGAACTTAAATATGATGGGGCTTCGATAAGTATTACTTATAAGAATGGAACCCTTTTTCAGGCCCTTACACGTGGTGATGGCACGCAAGGCGATGACGTGACCGCCAACATCAAAACCATTAAATCTGTACCGCTAAAACTTCAAGGTGAGTACCCTGAATCATTTGAAATCCGTGGAGAAATCATTTTACCTTTTGAAGGGTTTAATACCATGAATAAAGAGCGTATAGCATCAGGAGAAGAACCCTACAAAAACCCTAGAAATACAGCTTCTGGAAGTCTAAAATTACAAGACAGTAGAGAAGTGGCAAAACGTCCTTTGGAATGTCTTTTGTACAGCATTGTTGGAGAAAATACAGGTATTTTGTCACAGTTTGATAATTTAGAAAAAGCACGTGCTTGGGGCTTTAAAGTTCCTAAAGAAGCCAAATGTGTATCTTCTATTGATGAAGTTCTAGAATTTACCAATCACTGGGACACAGCTCGGCACGATTTACCTTATGAAATAGATGGTATTGTTGTCAAAGTCAACGACTTGCAACAACAAGCAGAGTTGGGTTATACGGCCAAAGCACCCCGTTGGGCAATGGCCTATAAATTTAAGGCCGAGCAAGTTTCTACCTTACTGAACCATATCTCGTATCAAGTGGGGCGTACTGGTGCCATAACTCCCGTAGCAAATCTAGAACCTGTTGCATTGGCTGGAACTGTAGTCAAACGTGCATCTTTGCACAATGCAGATCAAATTGAAAAATTGGACGTACGTTTTGGGGATACAGTTTTTGTAGAAAAAGGCGGAGAAATCATCCCAAAAATTTTGGGGGTAGACATTTCAAAACGACCAACAAAATCAACTCCTACCGTATATATCTCAGAATGTCCAGAATGCCAAACACCATTAACAAGAACAGATGGCGAAGCACAACATTATTGCCCCAATACTTTGGGGTGTCCACCTCAAATCATTGGTCGAATTCAACATTATATTTCTAGAAAAGCGTTAGATATTGAAGGTTTAGGCGGAGAAACGGTGGCTTTACTAGTCAATGCAGGGCTTATAAAAGATGCTGCAGATTTGTATACATTAACCATAGAAGATGTATTACCTCTAGAACGCATGGCCCAAAAAAGTGCAGAAAATTTAATTAACGGCATTGAAGCGTCCAAAAATATTCCTTTTGAGCGTGTCCTTTTTGGATTAGGGATAAGATATGTGGGTGAAACTGTAGCCAAAACTTTGGCCAAACACTACAAAAGTATTGGTGCACTTTCTGAAGCAAGCATAGAAGAACTCGAAGCAGTAGACGAAATTGGGATAAAAATTGCCGAAAGTGTATACGCCTTTTTCCGTGACGAACACAGCATCCGTTTGGTATCTCGATTGGTGGGTTATGGATTACAGCTCGAACTTTCCGAAGAAGCACTAGCCAACCAAACTACGCTTTTGACTGGAGATCGTATTGTCGTTTCTGGGGTTTTTGAAACCATTTCTCGTAACGAACTAAAAGCCCTGATTGAAGCCAATGGAGGTAAAGTGGTAAGCTCTATTTCTGCAAAAACAAGCTATGTGGTGGCAGGTGCCAATATGGGCCCCAGCAAACGCCAAAAAGCAGAACAATTGAATGTGCCCATTCTAACAGAACAAGAGTTTTTGAAAAAACTTAAACCCTAAGCGCTCGACTACTAAAATATTTGGTGTCTGGTTCCAAATAAAAATCGACTTTTCCAAGATAAAGTCCATAACACCCCACTTGATTCACCAAAACATGTTTGCCAACAGCATTGGTTTCTATTGTGGGTTCATCCAAAAAGGTATGGGTATGGCCACCAATAATAAGGTCTATATCTTTTGTGGCGCGTGCCAAACTTCGGTCACAAACTTTGTCTGGATATTTGTACTCATAACCCAAATGTGAAAGGCAAATGATCAAATCGCACTGTTCTTCAGTTTTGAGAATACGGCTCATGTCTTGTGCAATTTCGATAGGGTCCAGGTATTTAGTTTCTTTGAAAGCATCTCTACTGACCAATCCTTCCAGCTCGACACCCAAGCCAAAAACACCAATTTTCACTCCACTTTTATTAAAAATTTTGTAGGGTTCAACATGCGTATCCATGATGGTGTTTTTAAAGTCGTAATTGGCTGAAATAAAATCGAATTTGGCATTTGGGAGTTGTGCATACAAACCCTCAATACCATTATCAAAATCATGATTTCCAATGGTTGCCGCATCATAATCGAGCATACTCATGAGCTTAAATTCCAATTCGCCTCCGTAGTAGTTAAAATAAGGAGTGCCTTGAAAAATATCTCCAGCATCCAACAGCAAAGTGTTGGGGTTTTCTTGTCGTAACTTTTGGATTAATGTAGCGCGTCGTGCCACTCCGCCTTTGTTTGCATTTCGGCCATCATTTGGCCCAAAAGGGTCGATATGACTGTGCACATCATTGGTGTGCAAGATGGTGATTTTTTTTGCATTTTGATGCACACATGAAAGGGCCACGCCACCCATAGACAATAAAGTAGCTGAGGCCGCTGTGTTTTTGATGAATGTGCGTCGTTTCATGTTTTTGTTTTTAATTGGTATATACAAAACGTTGATCGCGTTTTGGGTTCAAAGTATCTTTGGTTGTAAAATAGTCAATCAGTACATTTCTTATTTTGTAGTCGATGTCAAAAACAGTTTCGCTTTTTTGAAAAAAATCCATACGGTCTCCGCCTTTATAGAGGTAGTCATTTGTAGCTACAAAATAAATTCTGTTGGACTCTATTTCCTTTCCTTGAATACGAAGCGTTTTGATGGTTCCATTGCGGGTAATCGCGAGTTCCATTCCAGAAATTGGGTGTGCGCGTTTGGCTTTTGTAAGATAGTTGACCAGTTTCAAAAGAATTGAACCTTTCATTTGTGCGACAACCACCTTATTTTCAAAAGGCATGATATTAAAAGCAGTTTTCATTTGGATTGGTCCTTTTGGTAATGGTGCTCGAATGCCTCCATGATTGAGCAAAACCATATCCAAATCTATATCATGACGCTTTTTTAGTACAGGCGCACACAACTCAAATACAGCATCGGCCATTAGATTGCCAACAGCAGTATTCAGTTCACCTTCAGTTTTTTTGTGTTCATCAACAGAGAAGCACAACACTTCATTCATTGACGCTTCTATGCGCTCTCTATAGGGCTTCAAAAAAGTGTCAATCTTGGAATCGGTATCCAGGTTTTGATCTACTGTTAGGCGTTGGCTTTTCGCTTTTTGTTTGGTTTGTGCTTGATGACAAGAGAAAAACACAAAAATTAGGACAAGGAATTTAACGGATTTAAGCGTCATTTGTATTAACTTTGTACAGATACTAAAAGTACATGTTTTTTAAACGAATCAAAACAATATCGTCTGAAAAATTTTTGACCACGGTTCTGAATGCGCGAACAAAGCAATATTCGTCTGAAAAGATCAATACCGTTGGTATAATATTTCATTATGATCAGTTTGAAGATTATGATTTTTTTAGAACGTTATTTACAGATTTGGGTTTGAAGGACAACCAATTGCGTTTTATTGCTTTTTATCAAAAAGAAAATAATCAACCAAACAGTTGGGATGCCTCGTACAATGCTTTAGATTTTGATTGGCTTGGGCATTGCAAAAGTTCAGAAGTGACCGAATTTGTAGATCAACAATTTGATTTGCTCATCAGTTTTTACAAGCCCAACCGCTATGAACTAAAAATTGTAACAGCCATGTCTAAGGCAAAATTTAAAGTTGGTATTTCTAACGAAGATGATCGATTGCATGATTTGATTATAGATGTGGCGCTTAAAAATCAAAGTACTTTTAAAGTAGAACTTATAAAATATTTAAAAACGCTAAAGAAAATTTAAATGAATTCATTAGTAGGCATGGGGGTTGCTTTGGTCACACCTTTCAAAAGCGATTTGACCATAGACCATGATGCACTCGCAAAAATTGTTGAGTTTAATATAGAAAATGGCACAGATTATCTTGTCATTAGTGGTACAACAGGCGAAAGTGTAACCATCACAAAAGATGAAAAAAGAGAAATTGTGGAGACCATTATTAAGGCCAATGCTGGTCGACTTCCACTGGTGATTGGCATTGGTGGGAACAATACTGCTGCTGTTGTAGAGGAACTTAAATCAACAGATTTGTCACCCTTTACGGCCGTACTTTCGGTAGCGCCTTATTATAGTAAACCCACTCAAGAGGGTATATATCAACATTTCAAAGCGGTAGCTCAAGCGTCCTCTATACCTGTAATTTTGTACAATGTTCCCGGACGAACCGCCAAAAATATGGAACCCGAAACAAGTTTGCGTCTTGCGCAAGATTTTGACAACATTGTAGCTATAAAAGAAGCAGGAAACAATCCAGAGCAATACAAAACGCTTTTGAAAAACAAACCTCATGATTTTCTTATCATCTCTGGTGATGATGATTTGGTGTGCGATGTTGTATTGGCGGGTGGTTCAGGTGTGATTTCGGTGATAGGACAGGCCTTACCAAAACTTTTTTCAACTATGATTCACAAAGGAATTTCAGGTGATAAAACTGCTGCAAAAGCTTTGGAAAAAAGCGCTATGCCTCTAATCGGTCTCATTTTTGAAGAAAATAACCCAGCTGGAATTAAAGCTGTCTTGGAGCAACTTGGTTTGTGTAACGATTCTGTTCGATTGCCATTGGTACCCGCAACAGAAAGTCTAAAATTAAAAATTAAAACAGCACTTTCTGAATTGTAATGTAATGTTTCCTTCTGGACAGATAATAAATGTTTTTATTATCCGTTTAAAAAATGTATTTTTGCAACCCATTTTTTAAAATATGAAAAAATTAATATCATTAGTTATAGTTCTTTTCGTTTTTAACGCATGCAGCGAATATCAGCGCGTGTTGAAAGATGAAGACATTGCTGAAAAATTTAAAATGGGTACGGCACTGTACGACGCTGGAAAGTACGAAAAAGCCAATCGCTTATTTCTTCAAATTGTACCAAAATACCGAGGAAAACCTCAAGCTGAGAAGTTGATGTACATGCACTCTAAAGCGTTTTATGAAACAAAGGATTATTTCTCTGCAAATTCCCGTATGGAGCGATTTGTAGAAGCATATCCAAAAAGTGAGCGTGTAGACGAGATTGCTTTTTTGGCTGCAAAAAGTTACTACAAACTATCTCCAATATATTCTAAAGATCAAACAGAAACTGCCGATGCCATTGAAAAACTTCAGGACTTCATCAACCGCTATCCTGAATCTGAATTTTTTGATCAAGCCAATGCATTGGTTCGAGAGTTGGATGCCAAACTAGAAAAAAAGGCCTACGAAATTGCATTACAATATCATACCACTGGTCCATTTCACAGAGATTACAATTCGGCCATTACAGCATTTGATAATTTCCTAGAAAAGTTTCCAGGAACCAAATACAAAGAAGATGCTCTTTTCTATAAATTTGATTCCGCCTACCAATTGGCCGTGAATAGTGTCCCATGGAAGCAAGCAGAACGTACCGAAAAGGCATTTACTTTTTACAAAAATTTTAAACGCTTTTTCCCAGAAACAAAATATTCAGAACAAGTAGAGTCTATGCACAATGTGTTGCTTGACATCAAAAATAATTTAACACCAAAAAGTTAATACAAATGGATTTAAAAAAAGTAAAAGCACCGTCTACTTCAGTGACGTACAACCGTAATGAAATTGATGCGCCAACGGAAAATATTTACGAAGCAATTTCTGTGATTTCAAGACGTGCAGAACAAATCAATACCGATATCCGAAAAGAATTAATCGATAAGTTGGAGGAATTTGCAACGTACAACGATAGTCTTGAAGAAGTTTTTGAAAACAAAGAACAAATAGAAGTTTCTAAGTTTTACGAACGTTTACCTAAGCCACATGCTCTTGCAGTACAAGAATGGTTAGAGGGGAAAATTCACCACAGAAAAACTTCTGAAGAGTCTTAAGACCAACCCTATGTCTATTTTACGCGGCAAAAATATCCTTCTTGGCATCAGTGCTGGTATTGCTGCGTACAAGACTGCCTTTCTTGTCCGTTTATTTATCAAAGCTGGCGCAGATGTGCGTGTAGTGATGACGCCTTCGGCAAAAGAATTCATTACACCGCTTACCCTTTCAACACTATCAAACCATCCTGTTATGTCTGATTTTACAGATGATGAGGATGATAATTCCGTTTGGAACAATCATGTAGAACTCGGTCTATGGGCCGACTTGTTTGTGGTCGCTCCAGCTACAGCCAACACCCTGTCAAAAATGGCGTCAGGGAACAGCGATAATTTTTTGATTGCTACCTACCTCTCTGCCAAATGTCCAGTGTATTTTGCACCCGCCATGGATTTGGATATGTACAAACACCCTACCACACAACATGCTTTAGAAACGCTTCAGTCCTATGGGAATATTTTAATTCCATCTGCTTTTGGTGCTTTAGCTAGTGGCTTGGTGGGTATGGGACGTATGGCCGAACCTGAAACGATTGTGGAAACCATTGAGCAACACATACTCAAAGGACTTCCGTTATATGGTAAAAAAATTCTGGTTACTGCAGGTCCTACACATGAAGCGATTGATCCGGTACGCTATATTGGTAATCATTCTTCTGGGCGAATGGGTTTTGAAATTGCCAATACCGCTGCCCAAATGGGTGCTGAGGTAATCCTTATCACTGGGCCAACACATTTTAAAGCACATTATACTACAATTCTAACCATTCCCATCACCAGTGCTAGAGATATGTATGATGCAGCACATCAGTATTTTGATCAGGTAGATGCAGCAATTTTATCGGCGGCTGTTGCAGATTACAGACCAAAATTTCCCGCTACCTCCAAAATAAAAAAGAAAGCATCATCACTTACTTTAGAACTTGAGAAAACCGAAGATGTATTGTCTTCTTTAGGTGAAAAAAAGAAAAACCAAGTTCTTGTGGGCTTCGCTTTGGAGACCGAAAACGAAGTTGCAAATGCAATAAAAAAGCTGAAAGCTAAAAATTTAGACTTAATTGTACTAAATTCGTTGAACGACGATGGCGCAGGTTTTGGTGGATCTACAAATAAAATCTCTATAATTGATAAAGATTTAAATCAAACAAACTACCCCCTAAAGTCAAAATCTGAAGTTGCTGATGATATTATTAATGAACTTATAAAACGAATGCATGCGTAATTTTATAACTTATTTGACACTATTTCTCTCGGGCTTTGTCTTTGCACAAGAGCTGAATTGTAACCTTGTGGTCAATGCGCAACTCACTGGAAATGAAAATGTACAGGTGTTTAAAACTCTTGAAAAACAACTCAATGAATTTGTAAACAACACCCGATGGACCAACAAACCTTTTGCTCTTGAGGAACGTATCGATTGCAGCATGGTCATCAATATAAATGATTATGATTCGGATACTTTTCAGGCCAATATTCAGGTGCAATCTGTGCGTCCAGTACATAATTCTACCTATGTAAGTACGGTTTACAATTTTAACGACAAGGATTTTAATTTCAATTATTTAGAGTACCAGAATTTAAATTTCAATCCAACACAATTCCAATCCAATTTAATTTCTGTACTTACCTTTCATATCTACATGATTTTGGGCGTTGATGCCGATACCTTTGAACTTAACGGTGGGGATGAATATTATGATCAAGCGCGAGATATAGCCAACTATTCGCAACAAGGCAATGTTCCAGGGTGGGCACCTCCAAAAGGAGGCGACCAAACGCGTAGAGTACTCATCGACAACGTTTTATCCAAAACATACAGTGTCTACAGAACAGCGCTTTACCAGTACCATCGCGAAGGTTTGGACGTCATGTCGAGTGATGTAAAAAAGGGGAAGTCTGTAATAGCTACAACATTGATGGGTTTTAATGACCTACACAAAAGACGCCCAAATTCATTTTTAGTGCGTACTTTTTTTGATGCTAAAGCTGATGAAATCTCTGATATTTTTTCAGCAGGACCAAATGTGAATATTACTGAACTTGTATCTGTGCTTAGTAAAGTAGCCCCCATGCAATCAAAAAAATGGGGAAAAATAAAATTCTAAAATTGGTGTATTGTTAGCTCAACTCTACATAAAAAATTATGCATTAATCGATGAACTTGATGTGCGTTTCGATAATGGATTGACCATTATTACAGGAGAAACTGGCGCAGGAAAGTCTATTCTTCTCGGTGGTTTGTCCTTAGTTTTAGGCAAAAGAGTCGATTTTTCAAACATCAAAGACAGTACAAAAAAGAGTATTATAGAAGGTATATTTAATGTAGACAATTATAGTTTACAATCGTTTTTTGAAGTCCATGATTTGGAATATGAAACAGAAACCATCATTAGGCGCGAGGTCTTGCCCTCTGGAAAATCTAGAGCTTTTGTAAACGATTCTCCTGTTACGCTTCATGTTTTGGACGCACTTGGGCGACAACTTATAGATGTTCATGCGCAACATGAAACCCTGTCATTGACTGATAATGCCTTTCAATTTAAAATCATTGATGCTTTAGCACAGACTCATAAGCTGCTTGAAGATTATCAATGCACTTTGGAGGATTACAAAAAGAATCAAAAAGTATTGTCTGAATTCCAAGAGCAACAACTTCAATCTAAAAAAGATCAGGATTATAATGCTTACTTGTTGCGCGAACTTGAAGAAGCACAGGTATTGGGACTGGATCTAAAAGGATTAGAAGCGCAATATGAACAATTGAACAATGTGGATTATATTCAAAATGAGTTGCAATTTGCCCAACAAGTTTTGAGTAACGATGAAATAGGGGTGTCGGTTCATCTTCTTGAACTGAGACAACGCTTCAATAAATTAAAAGACATATCGGAGGTGTATGCGTCTCTTTTTGAGCGCGTGCAAAGTGTGCATATTGAATTGGATGATATTTATGCAGAAATTGAACACCACCAAAATACGCTTGAAGCCAATCCTCAATTGTTATATTATACCGAAGCTCAGCTCAAAAAAGTAAATGATTTGTGTGTAAAGTACAACGTGCAAACCATCGAAGAATTGAATGCTGTACATAAGGATTTAGAACAAAAAGTTGTGCAGCTTACAAACTTGGATGCGCAAATTGAAGCAGTACATATTTTGTTGAATAAAAATTTCAAAAAACTAAACAATTTATCTTCTGCCTTGACTGACAAACGAAAAGCGGTATTGACCATTCTGGAAGATGAATTGCACTTGCTTCTTAGTGCTTTGGGTATGCCCAATGCAGTATTTAATATTGAGCTTCAACCAGCTTCAACGTTTTTGGCCAACGGAAAGGATGAGTTACTCTTTTTGCTAAAAGCCAACAAAGGAGGAGACTTTTTACCGCTGGACAAAGGTGCGTCAGGAGGGGAACTTTCACGTATTATGTTGGCCGTAAAATATATTTTATCCAAGCACCAAAAATTGCCGACCATTATGTTTGATGAAATAGATACTGGTGTTTCAGGAGAAATTTCGAATAAAATGGCGTCCATCATGCAAGAGATGAGTCAGTACATGCAAGTGTTTACAATTACCCACTTACCGCAAATAGCGGCTAAAGGTGCGCATCATTTTAAAGTTTTTAAAGAAGATCGTGGCGCAACAACAGTCACGCAATTGAAGAAGTTGGATGCCGACGAACGCTTGCAGGAAATAGCACAAATGTTGGGTGGAAAAGAAATAACAGAAACCGCAAAGCAACATGCGCAACAGTTGTTGAATTAATAGTATATTTGCCCACATATTTAGATACATTTGATAATAAAATAACATTATGTCACATCAATTACTTAAAGGAAAAAGAGGAATTATATTCGGTGCTTTAGATCCAAATTCTATTGCGTGGATCACAGCAGAGCGCGTACACGAAGAAGGTGGAACCTTTGTACTGACCAATGCACCCATTGCGATGCGTATGGGGGCCATTGATGAATTGGCCAAAAAAACAGGTGCGCAAATCATTCCTGCGGATGCTACTTCTTTGGAAGATCTACAAAATTTAGTTGATCAATCGGTTGAGATTTTAGGCGGTAAGTTGGACTTTGTCTTGCACTCCATTGGAATGTCGGTCAATGTGCGTAAAGGTCGTGCTTATACTGATCAAAAATACGATTGGACGCAAAAAGGAACCGACGTTTCGGCGATGTCTTTTCACAAAGTGATGCAAACATTATATAAGTCCGATGCGATGAACGAATGGGGAAGTATAGTCGCTTTGTCGTACATGGCTGCACAACGTGTTTTTCCTGATTATAACGATATGGCCGACAATAAAGCATATTTGGAAAGCATAGCGCGTAGTTTTGGCTATTTCTTTGGGCGCGATAAAAATGTTCGTGTCAATACCATTTCCCAATCGCCAACACCAACAACTGCAGGAAAGGGCGTTAAAGGATTTGACGGCTTTATTGCTTATGCTGAAAAAATGTCGCCACTCGGCAATGCCACAGCTTTGGATTGCGCTAATTATACCATTACCTTGTTTAGTGATTTGACCAAGCGTGTTACATTGCAAAACCTCTACAACGATGGTGGTTTTAGCAACATGGGCGTGAGTGATGCCATCATGGAAAAGTTTATAGAAGAATAAGTAAAACACTACAAATTTCTTAAAAATCCACACCAATCGGTGTGGATTTTTTTATTTTCCACTAACTTCATTTTTAATATTTGTCTAACATTTTATCGAAATAATTAAACATTTTAACGAGAAAGAAAGTCAATGTTACGTTTTCTGTTCTGTTTTGATTAAGTTTATAAAGATTAACAAAAAAAATTAACTTTTATGAAAAAAATTATATTTTCAACCTTTAGCATTTTCACTTTGATGTTTAGTTGGCAGGGAATGGCCCAGGTCTTTTTAGATGAAGACTTTTCTTCAGCCACAGTAACGACCCCTCCAACCGATTGGATCAATAATGATATATCAGTTTCAGGGAATGTTTGGGAGTTTAATAATCCTGGAGCACAAACATTAAATGCTCCAATCTCAGATCCTGCTGCAATTTTTGATAGTGATAATTGGGGTGGTGGGACAGAGAATGCTGCTTTGGAATCCCCAGTGATGGATTTATCTTCAGCATCCGGATCTATTATACTGTCATTTGACCATTATTTTAAATCTGGATTTGGTGGTGCTTATGATGTAGAGGTTTATGATGGAACTAGTTGGATAAGTGTTTTGTCAGGTTCTGCATCCTCAACAGCTAATCCAGCTTCAGAAAATATTGATGTTACAACTGAATTAAACGGTGTTTCAAATGCTCAAGTTCGATTTAGATGGACAGGTGATTATTCTTGGTATTGGATTTTAGACAATGTTAAGGTTGCTTCTGTTTCATGTTTAGCTCCAACGGATATGACGGTAACATTAGTTACAGACACAACTGCAGATTTGACATGGTCTGCCGGTGGTTCTGGTGAAAATGTATGGAATTTAGAGTGGAAAGCTAGTGAAGATTTTACACCAGGTAATTCAGAAGAAGATGCCTCGGTTTCAGTTTCAGATACAGCAGCACACAGTGCCACAAACTTATTATCTAATACAACCTATTATGTCTATTACCAAGCCGAGTGTGGAGGTGGTGATACCAGTCCATGGGTCGGTCCTGTGAGTTTTTACACGGGACATTGTATTCCATCAAGTACTTCTTCATCTACTTACATTGATAGTTTTTCAACCACTGGCGCTAACGTAAATGTCGACAATGCGTCTACTGGCTATACAAATTCTGGATATGGCGATTATTCTCAAGATACTGCCATTGAAACATTTCCAGGTGGAAGTTTTGATTTCTCAGCTTCAATAGTTGGAGGCTCAGCCGGTTTTGCTTTATGGATTGATCTTAATGACGATTTAGTTTTTGATACAGCCACGGAAGTTTTATTCAATACTACAGGCTATGGACTTGGTCCTTTTACAGGTACAATAGAAATTCCATCCAACCTAGCTGAAGGAAACTACAGACTCCGAATGATGACTGATTGGAGTGACGACAATCCTTCGAATACAACTGGTGATAGCGCATGTAGCTTCGACGCAACTAGAGGCGAGGTTGAAGATTATACTGTTACTGTTGGTGCTGCACCAGCAGACGCTATGGACTGGAATAATTTGCAATGGCTCCAACCCACAGCTGATGGAAGTGCTGGGAGCAGAACTTCAGTAACTGTAGATCCAGGCACATCCATTACAGCATATGCTCAGGGGTACGAAGGTGGTGTTACCGATACTACTGTTGGATCTGCTGGTGCAGGTATAGAGTGTTGGATAGGAATTCATAATGAAAATACAGATCCTGCCACTTGGCCTGCTTCAGCTTGGAGTGTAGCCACTTTTGATTCTGAACAAAACAATAATGATGAATATAAACTAACAACGACTGATGCACCGGTTGGAACAAATTATGTAGCATCTCGTTGGCGATTAAATAACGCTGGGTATACTTATGGCGGGACTAACCCTTCAGGTTCTGGAGATACACCAGGTGGCCCATGGGATGGTACTACTAATGTGAGTATACAACTGGTGGTAAATCCAATTGCAAATGATGATTGTTCTAGCGCTATTGCTTTAACTGTGAATTCAGATTTAGCATGTGGAACGGTTACTTCTGGCTCTGTCGAATTTGCCACAGATTCAGGAGTTACCAACAGCACATGTTACGGAACAGAAGATGATGATGTCTGGTATAGCTTTGTAGCAACATCTGAGGCTCATGTTGTTTCATTATCAAATGTATCAGGTTCTTCTACCACCGATATGTATCACGTGCTTTATGCTGGGGATTGTAATACATTGGGTGATGCTATTAAGTGTTCTGATTCAGACACAAGTGAGACTACCGAGCTAACAATTGGGGATACTTATTATGTACAAGTATTCACTTATACGTCAGCACCAGGTCAAAACACAAACTTTGATATTTGTGTAGGTACACCGCCACCGCCACCTGCAAATGACTCTTGCGATACTGCAACAGTTGTAGACACATTACCGTTTGTATCTAACGGAGATGCTTCAAGTGCGACCAATAATAATGGCTTCATAGTGGATTGTGGAGGTGCAATGAATGATGGTGTTTGGTACACTTTTACACCAACAGTTTCTGGAACAATAGATTTAGTTATAGATCCAACTGGATGGGATCCTGAAATAGCAGTATATACTGGATCTTGTGGGGTCTTTACTTGTGTAGATTTTGCTGATAATGGAGGAATGTCTGATTCTGAATCTTTATCAATTGCAATAACTGCAGGGACACAGTATTTTGTTAATTTAGGTCATTTCAGTAGCTTTTCTGACTCTTCTGAGGGAGTCTATGACTTCACAGCAACAAGTACAGATGCGTCTCTAGGTATTGAAGAAGCAAGTATCTCGCAATTTACATACTTCCCGAACCCTGTGAATGATGTATTGACCATCAAGGCACAAAAAACGGTTGAAGATATTACTGTTTTCAATATGCTTGGGCAAGTGGTTAAGCAACAGACGCCTAACGCTAGAGATTTTACTGTAGATTTATCTGCAATGCAGTCAGGTGCATATTTCGTACAAGTTTCTATCGACAATACAGTAGAAACCGTACGTGTATTGAAAAATTAATTTTCTACAATTATAATTTAAAAACTCCGCTTCGGCGGAGTTTTTTTATGGCTTATTTTAAAACGAATAATTCATTTGCATTGTGTAAATTTGTGTCTATGATCGCCAGTGATTTTTCTTTTATCGTACCTGTCTATAACCGCCCCGAAGAAGTACGCGAGCTTTTGGAGAGTTTTTGTGCTTTAGAAACGCCCAAAACTTTTGAGGTCGTTATCGTGGAAGATGGTTCTACTTTAGATGCACGTTTGATTGCGGAGCATTTTTCCGATCAGCTGAACATCAGTTATTATTTTAAAGACAATACCGGACCAGGACATTCTAGAAATTACGGTATGGAACGTGCCAAAGGCAATTATTTTATCATTTTGGATTCTGATTGTATCTTGCCAAAACAGTATTTATCAGAAGTTATGTCCTTTTTAAATTCTAATTATGTGGATTTTTTTGGTGGCCCAGATGCTGCGCAAGATAATTTTACGGAGCTGCAAAAAGCCATAAATTTTTCCATGACTTCAGTGCTCACCACAGGCGGCATTCGAGGAGGAAGCAATGAAATTGAGGGTTATGAACCCAGAAGTTTCAATATGGGGCTATCCAAAGAGGCCTTTTGTGCGTCTGGTGGATTTGGGGCTATTCACCCTGGGGAAGATCCCGATTTATCCATTCGACTCAAAGCAATGGGTTACAAACTCTGTCTTATTCCAGAGGCCTTTGTCTACCACAAACGCCGAATTTCGTTTGAGCGCTTTTTTGTACAAGTGTATAAATTTGGGCAAGTACGTCCAATTCTTAACAAATGGCATCCACATTCAAAAAAATGGACCTATTGGTTTCCTACGGTTTTTATGTTAGGACTTATAGCTAGTTTTGTGCTAGTATTTTTTGAGATTTTCATTGGCCTTTACGTTTATGGTGCATATTTTTTATTGGCTTTAATTTTGGCCTTTCAATCCACTTTAGATTTTATTGCAGCTATTTTGAGTATCTCCGCTATTTTGATTCAATTTTCGGGGTACGGATGGGGCTTTTTAAAGTCAAAAATAAAACTCTTTTTGTCGCGAAAACCAGAAGAAGAATTATTCCCCAACTTATTTTTTAAAACACATTGATGAGAAAGATTTTCGAATATTTACGCCAAAAAATCCGTGCAAAACGACTCAATGTTTTTGTGTTGTTTTTGCTGTTGGCATTCTTTATTTCTTTGCTCTCAAAATTAACGAGTCCATCGACCCACACCTTACAATTTGAACTTCAGCCCACAAAGTTGCCTCCACGTGTTCTGCTTGTTGAAGATCGTTTACCTATTATCGATGTGACCATCACGACCAATGGGTTCAGTTTGCTGAAATTTGCCTTTAAAAACCTTAAATTGAATATAGATTTTTCTACACTTCAAAAAAATGACACTGTTTATTATTGGGATCAAAGCGCACATCGAGCAGAAATTGCGCAGTATTTTAACTCCAATACAGTGATAGAAAATATTCGTCCATCAGTATTATCCTTTTCGTATGCGACCCAATTTGCCAAAAAAGTTCCTGTAAAAATCAATTTGCAACCAGAGTTTGTGGTGGGTTATGATTTAAAAAGCCCTTTGCGCGCCCACCCAGATTCCATCACAATCGTAGGGCCAGAACAGTATTTAAAAGCCATTGATGCCGTTGCGACAGAAGCACTTATACAGAGCGCTGTAAAAACCAATATAGATAAGGTTTTGGCTTTGGATATTTCCGATTTGCCTTCGTATTTAAAATTTTCGACGACCAAAGTACAAGTGAAGGGCACTGTCGATAAATTTACCGAAGGTACTGTTTCCGTTCCTGTACAATTGGTAAACTTGCCAGAACATTTAGTAGTGTCTATTTTTCCTAAAGAAATTCCTGTAGTGTACTATACGAGTTTAAGTACTTATGATGCTATAACGCCAAAAGATTTTCGTATAGAATGTGATTTTAATACACTTGATCGTTCCTCAAATGTTATGATTCCAAAATTAGTTACTTACCCCAATGCTGCAAAAACAGCAGCACTGCAAATCAATAGTCTAGAATATGTAATCACTCAGAAAAATGACTAAAATTTTAGGACTTACTGGAGGAATTGGAAGTGGAAAAACGACTGTTGCGGCATTGTTTCATGAACTTGGTGTCCCTGTTTATAACGCTGATGTTGAGGCCAAAACATTAATGAATGAATCGCCAAAAATAAGAACAAAACTTATTGAGCTTTTTGGTGCCAATGCCTACAGCGATGGGCTACTGAATCGTTCATATATTGCTCAATTAGTCTTTAAAGATAAAGAAAAATTGAATGCGTTGAATCGAATCATTCATCCCGAAGTTGCGGCACATTATACGGCTTGGTTATCGACTCAAACTCATCCTTATGTACTGAAAGAAGTTGCTATTTTATTTGAATTAGGTGCTGAAGATCAATTTGATTTTATTCTTACGGTTACAGCACCAAAGCAAATCCGTTTGGAGCGTGTGATGCAACGAGACGATAAATCAGCCGATGAAGTTCTTTCGATCATGAATAACCAATGGGATGAGGATGAAAAAATTCAAAAATCTGATTTTGTAATTCATAATATTGATGTCCAACAAACCGAATTTGAGGTAGAAAAAATCAATAATGAAATTCTTAAAAAAGTTAGATAATTTATAAATTTTAACATTTTGGTTAATAATTCGTTAAAAGCAACTTAAAACGTTCTTAAAAAATGTAGTTTTACATCATGAATAAGAAGTTGTTTTCCATTTTGGTCATACTGATGAGTCTCTCTTTGATTGGGATTATTTTTGTGCAGGCCTACTACATCAATTATTCATTAGAAACTAAGGAAGATCAGTTTGCATTTAATGTCAAAAAAGTGCTGAGTTATACTTCTAATCAAGTTACAGATATTGAGTACAAAAAATATGTAATTGCGCTTAATGCCCTTATTGCAAGGGGACAAGAGCCAGACACAAGTGCCATTCGAAGTATTAGGGTGTACAAACAAAATAAAGACGCCAATCAAATAGTTGTCTACGATACAGGTGTAAAGGAAGAAAACTATACTATTCCTACAATACCCTATAATGGATCAGATAGTTTGAATTTTAAAAAAATAAAAGGCAAAACTACTCAAGAAACTTATACGACATCCGCAATAGATGGACAAGTTATGCCCAATTTGGAGTATTCTTTGACTAAAGTGCTCAATATGGATCGTCTTCAAAAAGCGACTTTTGAAGCTCAATACAAGGCCGAGATTCGTAATACTCCAATAGAAGATCGTGTATCTATGGCCACAATCAAACGCCTGTTAGATCAAAAATTCAAAGAGAATAATATCGACATTGCTTATGAATTTGCAATTTTAAAAGACAACACCCCAACACGTATTCAATCCGTAAATTTTGAATCAACACTTGTTCCTACCATTGGTGTTCCTATTTTTTTGGATGAAAATGGTGAAAGCGAGTATGGTTTATATATTAATTTCCCAAGAAGAAAACGCTTCATTATGTCTTCAATTATTGGGATGACTTCGCTATCTATTTTGTTTACTATCATCATTATTATTGCCTATACAAGTGCTTTATATCAATTGATTCAACAGCGTAAAATATCACAAATGAAATCGGATTTCATCAACAATATGACGCACGAATTCAAAACACCAATAGCAACCATAAACTTAGCTTTGGATGCTATAAAAAACCCGAAAATTTTTCAACATGCCGATAAAGTAATAAACTACTTATCCATGATTAAAGAAGAAAATAAACGAATGAATGCCCAGGTTGAAAATGTATTGCGTATCTCTCAATTACAAAAAAAGCAATTGATCATTAGTAAAGATCGTTTGATGTTACATGATTTAATTCTTGATGCTATTACACACATTGAACTGATTGTGGACGACAGGAAAGGGTACATCAAAACACATTTTAAGGCCTCAAAATCATCTATTTTGGCTAACAGCACCTATTTTACAAATGTTATAGTCAACATTCTAGATAATGCTGTAAAATATACCGATGGTCCACCAAAAATTGATATCACTACAGAAAATGTTGGAAACAACATTGTGATGCTGGTAAAAGACCAAGGCATCGGTATGAATAAAGCTGTGCAGAAAAGAATTTTTGAAGAATTTTATAGAGAGCATACTGGCGATGTTCATAATGTAAAAGGACATGGCCTCGGATTGGCCAACGTAAAAAGAATTGTAGAAAATCATCAAGGAACAGTCACTGTTGAAAGTGAAAAAGGAAAAGGTAGTACCTTTATTATAAAATTACCACTAATTGCATAAAGTCATGGAAGAAAACACAAAACGCATTTTACTTGTCGAAGACGATCCAAATTTTGGAACAGTCCTCAAGGAATACCTGACCATTAATAACTATGATGTAGTTCTTGCCAAAAATGGAATGGAAGGCTATGAAAAATTTAGAAAATCTGACTTTCATCTCTGTATTTTGGATGTCATGATGCCTTACAAAGACGGCTTTACTTTAGCTCAAGAAATCAGAGAGAAGGATCAAAATGTTCCCATTATTTTCTTGACTGCCAAAGCACTCAAAGAAGATGTACTCAAAGGGTACAAAGTTGGTGCAGATGATTATCTGAACAAACCTTTTGATAGTGAAGTTTTATTGTTAAAAATCCAAGCCATTATTCAGCGCAAAACAGTCGAAAGTGTGGCGGATAGCAATCAATTCGAGTTTGAAATAGGAAGTTTTAAATTGAATTCTAAACTCAGATTTTTGACGCACAATGAAGATACCCAAATCAAACTTTCTCCTAAAGAAAATGAGTTGTTACGTCTTTTGGCATTGCATATCAACGATCTTATGCCAAGAGAAATTGCGTTGACCAAAATTTGGCGTGATGACAACTATTTTACCTCGAGGAGTATGGATGTTTATATTGCTAAATTGAGGAAATATTTGAAACTTGATCCAAAAGTTGAAATTTTAAACATTCACGGAGAAGGATTTCGTTTAGTGATCAACTCTTAAGGAAAATTAGAGCACAGTGTTGATGTATGCTTGAATTTCTTCAACAGGAGTAGAAAAGTCAAACCATTTGGTATGGTCTTGCTTTTTAAACCAAGTGAATTGCCTTTTGGCAAATCGCCTTGAGTTCTTTTTGATTTCCTCGACCGCAAATTCCAGGGTGCAATTACCATCTAAATATTGAAAAAGCTCTTTGTAACCAACAGTATTTAGGGCGTTCAGATTTCGGTGTTCAGCTACAGATTTCACTTCATCTAAAAGTCCTTGTTCCATCATCATGTCAACACGTCGATTGATGCGCTCGTACACCACGGAGCGTTCTGCTGTTAAGCCAATTTGAATGGTTTTGAACTTCCGTTTGTTTTTTTCTTTACCCAGAAAACTACTGTATTTTTCCCCTGTACCTCTATAAATTTCTAAAGCTCGAATAACCCTGTGAGGGTTTTCTATTGCCATTATTTCATATGCTTTAGGATCATGTTTTTTTAGTTCATTTTGAAGTGCGGAAAGCCCCTTTAGTTTTAGGTCTGAATTTAATTGAGTTCTAATGTGTTCATCCACATCTGGAAAATAATCTAATCCATGAACCACTGCTTGTACATACAATCCAGAACCACCAACCATAATTACAATTGGTTTTTGAATTGAGTCAATGCAACTGATGGCTTCTCGTTCGAAATCACCAACCGTATAGGGTTCAGTAATAGATTTGTTGTGTATAAAGTGGTGTGTAACCGTATTTTGTTCTTCTGGAGTAGGTGCTGCAGTACCGATAGGAATTTCTCTAAAAAACTGTCTAGAATCTGCAGAAATTATTTCGGTTTGAAAAGCGGTAGCAAGTTTGATGCTCAAACTGGTTTTTCCTATCCCTGTGGGTCCAACAATAGAAATAAGTGTCTTATTCATGATCTATTTGCTGGCCACATTTATGACAAAATTTGGCATTATCGGCATGGTAAGATTCCATACAGTTGGTACATGAGTGTGTGTTTTTTGGAATACTTTTGCGTTCAGATCTTGTCATTTCTGAGGTCACTATTCCTGTGGGAATAGCAATGATTCCGTAGCCCAAAATCATAATAAGCGATGCGATAAATTGCCCCAACGAACTAATTGGAGCGATATCACCATAACCAACAGTAGTAAGGGTTACAATGGCCCAATATACACTTCTAGGAATGCTAGTAAATCCACTATCTTTATCCCCTTCAACCAAGTACATAACGGTACCTAAAATTACACACAAAACCAAAACAAATGAGAGAAATACAGCAACTTTCACACGGCTGCGTTTGAGTGCTCTACCAAAATTGGTGCTTTCGCCAATGTATCGTGTGAGTTTCAATATGCGGAATACACGTAACAAACGCAAGGCCCGAATCGCAACAAGTGAATGAGTTCCAACAACAAATAAAGATAAATACTTAGGAATGGTCGAAAGAAAATCAACGATGCCGTAAAAACTAAAAATATAAGCTTTAGGGTTTTTTACACATACAATTCGCGCAATGTATTCTAGCGTAAACAGTATGGTAATAATCCATTCGAGAGTGTCTAAAATAGTAAAATAGGTCGTGCCAATGTAATCTACACTTTCGAGCATTACTAAAATGATACTCAAAATGATAAACAACAACAGTACGACATCAAATAATTTTCCAGCAGGAGTGTCCGCTTCATAAATGATTTCATGAAGTTTTCTTTTCCAGGATTGTGTTTGATTTTGATCTGACATAATTCAAAAGTACTAAAAAAGTTTAGTCTTATAGAGCTATAACTTTCAATCTTTTGTTTCGACGCATGTAACTTTGTATGATGTGTTGCGCATCTTTATTGTGCTCTAAAGGTGTAATGAGTGTCGCCAAAATATCACTATTTGTAATTTGAAAATTTAGATTAAAATAAGTAAATCCTCTTAGAATTCCTTCATCTACCCAAACCGCACTGCGTTCATCTATAGCTCTTCCTTGATCGATAATGATCATACTTTTAGTTTTAAAGCTGTTGTTTGCAATGATGTTTTCTACTCTGGTATTGTAACTTTCTGTATGTTCTTCACCAACACACGCACCTTCACATTCTTTAATCGTATAGCTAAAACATCCACTTTTGGTTTTGTATAAACCACAAAGTTTTTGACACAAATTGTACTTTTCAACCATTTTGTTCATAAAGCTTTTTCCACTTTGAATGTTTGAAAAGGTCGTAATGGGCTTTGTTTTCCCATTAATTTTTTCAATTTTCAGGTTTAAGTATCCATTTTCATCCAAAAAATGAAACAAACCATGCGTGATCACAGTTCTGCGCAAAGCACGATTGAATTTTGGTTTGTGGTGTTTTATTTCTTGACTCTCTTTGAGTAAGGCCAATAGTTCGCTACCGGTTTTTTCGTAGGTTACGGTAGCCACCTCCAATTGTATTTTTTTTGATTTAGGGGTTTCTCCAATAAAATGCTGATTTATTCTACTTTTTATATTCTTACTTTTTCCAATATATACGATATTGCCATGGATGTCATGAATATAGTAAACACCTGTATCAGAGGGTAGACTATTAATTATTTCGGTGAGCTTTGGCTCCATTTGACGTTTTGGCTCCAACCGAATAGCCGCCATAATGATCTCTTTTTCAATATCCTTATTCATCAATAATTCAAAGAGTTTTGTGGTTGCTAGCGCATCCCCAGCAGCTCGATGACGATCACTAATAGGAATGCCCAATGAACGCACCAATTTCCCTAAACTGTAGGAGGGAAGATCAGGGATCAGTTTTTTCGAAAGTTCAACTGTGCATAAGTTTTTTCGCTCAAATTTGAATCCTAGTCTGTCAAATTCCAGTTTAAGTATTCTGTAATCAAATTTGGCATTGTGTGCAACAATAACACACCCTTCTGTAATTTCAACCACACGTTTGGCTATTTCATAAAATTTGGGTGCATTGCGCAACATTTTGCTCGAAATCCCTGTAAGGTTTACCACATAGGGTTGGATCGGCCGCTCTGGATTTACCAAGCTAATGAATTGATCAACTACAGCATGACCATCATGTTTGTATATGGCAATTTCTGTAATACCTTCTTCATTGTATTTCCCTCCAGTGGTTTCTATGTCAACTATTGCGTAAATCCTGTCTTTTTATGAATAATTACGAGCTCCAAAAATATGACTTCCAACGCGAATCATAGTGCTGCCACAATCTATGGCAAGTGGGTAATCCCCACTCATTCCCATCGATACAATATGCATCTGTTGCTCTGTGTTTTTTAAAAGATCAAAAGTCGATTTCAATGTGTTAAACTCAGTTCGAATTTGGTCGGTATCGTTTGTAAAACTCGCCATACCCATGACACCTACAATTTTTATATTTTTTAAATCCTTGAATGCAGAAGATTTAAGTAGATTTTCAGCATCATTTGTAGTCATTCCAAATTTCGAATCTTCCTCAGCAATTTTAATTTGCAACAAACAATCGATACAACGGCTGTGCTTTTGTGCTTGCTTATTTATTTCATTTAATAATTTCAAACGATCAACGCCATGAATCAAATCAACAAATGGAGCCATATATTTGACCTTGTTGGTTTGTACATGTCCAATCATATGCCACTGTATATCTTTTGGCATTTGTTGGTATTTTTCTGCCATTTCTTGAATTTTATTTTCTCCAAAAATGCGTTGCCCCGCATGGTACGCCTCCATCAAATCATCGACAGGTTTTGTTTTGGATACGGCGACCAAAGTTACATGCTTTGGCAATACAGATTTTAGCTGTTGAAGACGTTGTTTTATATTCATTTTAAAATTCATAAATGGTTATACCACTTCTTAATTTCGGATAAATGTAGGTGCTTTTTGGCGGCATTACCAATTGTGCATCAGCAATAGCTTTAAGTTGATGAATTTGCACCAAATTTAATCCAAATCCTATGGCGTAGGTTCCATTGTCAATGTGTTTTTTGATCCATTGCATTTGATCTCTTTTGTGTGTATAAACCAAGCGCTCATCGGTTCGAACATTTTTGATTCCCAAAATAGGTTTCAAAATTTTTTCTTGAAAAATATAAGCATCGAGTTCATGAAGAGGAGAGTGGGGTTTTTCAAAACCCTTTTGCAAAGATAGTGAATAAAATTGGCCATCTAAATACATACAAAATCCTTCTAGGTTTTTGGATGATTCAAATGATTTCAATTGTTCGATTTTAAAATTTTCTTCAATTTTTTTTAAAAAACCTCCAGTAGAAAGACCATTCAAATCTGTTACAACTCGATTGTATTCCTGAATAATTAAACCATCTTCAGGAATAAGAAAAGCCATAAAAAATTGTGCTTCTTTAGCGTTGGGTTCATCTTCTGAAAGCAATGCAGATGATGCTGATCGGTGATGGCCATCAGCGATATACAATGCATCAATATTTTCAAATCCTTCACGGATAATTTCTATTTCCTTTTTGTTGGTGACATGCCATAATTTTTGGGTTTCCAAATCAGAAATCTCCAAGTTGATTGTAGCCGGCTGTTTTTTAATATTATGAACTACATCAGAAATAGAAGTTTGATTTTTGTAGGTTAATAAAACAGGTTCGGTATTAAAGCGTGTTGATTTTAAATAATTTTTAAAAATAGTTTCTTTGCTTTCAATGGTATCTTCATGTTTTCTGATGTATCCTTTTTTGTAATCTTCAACACTAGCTGCAGCAACAATTCCCGTAAAAGTCTGATGATTAATATTAATTTCTAAAACATAAAACCCTTCTTGATCGTCTTTGATTAAAAGTCCTTCGTTTTTAAACTTATGATATTGCTTTTTGACTTTTGTATAGCGTTCTTTACTTGCCGTTTTTTTTGGACTTTTAATATTCGACTTTATGATTTGAAGAAAAGAATTGGGTTGGTTTTTTAGCGTTGTTTCAAGTTCGTTTTTTTCATACAATGCAACAGTTTTGCTGCAAAATTCCATTGCAATCGAATGATTCGGTCGAACTGCACAAAATGGTTTGATGTGTGCCATATACTGTTAGATTTTTTGGGGTATTGAGCGATTTTACAGAAAACGATCAGCTGGAACAACAGCTTTACGTTCTTTACTGTAATCATAGAATCCTTCCCCAGTTTTTTTACCGAGTTTACCGGCTCTTACCATATTGATAAGTAAAGGGTTAGGTGCATATTTTGGATTTTTGAATCCATCGTGCATGACTTCCAAAATGGACATACAAACGTCTAGACCAATAAAATCGGCCAATTCCAATGGGCCCATTGGATGTGCCATACCTAATTTCATGATTCCGTCGATTTCAAGTACACCACTCACACCACATTGCAGAGCTTCAATGGCTTCATTGATCATAGGCATTAAAATTCGGTTGGCCACAAAGCCAGGATAGTCATTGACCAAAATTGGTGTTTTGCCTATTTTTTTGGTGAGGTTAACAATAAAATCAGTAACCTCTTTATCTGTATTGAATCCGTTGATGATTTCCACCAAAGGCATGATGGGTACAGGATTCATAAAATGCATTCCAATTACTTGATTTGGCCGAGAGGTAACAGCAGCAATTTTTGTGATGGATATTGAAGACGTATTGGTGGCCAAAATAGTATCTTCTGGACATGCGTCGTCTAATGTCTTAAAAATTTTCAGTTTAAGCGCTTCATTTTCTGTGGCTACTTCCACAACAAGACTTGCATATTCGACGCCTTCAGTGATGTCTGTAAAGGTCGTGATGTTGTTTAAAGTCTCTGTTTTTTGCTCTTCTGTAATCACTTCTTTTTGAACCATTCGATCCAAATTTTTAGAAATGGTTTGTAGAGCATTGGACAGTGCCAAAGAGTTGATATCAATCAGTTGTACTTTGTATCCATGCTGTGCAAATGTGTGGGCGATTCCATTGCCCATTGTGCCAGCGCCTATAACTGCTATATTTTTCATGATCAAAATTTTTTTAAAAACAATCTATAATTCGGTGTGCTACTTTGAGTGCGTTTGCTCCATCGCGTAAGGTGACGATTGGTTTTGTATTAGTTTCGATAGCATCTGCAAAAGTTTCTAACTCATCCAAAATTGCGTTGTTGGGGCTAATTTCAGGATTTTTGAAATAAATTTGTTTTATCACACCTTCTGCATTTTGTAAAATCATATCGAAATCTCCGGGCTGTTCGGGTGCATCTTTCATTTTTACAACTTCAACGTTTTTTTCTAAGAAATCTACACTAATGTAGGCATCCTTTTGAAAGAAACGGCTCTTACGCATGTTTTTTAAAGAAATTCGACTGGCAGTCAAATTGGCTACACATCCATTTTCGAATTCGATTCGTGCATTGGCAATATCAGGTGTTTCACTGATGACAGAAACCCCACTACCATGAACCGATAATACTGGCGAATCTACAACACTCAGGATGATATCAATATCGTGAATCATTAGATCCAGGACCACTGGAACATCAGTACCACGTGGGTTGAATTCTGCCAAACGATGGGTTTCAATAAACATCGGATTTTTGATTTCAGACTTTATGGCTTTAAACGCAGGATTGAATCGCTCGACATGGCCAACCTGTCCACGCAAATTATTGTCTGCAACCAACAATCGAATATGTTCTGCTTCTTCAACGGTATTTGTGATGGGTTTTTCGATGAAAATGTGTTTCCCTTTTGTGATGGCTTTGATTGCGCAATTGTAATGGGATAGCGTAGGGGTTACAATATCGACAACATCTACAGCGTCTATCAGTGCATCGAGTTGTTCAAAGTATGTATAATTGAATTCTTTGGCGACTTTTTGGCCATTAGCAAGATCAGGATCGTAAAAGCCAACAAGATCATATTTTTCAGATTGTTGCAGCAATTTCAAATGAATTTTACCTAAGTGACCAGCACCTAATACGCCTACTTTTAACATGTCAATTAATTTTGAGCAAAATTAAATATTTTAATGGTAATCCCCCCAAATTTGCGTTAAAACCTTAAGTTTTGAAATTCTTTTCTTGTTTTCATTTTAATCTCAATTTTCTTTACTTAATTTTGGGTGTGAAATTGTATAGGTTTGATAGATTCATTTAAACACAAAGGGCTACGCCAGAAATTAGTTGATTTACTGGTTAGTAAGGGCATCGAGGATGAAGCAGTATTGGCCGCCATTGGAAAGGTGCCTCGACACTTGTTCATGGATTCTGGTTTTTTGGATCATGCTTATCAAGACAAGGCCTTTCCCATTGCTGCTAATCAAACCATCTCTCAACCCTATACAGTAGCATTTCAAACCGAACTTTTAGAAGTAGAACCCAAACACAAAGTGTTGGAGATTGGTACTGGTAGCGGTTATCAAACTGCTGTTTTGTGTTTGTTAGATGCTGAGGTTTATAGTATAGAACGTCAGTTGGAATTGTTTAAGAAAACGAGTTTGTTTTTGCCTAAAATTGGCTATGTGGCCAAACGGCTTATTTTTGGTGACGGTTATCAAGGATTAGATGAAGAAGCGCCTTTTGATCGAATTTTGGTCACTGCTGGTGCGCCATTTGTACCGAAACCACTACTAGCACAACTCAAAGTAGGCGGTCGTTTGGTAATTCCTGTGGGCGAAAAAGAACAAATCATGACCTTGTACATCCGTACAAGCTCAAAAGCTTTTGAAAAGCATGAATTTGGACAATTCAAATTTGTTCCAATGCTCGAAAATAAATCCTAAAAACTAAGGCCAAACATAAGCGCTTCATCAAAAATACCATTGGCATAAGAACGTACATAGTCTAGACGTAAAAAACGGTATTTTTTCCATCCTAAATTACCCAAACCAATATTAAATTCCTTGTAGGGAGTTTGGCTTTTCGTTGCAATGCCATGCGCCCCAAGAATGAGGTTATAATTGAGCTTATTGATCAAAGGAATTTTACCTAAAATATACCCTTTAAAATCATGTTCTACATGATATTCAAAATAATCGCTTGATGTGCTGTAATCATAGTAGTCCAAGTTTTTGAAACTAGATAAATAGTTTCCTTTTGTGTTTACATGGGTTAGGTTGCCATTAAAGTGCTTATAATCAGTAAAAGAGAGATTATCATTACCAAAAAATGTACCGCCAGCAAAGTTGTACTTCAAAATACCAGTCGTTTTTAGATTTATGTCTTGCCGAAGACGCGCAGTCAAATGGTCAAAATTGTAAGCCGATTCACTAGCATTGAACCCTTTTTCGTAGTTGAAATTTAGTTTTGGATAATCATCATTGCTGATATTGAATTTCATATCTGGATAGCTCATAAATTTCTCACCAAACTGGATGTCTAACCCCAGATTAAATTTAATTAAATCATGGTTTATAAATGGAGCTGTACCGAAGTTGTCAGGTGCTAAAGGATTGTTACTCGTATAGCGTATATCATCAATAGGTCTTAGGGTGTAATTTGTGGTATTGAATAATGCTTTTCTGTTTTCGTAAGCCAATCGTGTTGAGAGGCGTAGTCCATTGAATACTTCTGTTCGGTATCCGATCTCGGCAAATTCTCTGTCGTATATTTTAATAAAATTACGTTCAAACAATAAAGTGCTGATGTCATTATGCAGATTTGAAATAGGATTTTGACGGTTATATTGTTGCGTTTCTACGCCAAAATTTGCCCAAACTGTTGCATCGTTTATGGCATTGAATTTATAAGCCCCACCTAATGTACCACGCAAACGTTTGGTTTCCACACTATAATTTAGTCCTCCAAAAGCAGAAACATAATTTTTGTACTCATTGTAGCGTTTCGTGAAATTAGTATTGACCGAGACATTATATCCTTGAACAGTATTGAAATGAACACCTTCCAGTGGACCAGAGATGCTAAAACTTTTTTTATTATATGAATCATTAAAACTATACCCTGTCAATACATCTAAAATTTTGAACCGATTATTTTTTTGGTCTATAGAGTCGAGATAAACTTTAGAAGATCGTTTGGTTTCGATACTATCGCGGCGTATATAATCTTTAGATTCTTCTTGGGTAAGGGGTACAGGGCGTACATCTCCCCAGTAGGTATCGTCTTTTTTGTTGGCATTCTTTTCAAAAATTAAAATTTCATTTTTATTTTTTTGAACTTCTGTTATTGGATTTAAATCGTAATTGGTGTAGTTGGCTACAAAACTTCCATCGCCTTTAAATCCAAAAAAACTGTAGTCAAAATCAATAGTTTGTGCGCGAATCAACCACTGTTCTGTAGGGCTGTCAAAAGTCAAGTTTTGACGAATCCGAATGGTATCAGCGGGGGGGATTTGAATTTGATTTCCCTTGACCTTAATATCGATACCATATAATGCCCAAGTATCTTCTACAATATAAATGCTTCCAGAGAAAACACGATCGTTTTCGCGTTTTGGAATGATGTTTATTTTATGGATTAAATGTCCTTCATCATCATAAAATTCTCCTTCCAATTTGTATTTGTAATAATTAAAAGCATAGTCTGCAATAGGTGAATTAATATCATTGTTGAAGTTTACTGTATTGTTGTACAAATTAAAATCAACATCCATAGCCGAATTGAAACTCATTCCATTAGAATCTCCACTGATTTTAGATGCTGTAACTGTTTCAAAAAGCTCTGGTTTTAAATATTTTATTTTGGACATGGTTTCGGAGAGGTACAAAATTCCTGTCCTCGTAGAATCCAAAGCACCATCAAAATCTCCAAGTTCCTGCCCCATAAATTTTTCTGGTGCATCAATAATTCGGATTACGCCTTTAGAATAAAAATCTGCTGTAAAGGCATTTAACTTTTCTAAGTAGAATTTACGTTTCGCGATGGCCGCTCTAATGATGCGGTTGGCTGGATTTTCCTGAGCATTAATAACGACTTCTTTTAGGTTGATGTTTTCTTCTTCCAAGACCACATCTAACACAAATGGAAATGTTTCTACTTCAATAAGTTTGGTCAGTGTTTTATATCCTAAAAACTGAAAAACAATGGTATAATTTCCAGGTTGTGAAATGTTTAGTTCATACTGACCATCTTCATTTGAGGTGGTGCCCTTGTAGGTATTTTCAATAAAAATATTGACGTAAGGGAGTGCTTCACCTTTTTTGTCTGTAACACTGCCTTCAATTTGGCTTTGTACATACGTTGTAAACAATAGCAATACAAGCAGAAAAAGATTCTTCATGATTTTACTTAATTAGGATTTAAAATTTTTTTTGATACGATCCAAATTTCTTTTATTGTCTCTGTTTTTGATACTCTCTCGTTTGTCAAATAATTTTTTTCCTTTGGCTAGTGCAATATTAAGTTTTGCAAAGCCCTTTTCATTTATAAAAAGTTTCAATGGAATGATGGTAAGTCCAGTATTTTTAACTTCTTTTTCAAGTTTTTTGAGCTCTTTTTTATTCAATAAAAGTTTGCGTTCCGCTTTTGGTCGGTGATTGAAATGATTTCCATAATCGTATTCTTGAACGGTCATATTAATCACAAAAAGTTCGCCTTTTTCATTAAATTCACAAAAACTCTCTGCAATGGAAGCTTTACTGGCACGAATCGATTTGATTTCTGTTCCAGTAAGCACAATACCCGCTGTGTACGTATCCAAAAGATCGTACGAAAAACGTGCTTTTTTATTAAGAATGTTTACAGACTTTTTCATTTCAGTTCAAAACTAATCAAATAATCAATTGATATCTCAATGCTGTTCAATAATTTTTTGATTAAAAAAAGCAGCACCAGTGTATTTCTACACTAAGCACCGCTTTTCCAACTAACCAACATACTATATAGACGAAAAGAATCTGAATTTGTTACAATTCTTTTGGTATGTTTTCTTTTTGATTTCTAAAAACCAATGCGTTGTCGAAAGCATCCATCAAGATTATGCTATTTGAATTAATTTCTCCAGAGAGAAGTTTCTTACTCAATGTATTCAGCACTTCTTTCTGCAATACACGTTTTACAGGGCGCGCTCCATACTCTGGCTCATATCCTTTTTGAGCCAAATAAGCAATGGCTTCTGGGCTTGCATCAAAAATAACGCCTTGTTCTTGTAAAGTTTGTGATAAGTTTTTCAATTGCAGTTTTACAATGGATTTTATGTGTTCTTCGCTCAATGGGTTAAAAATAATAGTGTCGTCTATTCGGTTTAGAAATTCGGGGCGCACCATTTTTTTTAACAATCCTAAAACTTCAACTTTTGCGGTTTCCATCGCTGATGCATCGCCTGCTGAAGCTTCAAATTTATCTTGAATAATTTCACCACCAATATTTGAGGTCATGATGATGATGGTGTTTTTAAAATCAGCTAAGCGTCCTTTGTTGTCTGTCAATCGACCTTAATCGAGAACTTGGAGAAGAATATTGAACGTATCGGGATGCGCTTTTTCAATTTCATCCAAAAGAATTACAGAGTAGGGTTTCCTTCGTACAGCTTCTGTAAGCTGACCGCCTTCATCATATCCTACATAACCCGGAGGTGCGCCTACAAGTCGACTTACCGAATGACGTTCTTGGTATTCGCTCATGTCGATTCTGGTTAATGCATTTTCATCATCAAATAAATAGGCAGCCAACGTTTTGGCTAACTCTGTTTTTCCTACTCCTGTTGTTCCCAAAAACAAAAATGTTCCTGTCGGTTTTTTTGGATTCTGAAGTCCTGCTCGACTTCTGCGGACTGCGTCACTCACTGCGGCAACGGCTTCTTCTTGCCCAACCACTCTTTTATGTAATTCTTCCTCTAAATTTAGTAATTTTTCACGGTCGGTGCTCATCATTTTTGTAACTGGAATGCCAGTCCACTTTGCAACGACTTCAGCAATATCTTCGTAGGTAACTTCTTCCTTAATAAGTGCAGAATCTTGATTCGCCGACAATTTTTTTTGAGCATCTTCCAGTTGTTGTTGCGCTTCTTTTATTTTACCATAACGCAACTCGGCAACTTTTCCATAATCGCCTTGTCGTTCGGCGCGTTCGGCTTCAATTTTCAATTGTTCAATCTCAGATTTTGCAGACTGAACAGCTTCGACTGATTGTTTTTCATTTTGCCACTGAGCTTCCAGCGAGTTGCGTTCTTCTTTAAGCTGTGCAAGTTCTGCACTCAGCGCTTTGAGTTTATCTTTGTCTTTTTCTCGTTTGATGGCCTCAATTTCAATTTCCAACTGCATGACTTTGCGGTCCAAAACATCCAATTCTTCAGGTTTCGAGTTGATTTCCATTCTCAATTTTGAAGCCGCTTCATCCATCAAGTCTATGGCTTTGTCGGGTAGAAATCGGTTGCTGATGTAGCGCGAAGAAAGCTTTACTGCGCCAATGATGGCTTAATCCTTGATGCGTACTTTGTGGTGTGTTTCATATTTTTCTTTAATTCCACGTAAAATAGAGATAGCACTTTCTTGATCGGGTTCATCGACCAGTACTTTTTGAAACCGACGCTCGAGTGCTTTATCTTTTTCAAAATATTTTTGATATTCGTCCAATGTTGTTGCTCCAATAGCTCTGAGTTCTCCACGTGCCAAAGCAGGTTTTAAAATATTGGCTGCATCCATAGCCCCCTCGCCACCACCAGCACCAACAAGGGTGTGAATTTCATCGATGAACAAAACAATATCTCCGTCGCTTTGAGTAACCTCTTTAATGACGGATTTTAGGCGCTCTTCAAATTCACCTTTATATTTTGCCCCAGCAATGAGCATACCCATATCTAATGCAAAAACTTGTTTGTCTTTTAAATTTTCGGGAACATCTCCAGCCACAATACGGTGCGAAAGCCCTTCTGCAATTGCTGTTTTTCCTGTTCCCGGCTCACCAATTAGAATAGGGTTGTTTTTTGTTCTTCTCGACAGAATTTGTAAGATGCGTCTGATTTCTTCATCACGGCCAATTACAGGGTCTAAACGGTTGTCACGTGCCAATTGATTTAAGTTTTTGGCATATTTTTTTAAAGCATTATAATTATTCTCTTGACTTTTCGAGGTCACTTTTTCGCCTTTTCGAAGTTCGGCAATACTTGCTTCTACATCTTTTTCCGAAACACCTTGATCTTTAAGGATTTGCGCAATTTTACTTTTGGATTTGAAGATGGCCAAAAATAAATCTTCGATAGAGACAAACTCACCACTCGATTTTTTAGCGATTATGCTAGCATCGTTAAGGGTTTTTGCTGTTGTTTTTGAAAGCATTTGTTGACCTCCATTAACTTTCGGAAAGCGTTCCAGTTCTTTATCAATAATTTGATTTAATAGTGCAGTATTGATGTCCAGTTTTTTTAGTAAAAATGGAATCACATTTTGATCCACCGCTTGTATTCCTTTAAAGAGGTGTTCATTTTCTATATGTTGATGTTCAAATTGTTGTGCAATTTGTTGCGCTTGTTGTAGCGCTTGTTGTGTTTTTATTGTATAATTGTCAAAGTTCATAATGGGTTTTTTTGATTCTTGCTCAATTTCCTTACCAGAGCATAACATCAGACAAATCGACATATTTTTAACTAAAAAACTGACGTTTAGTCATCTTTTATAAATCAAAGCTATAGATTATGGGGTTTTTTGATTCATTTTTGAATAATAAATCAGTAGATTGGCCAGGTTCAGCGCTCGAAACCATGGAGCAGCTTGATGTACTATTGGCATCTTCTTACAGGGTTCCACAACTTATTTTTAAGCATTCTACTCGATGTAGCATTAGTAGTTTTGTGTTGAATGAATTTAAATCTAAATACAGTTTTTCTGAGCAAGATTTCAGTGCTTGGTATTTGGATTTGCTGAGCTATCGTGCTATTTCAAATGCAATTGCTCAACAATTGGAAGTTACTCACCAATCCCCACAACTTTTAGTAATAAAAAACGGCAAAGCTGTTGCTCATGCCTCACATGAACAGATAAATAGCTTGTTGCTTATAGATTATATAAGTTAATTATACACCTAGTTCTTCGAGTAGTGTTGTGAGTTTTGCACTTGATGGTCTTGGTGCATCGGGATCTATAATATTACCTTTTGGATCAATGAGTATAAATCGTGGAATCCCGTCAATTTTATATTTTTTAATAAATTCTACGTCCCAACCATTACCTGTAATGAGTTGTGTTCCTGTTAAATTTTTATCGGCCACCATAGTTCTCCAAGCTTTATATGCTTTGTCCATTGTACCACTACGTCGGGCATCATCGACAGAAATACTTATAAATTCAATATTTCTATTGTGGAATTTTGCTTCTAACTCTTTTAGAAAAGGAATTTCTATCTTACAAGGACCGCACCAGGTGGCCCAAACATCGATATACACATATTTTCCTCTAAAATCTTTTAAAGAAGAAGTACCTCCTTTAAAATTTTCATAATTTGTAAAAGCAGGAGAGGGTTTGCCAGCGAGTTCTTTTTTAAGCGCGTGTTGGTTTTCATAATATCTCAAATAGCTTAATTTCATTTTATCAAATCCTTCATCATCTGCTGCGAAGTACGTGCTGTCTATGTAGGGGTATTTCAATTTTAGGGATTCAAAATCTGCTTTTAGTTTATTAAAAGTATTTTTGACCTCTTCTGGTGTTTTGTACAAAAGTTCGCTGTCAAGGTATTTTTCTTGAAGTAAATTATAAGCTATAAGGACATTGCTTTTATCGGCGTCATCTCCTTCAAATTTTAGTGTTTCATCAAAAGCTTTGGTGTCTAATGTAAAAGAGGTGGAATTCCCATTTTTTAAGAAAATAGTACCATATTCATTTCCATCATATAGTCTGAAGCGTCCTTCTTCAACTTTTAATGTATCCGAAAATGTTCCATCACTGCTGACTTCGATTACTTTTCTGTATCCATCACTATTACTTAGTACTATTGAGTCTGAATTTTGGTCAATAATTTTCCCAGAAAGTTCTACATGGTCTTTGGGGTTTTGACAACCAATGATTAAAAGCGCAATAAAAAATATGAAAGCATAGGAATTATTCATAACAAGTGATTTAAGGATTGTACATTAATATTCAAAAGTAATAATTTTTTTTCACACTTTATTTTTGCTAAAAATGGCCTTGGAAGTGTATGTTTTTTTTGGTCCTCGTACCACATGAGTGATTTCGAAATGATCATCTGGAAAGAAGGAATAGGATGAGGCATAAATATCATTGACACAAAAGTGGGTAGCTTGAGCACATAAAGTCCCATTATTATTTTTCAAAACAACATTTTGAAATAGTTTTGATGGGGTTTCAAAAAAATATATTGCAAAACCATTTGGAATTGGTTTGTAGATGTATTTTCTAGAGCAAACCAAGCTTTTTCCATCCGACAAAGTCATTACTCCTTCTTCGCTGTATTCATACTCTGAGTTGGTTTTTTTTACAACATTAGCAGTACCAATAACTTTTGATCCGTTGTCATAAGTTCGTTCAAGATACCATTGGCCACTAAGGTAATTTAGAAAGGATGAATTGGTCTTTTTTTTAGTTGTGTTACTCACTTTGTTTTTGCCTTTGACGTTGTTTTGGCATTCCTTTTCAAAATTATACATAATAAATTAATTGCCTCAAATATTTGGAAATATTCGTTTAAAAACGCAATTTTGAGAGATTCCTTAAGCGCAATTATGCACAGCATTACTTCTAAACCTTTGAATTTTTCTACCCTCAACGATTTGATCATAAATCAAGATTCTATTGAGTTGTCAGATGAAGTGCAAAAAAGAATTGTGAAGTGTAGAATGTATTTGGATGAAAAAATGAAGCGTTCGGAGGCACCAATTTATGGAATAAACACTGGCTTTGGTTCCTTGTGTGATGTGCAAATTAGTACGGACCAATTGGCTCAACTTCAAGAAAATTTAGTACGTTCTCATGCTTGTGGCACAGGAAAATTTGTTCCTAAAAGTATTGTCAAGTTAATGCTTTTGTTTAAGATAAAGTCATTGGCCAATGGTCACAGTGGAGTACATCTTTCGACAGTTCAGCGGCTTGTTGATTTCTATAACCTAAACTTACTGCCTGTAGTTTACACACAGGGTTCTTTAGGGGCTTCAGGGGATTTGGCGCCATTGGCGCATGTGGCCTTGTGTCTTATTGGCGAAGGTGAGCTTTGGCACAATGGCGAAAAAAACCCCACTCAAGAGGTTTTAAATACACTTAATTTAAGTCCTGTTAAACTTCAATCCAAAGAGGGGCTAGCATTGCTTAATGGAACTCAATTCATGTCGGCATATGCCATACATTGTTTGTTGAAATCGTATGAGCTTTCTTATTTTTCTGACCTTATTGGTGCATTGTCGTTAGATGCATTCGATGGGCGTTTAGAACCTTTTGACCCCTTGGTGCAATTGGTTCGGCCGCACAAAGGGCAACTTCTTACAGCACAACGAATCACTAATTTTTTAAAAGATAGCCCTCTAACAAATCAAGAAAAAACACATGTTCAGGACCCATATTCGTTTCGTTGTATGCCACAAGTTCATGGGGCTACAAAAGATGCATTGGCACATGTTTCATCTGTTGTTCTGACGGAAATTAATTCAGTTTCCGATAATCCAAATATTTTTGTGGATGCCGATAAAATTATCTCAGGAGGGAATTTTCATGGCCAACCCTTGGCCTTGAGTTTGGATTTTCTCAAGATTGCCATGTCAGAACTTGGGAGTATTTCAGAACGTCGAACATATCAACTGATATCTGGTCAGCGTGGGTTACCATCATTTTTGGTAAAATCACCAGGACTGAATTCAGGATATATGATTCCTCAGTACACAGCAGCAAGTATTGTAAGTGCCAACAAACAGTTGGCTACACCTGCAAGTGTAGATTCTATTGTATCTTCCAATGGACAAGAAGACCATGTGAGTATGGGTGCAAATGCAGCTACTCAGGCACTCGAAATTGTAGAAAATGTAGAGCGAATCTTAGCCATTGAATTGATGAATGCTTCTCAAGCATTAGCCATGCGTTCACTAAAAACTTCGCCTTTTTTGACGCAATTTTTAACCTCATTTCGAGCAGAAGTTCCATTTACGGAATCTGATAAGCCATTGTATGTAGACATACAAAAAACTATCGCTTTTATGCGCTCACTTAAACTTGATAGTGATGTGCTTTTTGAACGTTTTACTGTATAAAAAACCCCTGCGTTTGGCAAGGGTTTAATTTGGAATAAGCTATTTTAATGTGTTATTTTTCTTCAGATTTTTTGGCACTGGTGATTTTGATTTTGAGTTCAGTATCATTTTTACCAATATCCATTGTAATACTGTCACCTTCTTGGATATTAGATTTAATAATTTCCTCAGCTATAGCATCTTCTACATACTTCTGAATGGCACGCTTGAGTGGTCGTGCTCCGTACTGCTTATCAAACCCTTTCTCTGCGATAAAACTACGCGCTTTTTTGCTGAGTTTTAAGTGGTATCCAAGTTCTGAAATACGCTCCAAAAGTTTTGCCAATTCGATGTCAATTATTTTATCAATGTCTTCTTTTTCTAGTGTATTAAATACAACAACATCGTCTATTCTATTTAAGAATTCAGGAGCAAATGCTTTTTTCAATGCATTTTCAATCACCCCACGTGCATTGGCACTTTCTTGCTGTTTTTGCGCAGCCGTACCAAATCCAACACCCGTTCCAAAATCTTTGAGTTTTCGAGCCCCAATATTAGAGGTCATTATGATGATAGTGTTGCTAAAATCAATTCTACGTCCTAAGCTGTCTGTTAAAAATCCATCATCCAAAACTTGGAGAAGCATATTGAATACATCGGGATGTGCTTTTTCAATTTCATCCAGAAGAATAACAGCATAGGGCTTTCGTCTCACTTTTTCGGTGAGCTGTCCACCTTCTTCGTAACCGACATATCCTGGAGGTGCACCTACTAGACGAGAAATGGCAAATTTTTCCATGTATTCACTCATGTCAATGCGGATTAAAGCATCGGTACTATCAAACAATTCGCCTGCGAGTACTTTGGCTAATTGTGTTTTTCCAACGCCTGTTTGCCCCAAAAATATAAATGAGCCAATGGGCTTGTTTGGGTCTTTGAGTCCCGCACGATTTCTTTGAATAGCTTTGACAACCTTAGAGACCGCCTCATCTTGGCCAATGACTTTGCCATTGATAAGCTCTGGTAATAACGAAAGCTTGTTGCCTTCAGTTTGTGCAATTCGATTCACTGGAATCCCAGTCATCATCGAAACGACTTCTGCGACGTTTTCTTCGGTAACAATTTCTCTATTTAGTTTGGACTCTTCTTCCCATTTTTCTTGGGCTTCAGACAAGCTTTTTTCGAGTCTTTTTTCGTCATCACGTAGCTTTGCAGCTTCTTCGTATTTTTGTTTTTTGACGACAGAATTTTTCGTAGCGCGAACAGCTTCTAATTCTGTTTCTAGTTCTACAATTTGTTCTGGGACATCAATATTTTTGATGTGTACTCTTGATCCGGCTTCATCCAAAGCATCAATTGCTTTGTCTGGAAGGAAACGGTCAGACATGTAGCGGCTTGTCAATTTGACACAGGCCTCAATGGCTTCGTCGGTATAGTCTACATTGTGGTGTTCCTCGTATTTATTTTTGATGTTGTTCAGGATCTCAATAGTTTCATCGACAGATGTTGGTTCGATAATAACTTTTTGAAAACGTCGTTCTAGAGCGCCATCTTTTTCGATGTATTGTCTGTATTCATCAAGTGTTGTAGCACCCACACATTGGATTTCTCCTCTGGCTAGAGCCGGTTTAAACATATTGGAAGCATCAAGACTTCCTGTTGCGCCTCCAGCGCCAACAATAGTGTGAATTTCGTCTATAAACAAAATAACATCGTCATTTTTCTCCAATTCATTCATGACCGCTTTCATGCGTTCTTCGAATTGGCCTCTATATTTGGTTCCTGCAACTAAACTTGCTAAGTCTAGTGTGACTACGCGTTTGTTGAAAAGGATTCTAGACACTTTACGTTTAACAATTCTATTGGCAAGCCCTTCAGCAATTGCGGATTTACCTACTCCAGGTTCTCCGATTAGTAGAGGGTTGTTTTTCTTTCTTCGGCTCAGAATTTGTGAAACACGCTGAATCTCTTTGTCGCGGCCTACTACAGGGTCAAGTTTTCCCTCTTCGGCCATAGCTGTTAGGTCGCGTCCAAAATTATCTAAAACAGGGGTTTTGGATTTTTTGTTTGTTTTGGTTGAAGTTGTTTGGCCAAAAGCACCTAAATTTTCTTTATCATCAGTGGGTTCTTCTTCTGAAAAAGACTCTGCTTTTGGTGTATCGATATAATCATCATCACTACTTGTAATCATGTTTTTGAACTGCTCTTTTACATTGTCGTAGTTGACTCGTAATTTGTTGAGTAATTTTGTGGTAGGATCATTTTCATTCCTCAAAACACACAAGAGCAAATGAGCGGTATTGATTGACTTGCTTTGAAAAAGTTTGGCTTCTAAAAAGGTGGTCTTTAGGGCACGTTCTGCTTGGCGTGTAAGGTGTAGATTTTTTTTCTCATTAGTAACTACATTAATGTTGGGGTTTGCAGGGCTCAAAATTTCTACTTTACGGCGCAGTTGACTTAAGTCAATATCAAGTGCATTTAAGATTTCTACTGCTTTGCCGTGTCCATCACGAAGCAAGCCCAACATCAAATGTTCGGTTCCAATAAAGTCATGTCCTAGACGTAATGCTTCTTCTTTGCTGAAAGAAATCACATCTTTAACTCGGGGTGAAAAGTTGTCATCCATAGAAAATATTTTGTATAAAAATACGAATTTTATAAGTCATAATTCAAAAACTATACCTCAAATAAAATTTGATCTTACAAATGATATTAAAAACTATTAAAAATCAAAATTTTCCGACTTGTATTTATCAACGCTTTACCTCTTAAAATTGTTGATAAAATACACTAAAAAAAACCACTTTTTTTACTCCCAAAAAAAACGATTGTTTTATATTAGCTTAAATATAATAATTGCAATAAAATCAACCTATGATAGAAGGAGAAAAGTTAATTCCCATAAACATTGAAGATGAAATGAAATCGGCATACATCGACTATTCGATGTCGGTTATTGTTTCCAGAGCATTACCTGACGTTCGAGATGGTCTTAAGCCTGTTCACCGTCGTGTTTTGTATGGAATGCATGAGTTGGGTGTAAGGTCAAATTCTGCACATAAAAAATCGGCTAGAATTGTTGGAGAAGTTCTAGGGAAATACCACCCTCATGGCGATACTTCGGTATATGATACTATGGTGCGTATGGCTCAAGAATGGAGTTTGCGCTACATGCTTGTCGATGGTCAAGGGAATTTTGGCTCAATCGATGGCGATAGTCCTGCAGCAATGCGATATACAGAAGCAAGAATGCGGAAAATTTCTGAGGACATGCTTGCAGATATCGATAAAGAAACGGTTGATCACAAACTGAATTTTGATGACACCCTACAAGAACCAACGGTTCTTCCTACACGTATCCCAGGGTTGTTGGTTAATGGTGCATCAGGTATTGCAGTTGGTATGGCCACAAATATGCCTCCCCACAATCTTTCTGAAGTTGTAGATGGCATTACTGCTTATATTAATAATAACGCTATTGAAATTGATGAATTGATTACTCATGTCAAAGCACCAGATTTTCCAACAGGCGGAATTATTTATGGTTATGACGGCGTTAGAGAAGCTTTCAAAACAGGGCGTGGTCGTGTTGTGATTCGTGCTAAAGCTAATATTGAAGAAGTCAACGGAAGAGAATGCATCATTGTTAATGAAATTCCATATCAGGTTAACAAATCAGACATGATTAAGAAAACTGCTGATTTGGTCAATGATAAAAAACTAGAAGGAATTTCTACTATTCGTGATGAATCTGACCGAAACGGAATGCGTATCGTTTATGTGTTAAAGCGTGATGCCATTCCAAACATCGTTCTCAATAAATTATTCAAATATACAGCACTTCAATCCTCTTTTAGCGTCAATAATATCGCTCTCGTCAATGGTCGTCCAGAAATGTTGAATCTTAAAGATATGATTCATCATTTTGTAGAGCACCGTCATGAAGTTGTAGTGCGCAGAACTACTTATGAGTTGCGCAAAGCGGAGGAACGAGCACACATTCTTGAGGGATTAATTATTGCCTCTGATAATATTGATGAAGTGATTGCAATCATTCGCGGCTCGTCAAATCCAGATGAAGCACGACAAAAGCTTATCAAACGTTTTGAACTGAGTGAAATTCAAGCCAAAGCTATTGTTGAGATGCGCCTGCGTCAACTCACAGGATTAGAACAAGACAAGTTGCGCTCAGAATATGAAGAACTCATGAAAACCATTGAGGATTTAAAAGATATTTTGGACAAAAAAGACCGCCGTATGCAAATCATCAAAGATGAGTTGGTGGTAGTGAAAGAAAAGTATGGTGATGAGCGTCGCTCTACCATTGAGTATGCTGGAGGAGACTTATCTATTGAGGATATGATCCCTAACGAGCAAGTAGTAATTACTATTTCTCATGCCGGGTACATCAAGCGTACTTCTTTGACGGAGTACAGAACACAAAATAGAGGAGGAGTAGGGCAAAAGGCCTCTACCACGCGAAACGAAGACTTTTTGGAACACCTTTTTGTGGGCACAAATCACCAGTACATGTTGTTTTTCACTCAAAAAGGAAAATGTTTCTGGATGCGTGTTTATGAAATCCCAGAAGGCAGTAAGACATCAAAAGGTCGTGCTATTCAAAACTTGATCAATATTGAGCAAGACGATAAAGTCAAAGCATTCATTTGTACGCAAAACTTAAAAGACGAGGAGTACATCAATGCGCATTGTGTCATCATGGCGACCAAAAAAGGTCAAGTAAAGAAAACTTCTTTGGAACAATACTCTCGTCCTCGTACAAACGGAATCAATGCCATTACCATCAAAGATGGTGACGAGCTGCTTGAAGCCAAGCTCACCACAGGAGAAAGTCAGGTTATGCTTGCTCTAAAATCTGGGAAAGCCATTCGTTTCGAGGAAGCTAAAACCCGCCCAATGGGTCGAGGTGCCTCAGGTGTTCGTGGAATTACACTTGCTCATGACACCGATGAAGTTATTGGCATGATATCTGTAGATGATATGGAAAGTAACATTTTGGTAGTTTCTGAAAATGGCTACGGCAAGCGCTCTAGTCTGGAAGATTATCGCATTACCAACCGCGGTGGAAAAGGTGTGAAAACCATTTCAATTACCGACAAAACAGGAAGTTTGGTTTCTATTAAAAACGTAACAGACGAAGACGATTTGATGATCATCAACAAATCTGGAATTGCCATTCGAATGGCGGTAGAAGATTTAAGAGTGATGGGGCGGGCCACACAAGGTGTTAAGCTCATCAATCTTAAAGGTAATGATTCTATTGCTGCTGTTGCAAAAGTGATGAAAGAAGATGAAGAAGAGGAAACTGAAGATGTAAATACTGAAACATCATCTTCTGAAGAAACATCGAATCCAGAAAACACAACAAACGACACACAAACAGAAGCATAATTTTAATACAACAAATCATGAAAAATTACCTAATTTTTGGACTCCTACTTACATTTGCATGGTCCATAAATGCACAAAAAAAAGAACTTCGTACAGCTGGTAAAGAGTTGGATCGAGGGAATTTCGAAAAAGCATCTACTGGACTTTCAGCGGCTGCATCATTTTTAGATGCAATGGATGAAAAACAAAAAAGTCAGTACTATCTTTACCAGAGCATATTGTTTTTCAAAAATGGTTCGGCTACTTCGGCAGAGATTGACCAATCTGTTGAGGCCTTTGGTAATGTTACTTCAGCTGTTCCAACCCAAGAAAAAGGCATGCATTTACAAAAATTAATCAATCACTTACTGACCAAAGGAAGTGATTTTGCCTCTACCAATGATTATTCATCTGCCACAGATTATTTTTCAAATGCCTATAAACTTTCACAAAAGGATACAATTTATTTGTATTACGCGGCATCATCGGCTGTAAATGCTCAACAATATGATAAGTCCTTGGCGATGTATGAACAGTTGAAATCGTTAGGGTTTACTGGAATTGAAAAGCAATTTTTTGCTGTAAACAAAGAGACCAACGAAGTAGAACCTTTTGACAGTAAAGTGTTACGCGATGTGTCTGTAAAAACCAAAACACATATCAACCCTACAGAAAAAAATACAAAATCTAAATACCCAGAAATCATCAAAAATATGGCCTTGATTTACAATCAACGTGGTGAAACGGAAAAAGCTCTTGAGGCCATGCGTGAGGCCAGAGCCGAAAATCCTGATGATTTGAATTTGGTGCTGACAGAGGCGAACGTGCATTATTCTATGGGGAACACCCAAAAATTTAAAGAACTTTTGGAATATGCTACTGAACGAGACCCAAATAATGCCGAATTACAATACAATTTAGGGGTGCTTGCCGCTGAGGCCAATGATGTTGCCAACGCCAAAAAATACTATCAGCGTGCAATAGAAATCAATCCTAAGTATACCAATGCGTACATAAATATTGCTGCATTGATTTTAGGTCAAGAAGAATCCATTATTGATGAAATGAACAACCTTGGGACCTCTGCTGCCGATGACCGTCGCTACGACGAACTTCGTGAAGAACGAAACCAACTGTATTTGGACGCTATTCCCTATTTGGAACAAGCTCTTGTTGCTGATCCTACAAATGTTCAAGCCGCTAAAACTCTGTCTAATATTTTCTCTGCTACTGGTAATGATGCCAAAGCCAAAGAATATAAAGACTTGGCCAATAGCTTAGAACAATAACAATTCGATTTTTACAAAAAAAAGCCCATACACTGTATGGGCTTTTTTTTGTAAAAGTTATTTTTCTCAAGGATTGTCATACCCCCAAAATAAAGCATAAAACACAACAAATGAAATTATAAAAAAACTCAACTCAAAACCACCTTGACTTAGTGTTATAACTACAGCCCCAAGAATAGAAATAAAGAACTTGTTTTTAAGTAGTTTTTTTAATCTCAAAATATCTGGTTTTATGTAATTCATTAATATTCGTACAAGATGTTCAAGTTTTCAGAATTTGTTAGGTTCAGTTGAACTTTGTTTCCATCTACTTGTAAGTTTGAAATATCAAAAGTCAATTCTTTTGTGATGAATGCTAGACTGTCTTCCCAATTTTTAAAAGATAACCTTAAGTTTCTTTGTGGTGGGAATGATTCAAAAATATGTTCTGAATCAATAAGTTTCAACGCCCAAGAATTACCATCACAACCACTTGCGCTAAAGTTAATTTTCAAACAATCACCATTAATTTCTAAACTATTAATAGCTAACTGGTCAGAAGGTGCATTTTCGTATTGTTCAGTACTTACAATAGACGCAAAATCACAATTATTTAAATTTCCATTGTCATCATTATCTGAACAACTCAATACTGCTATTGCGATTATCGTTAGGATTAATATTTTTTTCATTTCGTTATGGTTTTTCTTTTAGAGGATGAAGTTTCTTAAAAATGGTTGCGTCAAATGCACCACAACTAGTATATATCCGCACCTTTCGACTCTTTTTGAGTTTACCGAAAAAGCTATTGGATATTTGATAAAAAATTACAACTTCCTCGAACTCGAAGCCCCGGTAGAGTGGATATTGACCTTATCGGCATCGCCACCATATTTAAATGAACTGGCACCGCTGAGGTCAGCTTTGATGCGGCCATTGGCGATTAATTTGGCATTGCTTGCCCCTGAAGCGTCTAAACGCAACTTGTCATTGATGACCAAATCTAGCCCTTTGACACTGGAAGCTCCAGAAACGTCTACATCTGCATTTTTGACTACGCCCTCAAGCTGAATTCTCGATGCCCCTGAAGCATCAATTTCTAGCGTGTTAGACAAATCAATATTGCCTTTAAGAGAACTTGCTCCAGAAATATCAACGGTCATATTTTGACCTTTTAAATTATTCAGAACTACTCTTGAAGCTCCGCTCATTTGAAGTTTTTTAAGCGAGGGCAAATGGATTTCGGATTTTAAATCCAAGTTTCTGTAATTTTTCCATCCCGCCATTTTGATTTTTAGTGTAGAATTATTTTGCACAACCCTAAGGTCGTCTTGGTATTTTTCATTGCAACTGACTACAACTTTGTAAGTATCCGATTGAACTACATTGACCGAAACCGCATGGCTGAGGTCTAGCTCATCAAAATTTGAATAATCATAAACGTTTTCCGTTGTGTTTGCGGATTCGCGATCGTAAATAACATTTTGACATCCTGAAAAGGACGTATAAAGTGATAAAATTAAAACTGTGGAAAGTTTAACTATAGGAGTAAACATGATAAAAAGATTTAGGATTTATCCTCAAACTTACAAAAAAAAATTAAACGATACTCTTAATCACGCGAAGTTTATGGGAGTGGGTTTTGGTATCGACATTATAAATTCCAGTGTGGTCTATGCGGTCAATCCGTACTTTACCGTGCGCATGGATGATATGGTGGTTTTCCATGATGATGCCGACATGAATGATGTCCCCCTCATTATTATCAAAAAAAGCGAGGTCTCCAGCGGTACTTTCTTCAATAAAACTTAAGGCATCGCCTTGCGTGGCTTGTTGTGAAGCATCGCGTAAGAGTTTGAATCCATTGAGGCGATATACCATTTGTGTAAAGCCCGAACAATCGATACCAAAAGGGGTTTTTCCACCCCACAAATAGGGGGTATTAAGGAATAAAAGTGCGGTTTCTATAAGCTGATTTTTTTGCTGTTGCCCAATCAGAACTTCTCCGTCAAAGTCATGGTTCAATAGTGATTGTGCAGACAACACACTTCCCATCACAATGGGTTGAAGTTTATGGTCTTTATCTGAAATAAAACTGACTAAATCGCCGCAGAGTTGCTCTTTTTTTGAAGAGTATATTTTGTAGTCTTCTTTTTCGATCAGTTGGAATTGTTTATTGTCAATCCAACCTTCATATCCGTCATAACTCAATCGGATACGACTCCATTTTTTGCGTTGCTCTAGGACTTTGAATAATTCGCCATAAAGGACTTGCGAAGTGAGTTCGCTTTTGTCCGAAGGTTCATTTCTTAATGCGACAATGCTAAGATGACACAGGCCGTATTGCATTTGGCTGCTAGTTTCGTTCGAGAATTAGTGCCGAAGCACCGCCACCGCCATTACAAATGGCTGCAGCTCCTATGGCTCCATTATTTTGTTCCAAAACATGAAGTAGGGTAACTACTATTCGCGCACCTGAACATCCCAAAGGATGGCCCAAAGCTACAGCACCGCCGTTTACATTTACATTGCTGTCGTCGAGTCCTAAAAGTTTCATATTGGCCAATCCTACTACGGAAAAAGCTTCGTTAAATTCAAAATAATCCACATCATTGATGCTGATGTTGGCTTTATTTAGGGCTTTAGGTAATGCCTTTGCAGGAGCTATCGTAAACCATTCTGGCTCACGTGCTGCATCAGCATAACTTTTTATGGTGGCCAAGGGTTTCAGGCCAAGTTCTTTTGCTTTGTCTTTGCTCATCAGAACAAGTGCGGCAGCACCATCATTGATGGTAGAGGCATTGGCTGCGGTTACGGTGCCGTCTTTTGTAAATGCAGGTCTAAGGGCTGGGATTTTTTCTAATTTAACGTTGCTAAATTCTTCATCTGTGGTGACTACTATAGGTTCGCCACGACGCTGAGGAACTTCTACAGGCACAACTTCACTGTCAAATTTCCCGCTACTCCATGCGGCTGCAGAGCGCTCATAAGATTGAATCGCAAATGCATCTTGATCTTCTCTTGAAAAATCATATTCTGTGGCACAAGCATCGGCACAAACACCCATCGCCTGATGGTTATAGGCATCCACTAAGCCATCTTTTTGCATGCCATCTTCCATTTGAGCAGGGCCAAATTTCTTTGCTGTTCTTGCGTGGTAATAATGAGGGATTTGGCTCATGTTTTCCATACCTCCAGCGACAATGATTTCAGCATCGCCAAGCGCAATACTTTGTGCGGCTTGCATGATGGTTTTCATTCCAGATGCACAGACTTTATTTACTGTTGTACAAGGGACTGTATCGGGAATTCCAGCAAAAATTGCTGCTTGTCTAGCAGGAGCTTGGCCAGTACCGGCCTGTACAACTTGCCCCATCAAGACTTCATCGATGCTTTTTGGGTCCAATTTAATTTTGTCCAACGCACCTTTGATAGCAGTAGCGCCAAGCTTTGGAGCTTCTACAGATGATAATCCACCCATAAAACTACCAATTGGGGTTCGAACTGCAGACACGATGACAACTTCTTTCATCAAAATGAGTATTAAATATTCTCTGGCTAATGTAAATAAAATTTAGCAGATATTAGAGATGATTGTTGATTTTTACTCTTGAATTGAAGTTCTTTTTACTACTTTTGATTCATTGTTCGATGCATGCAATAAATGGCTTGAATATTAAATTAGATATGCGAAATGGACCAGACATTAAATAAATTCTATAAAAACCACAATTTACTTTATAAAGTGCTTTTGTTTGTGGCGACTACATTTTTGATTGTTTATCTATTTCCAAAAAGCGGAACATTTAGGTACAGCTTTGAAAAAGGGAAACCATGGCAGTCCGAAAATTTATATGCACCATTTGATTTTGCTATTCAAAAATCGGACCAGGCCTTAGAAGAAGAACGATTGCAAATTTCAAAGGAATCTCCTGTATTTTTTGAAGTAGATACGGCTAAAACCACTCAGGTTTTTAGAAATTTTGATGCTGTTTTCGAGCGTAATTTTTTAGAAGTAAAAGACCCTAAATTAACTGAAGAATTATACCAATTCGGTGCACAAATCCTCTCCGAGTTATATGCTTCTGGCGTACTCCCCGAGGGGTATAATTTTGATTCAGAGCGGTTGATTTCTGTGTTGGTCAATAAAACGCAAAACAAATCCATTCCTTATGCAGATTTTTTCCTTCAAACGGATTTGAAATCATACATTGAAACTAAAGTTCGAAGTTCTGATTATGATGCGTATTTGCCCTCTTATTTGTCTTTGTTTTTTGATATCATAAAACCCAATACTACATACAATACATCCCTTACGGAAAGCGCTCTTAAAGATCGCATTGGGCGGATTGTTTTGGTTCGTGGTCGGGTAGATAAAGGGACATTAATCATTTCTAAAGGTGAAGTAGTACAAGGGGATAAACTGGCTATTTTGAAATCTTTAGAATCAGAATATGCCTCACAAGTATGGACGAAAGCCAACTATGTATGGATTTTGGCTGCTTATACTGTTTTGGTCGCTTTGGCTTTGTTGATGCTTTTGCTTTTTTTGAGAAAATACAGGATCGAAATATTTTCCAACAACACCAAAGTCACATTTATCTTTTTCAATATTGCCCTTATGGTTTTACTCACCACTCTGGTTGTGAATTACAATTCGGCTTATATCTATGCAGTGCCTTTGTGTATTTTACCTCTTGTACTTAAAGCATTTTTTGATGCGCGATTAGGTCTTTTTACGCACGTTGTTACGGTACTTTTGTTAGGTTTTGTGGTGGCCAATAACTATGAGTATATGTTCCTACAAATCATCGCTGGAATTGTAACTATTCTTACCGTTTCTGAATTGTACAAGCGTGCCAATTTGTTTATCTCAGTAGGTCAAATTACTTTAATTTATATCATTTCCTATTTTGCATTTTTTGTCATTCATGAGGGTAGTATTGATGGACTCAAATGGGAAAATTTTCTATTGTTTGTGCTTTGTGGCTTAGCCACATTGTTTGTGCAACCTTTGATATATGCTTATGAAAAACTCTTTGGATTGGTATCCGATTTATCACTATTGGAATTGTCCGATACGAATTCTAAATTACTCAAAGAGCTTTCAGATAAAGCGCCAGGAACATTTCATCATTCTTTAAATGTGGCCAATTTGGCAGAGGCCTCCGCCAATGAAATTGGCGCCAATGCCATGTTGGTTCGTGTGGGAGCTTTGTATCACGATATTGGAAAAATGTCAAATCCAACATATTTTACAGAAAACCAATCGACAGGTACCAATCCGCATGATGAATTGTCGCCAAAAGAGAGTGCACAAATCATTGTGGATCATGTCATCAAAGGGGTAGAACTTGCCAAGAAATACAATTTACCGGATCGTGTTATCGATTTTATCCGTACACATCACGGCACAAGTTATGTACGTTATTTTTATAACAAACAAATGGAATTGACTACGGAATTTGACCCTTCAGATTTTATGTATAATGGACCAAAACCATTCAGTAAAGAAACTGCTATTTTGATGATGTGTGACAGTGTAGAGGCGGCATCCAAAAGTTTGAAAGATCCAACTTCAACCAAAATCAATGCATTTGTAGATACTATTGTGGCCAATCAAATCAAAGATGCTCAATTTTTGAATGCCAATATCACTTTCAAAGAATTAGAATCTATAAAGAAGGTTTTGAAGCATAAGCTTGCCAACATGTATCACCTTCGTATTGAATACCCCGAATAAGATCAAAAATGTATTTAAAAAATTAAATAAATAGTTTGCGTTGTTGCATATGAAAAGTTACATTTGCATCCGCAATTTTATTGCATAAGTTCATAACATATAGGAGAGGTGCCAGAGTGGTAATGGAGCAGATTGCTAATCTGTCAACGCGTAAGTGTTGCCCGGGTTCGAATCCCGGTCTCTCCGCAAGTAAAAAAATCAAAACAACACGGGGTGTAGCGTAGCCCGGTTATCGCGCCGCGTTTGGGACGCGGAGGTCGCAGGTTCGAATCCTGCCACCCCGACTGATGTTTTTTTGGTTTATTTTTTTACTTTTTTTTAGGTAACCATTCGGGGTGTAGCGTAGCCCGGTTATCGCGCCGCGTTTGGGACGCGGAGGTCGCAGGTTCGAATCCTGCCACCCCGACTTCAAGACTTTTGTCTTTGAATGGTCGCGTAGCTCAGCTGGATAGAGCATCTGCCTTCTAAGCAGACGGTCACAGGTTCGAATCCTGTCGCGATCACAGATTATCCCTAAAAATAATAATTTATTTTTGGGGATATTTTTTTACATTACATTTCGATTGTAATTTTAAATTGTATTTATATGAAAATGACAAAAAGGGTATTTGACTTAATTTTTATTATTTTTTCAGCTTCAA
>JAQWFW010000007.1 GCA_029238515.1 Flavobacteriaceae bacterium | reverse complement strand
GCAATTTGATCTTCTACTGTGTAAGGATCATTTTGTGCTTGCTTTAATATTTCCACGTTACGTTTCCCTTTTTCAATAACATTAAGTGTAACCGCATCTAGATCAGATCCAAATTTTGCAAAGGCCTCCAATTCACGGAATTGTGCTTGATCTAATTTTAATGTTCCAGATACTTTTTTCATGGACTTAATTTGCGCACTACCCCCCACACGAGATACCGAAATACCTACGTTAATCGCTGGACGTACACCAGAATTAAATAAATCTCCATCCAAGAAAATCTGACCATCTGTAATTGAAATGACGTTGGTTGGTATATATGCCGATACATCTCCTGCTTGTGTTTCAATGATTGGAAGTGCCGTTAAGGATCCTCCTCCTTTTACCAATGGTTTCAAAGAATCTGGCAAATCGTTCATGTCTTTTGCAATCGTATCATCATTAATAACTTTTGCAGAACGCTCTAACAAACGTGAGTGCAAGTAGAACACATCCCCAGGGTAGGCCTCACGTCCTGGTGGACGACGAAGCAAAAGTGATACTTCACGGTAAGCTACCGCTTGTTTTGACAAGTCATCGTATATAATAAGTGCTGGACGACCAGTGTCTCTAAAATATTCTCCAATAGCAGCTCCTGCAAATGGTGCATAGACTTGCATTGGTGCAGGGTCTGAGGCGTTGGCAGCAACAATTGTCGTGTAGGCCAATGCTCCTCTATCTTCTAATGTTTTTGCAATATTGGCTACTGTAGATGCTTTTTGCCCAATAGCAACATAAATACAATATACTGGCTCACCAGCATCGTAAAATTCTTTCTGATTTAGAATAGTATCTATACAAACCGTTGTTTTTCCGGTTTGACGGTCACCAATCACAAGCTCTCTTTGTCCACGTCCTACAGGGATCATGGCGTCAATAGATTTAATACCTGTTTGAAGTGGCTCAGTTACGGGCTCACGAAATACAACACCGGGTGCTTTTCTTTCCAATGGCATTTCATAAACATCACCCTCTATTGGACCTTTACCATCAATTGGTGCTCCAAGTGTATCTACAACACGTCCTACGATTCCTTCACCAACATTGATAGAAGCAATGCGCCCTGTACGCTTTACTGTAGATCCTTCTCTTACAACTTTGGAAGCACCTAAAAGTACAATACCTACATTGTCTTCTTCTAGGTTGAGAACGATGCCTTCAAGACCTCCGTCAAATTGAACCAATTCTCCGTACTGTGCGTTTGAAAGTCCGTATGCACGAACAATTCCATCCCCAACAGTGAGTACCGTTCCTACTTCATCCAAAGAAGCAGTAGCTTCAAATCCTGAAAGTTGTTGCTTTAAAATTGCTGAAATTTCAGCTGCTTTTACATCTGCCATTTTAATCTATTTTTAACTCATTGAACTCAAAAGGAGTTCTGTTTAATTTGTTATAAATTTATTTTTTATTTCATTCAATTGGGTAGAAACACTTGCATTGTACTGCTGATCTCCAACACGTAAGATAAATCCTCCAAGGATGGTTTCGTCTACAATTTTTGTCAAGGTTACTTCTTTACTAGATAAGGTTTTAAGCTTTGCCATCACCTTCTTTTCTAAAGCTTCAGTCATCGGTACAGCTGTTGTTACCGTGGCTTGTTCTTTATTGTTGAGCTCGTCGTACAAACGCTTATATTGTAATGCGATATGCTCGAGTAAATCAACACGCTTGTTTTGCGCTAAGGTGGAAAACAAAGACTTTACTTCTGTTCCAGAGGTTGAAAAAACATGTTCCAAAACGGCTGTTTTTTCTGAAAGTTTAACCACTGGTGACTTAAGTACTTCATTCAGTTCAGGATTTGAAGCAATAGCACGAGCAATTTGATTCATTTCTTCATGAATTTTCGCTGATGTATTGTTGTCCTCTGCCACACTTAAGATGGCCTTAGCATATCGAATGGCTGCTCTTGTCCCTGACATATATATTTAGTTTAAACTAGTATCATCCAACATAGACTCTACTAATTTTTCTTGCTTTCCTTTGTTTGATAATTCTTCTCCCAATACTTTTTCTGCAATGGAAATGGTGAGGGCTGCAACTTGTGCTTTCAAATCTGCTATAGCAGCTTTTTTCTCTGTTTCTATGGCAGCTTGTGCTTGCGCTACAAGTTTGTTGGCTTCTTCCTTGGCTTCTTCTTTGGCGTCGTCAATCATTTTGTTTTTGAGCTCGCGTGCTTCTTTAAGCATCGCTTCACGCTCTGCACGGGCTTCTTTCAAAATTTTTTGGTTATCCGCCTGCAAGTTTTCCATTTCTTGGCGGGCTTTGTCAGCTGATGCTAAAGCTTTTTTTATACCATTTTCTCTCTCGCTAACCGCTCCTAATATAGGATTCCAAGCAAATTTTCTCAAAATAAAAAGCAGGACTAGGAACGTTATCAATGTCCAAAAAACAAGTCCAAACTCTGGTGTAATTAAATCCATTGTGTTTTTATTTAAGTAACTTAAATGTTTTAAATACAGAAGCAACCAACCGTTGCTTCTGTATTTTGTGTTTTACCCTTGTAAGAAAGCGACAACAACACCAAACAGTGCTACTGCCTCTACGAAGGCTGCTAAAATCAATGCAGATGATTGAATCTTTCCGTGCATCTCAGGTTGACGTGCCATAGCTTCCATAGCTGACCCACCAATTCTTCCGATACCCATTCCAGCTCCAATAGCTGCTAATCCAGCTCCAATAGCTGCAATTCCTGTAATAGTCATAATGTAAAATTTAAGTTAATGATGTTCTTCTTCTGTTGCCATACCAAAATATAAGGCAGACAATATTGTAAATATATATGCTTGTATTGCTGTTACGATGACTTCTATAACTGTGATAAATAACGAAAATGCTACAGAAACAGGTGCAATTGCAACAGTTTTAAATACAAAGATTAATGACATTAATGCTAATATGATAACGTGACCCGCTGTTATGTTTGCAAACAATCGAATCATTAGAGAGATTGGTTTTACAAACATTCCAATGATTTCAATAGGCATAAGGAATATTTTCATAGGAACTGGTACTCCAGGCATCCAAAAAATATGTTTCCAATAGTTCTTATTTCCGCTTACAGTTGTGATGATGAAAGTCAAAACAGCTAGGGTGAAAGTGAAAGCTATATTCCCGCTGAGGTTCGCACCGTTCAGTATAGGAATAAGCCCAAAAATATTATTGATCCAAATGAAGAAAAAGATAGTTAATAAGTAAGGCATGTAGCGCTTGTACTTGTGCTCTCCAATCATTGGTCGTGCAATTTCGTCTCGAACAAAAACGATTAACGGCTCAACAAAACTTGCAACACCAGAAGGTACATAATTATCAGATTTATTATATCTGCGTGCTGCCGTTAAAAAGATTAAAAACAATACCGAAATAGACACCCACATCATTAAAACGTTACGAGTGATTGAAATATCAAACTTTGGTCTATGTGCATTGATTGGGTGGCCTTCTTCATCATAGGCTACTTCCAATGCGCCTGGGTCTAAAACATAAACCTTTTCGTGAACATTGACGAATCGCTGTCCGTTTCTTTCAACAATTTCATGTCCGTGATAATCATGGTGAAATGCTGAGGAGGAAAATGTTGTTAGCCCTTTGTCCGTGTAAACAATCACCGGAAGAGGAATTGTCAAATGAAGTTCATTTTCTTTATCTGCGTTGAAAGTCGCAATGTGCATCCCATAAGCATCTTTGACGTGGTGCAGAATCATTTCTTTTGGGTCAAATTTTTCTTTCCCCTCTTCACCTTCTTTGGCAGGCTCCTTCGCAAATCCAATAAAACTTACAGCTAAAATTAACGCCGTTAGGAATTTACGTTTTAAAGTTTTTGATGTCATTTTTTCGGCTTTAAATACCTTATTTGAAATACGCTGCAAATTTACACACAATTAAGTGAACTGACAAACATAATGTACATCTAAATTTAAAGTTTTTTTTAGCACAAAAAAGTAATTATAAAATGATAAAAAAATAATCCCCTTTAAGTGCTTTTTAAAATTCTAAGAACACTTAAAATTTCGAAGGCGAGAAACAAAAAATAAGGAATAAAGAAATTAAAAACATCTGCTTGCTTGTTTTCAAAATCAGAAAATAATAGCGGTACTAAAAATAAGATGGCTAAAATCATTTTTAACAAAGTGAGCCCCATAAACAAGTTGAAGATGTTTTTTTGCCCTGACTTGTACTTATAATTTAGTACAGAAAACAAAATAGTTGTAACAAAAAAATGAAAAAGGTAGATGTGCCAAAGTGGGAAAAATAAAGGGGTTGTATGAAAAAAATAATGTGCTAGATAACTATGCCCACCGAACAAAACAAGACTGATGGAGATTAGTTGGACAATAAATTCAACTTGTGTTTTGCTAAAAGTATTCATTATTTTTTTGAGGATTTATTGACGCGTTTGATGACGTACACCATTGATAAAAAAATTCCAATTAAAACAAATCCTAACGTAAACAGATCGGTGCTGTTTTCTAAAAAAAATTGATCCAATTTAAGCCCTATAAAAGTAAAAACTCCAACAATCACCCCCATTTGAATTCCTAGTCCAGAAAGTGCAGCAAGATTTTTAAGCGGTTTGTCCTGATTTGGCACTTGTTTCTATGGTTGGTTTTGGTTGTGTTTTGAGCTCTTTAACAGAGTCTTTCATTTGACAATTTGCATTGAAAGATGCACCAGGTTCTACAGCAAGTTTTCCTGTTTGAACCTCACCTTGAACACGAGCAGTAGCGCGCAAGCTTAGTGTTTCAGAAACAACTAACTCCCCCTTAAAACTACCTTCAATATCTGCATTTTTACAAGATAGACTTCCATTAATTTTTCCTGTGCTTCCAATGACTACTTTACCCTTTGTAGTTAGTGTCCCAATTATAGCACCTTCAATTCTAAAGTCGCCTTCACTCTTGAGGTCTCCTTCAAAAGCAGTCCCTTGTGCAATTGTATTTTGCTGTGATAATAAGCCTTGCTGAGATCTGGGTTTTTTAGCATCTGTAAACATAATCCTGTATTTTAATTTTTGTACTCTTCTAAATAACGTTCTAAGTTTTTATGGATTTGAAGGGTTTTATAATTTTCCGATGAAATTGCAAAAAATGGTCTTTTAAAAATTTCATTTTCCTGTTCATCAATTAAAGCTGTAAGGCCTTTAGCTCCATTTATACTCTTTAGTCCATGAACAACTACAAATGTAGTATTTATATTGTATATATCCTCGGAGACACTTAATTGAAGAACATCTTCATTCTCAACCAAGTTTGTTAATTCTTTTTTAAAGTCTTTTATAAGCTCTTTTTCTTCTTTGTTAAACCTAAAAATCGTTTTGAAATGATTTCCTGCAGAAAACTCTTCAAAAGAATCATTCTCTAAACTTGATAAAACATGATCTATAATATTTTGTGTTTGCTTTCCTTCAGGTGAGTTTGGATAATTTAA
>JAQWFW010000019.1 GCA_029238515.1 Flavobacteriaceae bacterium | reverse complement strand
TTGACCTAAAACAATTTCAATAGTGCGATTCGTTACATTATCCAAAAACATTTTATCGTGCGAAACAATCACTACAGCACCAGTATAATTTTTTAAAAATTGCTCTAACCACATGATTGATTCAATATCCAAATGGTTTGTGGGCTCATCCAAAAGTAAAATATCATTTCGTTGAAGCAAAAGTTTGGCCAGTTCTATACGCATACGCCAACCTCCAGAAAATGTATCGGTAAGTTTGTCAAAGTCTTCTCTTTTAAAACCTAAACCGATTAGAATTTTCTCTGTTTCGCCTTGATAATTATAGCCCCCTAATATTTCGTATTGTTGTTGTACCTCATTCAAATCCACCATTAGGTCGTGGTAACTTTGACTTTCATAATCGGTGCGCTCAGCTAGCTGTGTGTTGATGTTTTCTAATTGACGCTCAAGTGCTTTGAGTTCTGAAAAGGCCTCGTAAGATTCTTCCAAAATGGTGCGCCCATACACGAAATCAATATCCTGTTTTAAAAATCCGATTTTTAAATCCTTTTTTTCAAAACTAATTTGACCAGAATTGTGTTCCAGTTCACCAGAGATAATTTTGAGTAGAGTGGATTTTCCAGCACCATTCTTTCCAATCAAACCCACACGATGTCCCGATTGCAATCGAAATGATATGTTTTCAAAAAGGTCTTCTCCTTGAAAAGAAATGGTAAGTTGATGGACGTTTAGCATTTTTTAGGTTTTAGCTTCCATTTGATTACATTTTTGTAATTTTGAAGTACTGCAAAAATAACCAAATTACCATGTTAAAAAAAGGAAATAAACTCTACTCCATTTTATTTGGAAATTGCCCTAAATGTCATCGAGAATCGATGTACAAAAACAAAAATCCATATCATTTATCCGATATACTAAAAATGCATGAGCGTTGTAGCTTTTGTGCTACGAAATACAAAATTGAGCCCTCATTCTTTTACGGTTCTATGTATGTAAGCTACGCAGTAGGAATTGCGTTTGCGGTTGCGGCATTTATTATATCTAATCTCTTTTTTGGGAGTAGTCTTATAGTTTCATTTATTTGCATTGTTGGAACATTGGTTTGTTTTATGCCTGTTATTATGCGGCTATCGAGAAATATTTGGATTAATTTATTTATGAGCTACGATCCAAATTTAGCCAACAAGTCTAAGACTTAAATCTATTGATGTCAATTTCTTTTGTAAGTGCAATATCGTCTTCAATATGAGCGATTAAATCTTTAGCAATACTTGGAGCTATAAGAACACCCCGACTCCCTAGACCATTCATCACATATAAATTTTTGTGTATTTCGTGTTGTCCTACTAAAGGGCGGCGATCCACTACCGTTGGTCGAATTCCAGCACGTTGTTGCACGACTTCATATGAACACGAAATCACTTTTTGAAGTTTTTCTAAAAGTTCATTTTTGGCACTTTCTGTGGGTGTATTGCTATAATCGTTCCAAGCATAAGTAGAACCCACAAGATAGTTATCATAGCCAATTGGAATCACAAAAACACTTGACTTTAAAATCACGTTCAATTTTAAATCTGGTGCATGAACTACTAGTAATTCACCCTTTGTTCCTTCCAAAGGAAGTGTGTTAAAAAATGGGTTTTTTTTCAAGCCAAAGCCTTCGGCAAAAATGAGTTTTTTAGCTGTAATTTTTTTATAGTTTACTTCATGATTTAACTCCAAAACAGAATAATCGAAAGTTTCTTCTCGATATAGATCTTTGGATTTTAAATGATTTCGGTAAGAATCCAAAAGCAATTTGGTGTCCACTCTACCAGTAAATTTTACTTCGCCAAAGCCATAGGGTGCAAGAACATTGGAATTGTCATTTTCTATAGCTTTTGGAACTAAAAATTGTTGCAATTTTGGTTTATCACAAGCCAAAAACCAATTGTTTTGTTCTTCAATGGAATTAAAAATTCGATAAATAGGACGTTGATCGTCAATTTTAATCCCTAATAGAGATTCTATTTGTGCATAAGCAGAAAGTGCTACAGGAACGTGCAGATTTGCATTCCAAGCCATATTGAAGCGTTTAAGGACTACAGGATTGTAAAGGCCACTTGCGACGATAGAGGCCTGTTGAGAGGTGTTGCTTACAACTACAAAAGATTTATCTCTAGCGCGGAGTTGCTCGCAGAGCATTAGACCTGCAAGCCCAGAGCCAACAATGATATAATCTACAGACATAATATAAATTTAAATAAAAAAACGCTTTCCAATTGGAAAGCGTTCTGTTTTAATTTTCAAATGGATTTTAGTAACTCCACATGTCTTGTTCCAAATTTCTAATTTTTTCTTTAATTCTTTGCGATTCAAGAAGTTGCATGAGTGCATTTTCAGAAATATAATTATTTATTTCTCTGTCTTGGTAAACGTTATCTTCCTTATAAATGTATCCTGAAAAACGTCTTGAGTTTATTAAATGATCAAAAGAAATTGGTTTTGAAGTATTTTTGTCATTGAAAGCCATTGCCTTGTGCAAATAGGTCCGGGCATCCGGGTAAAATACCCAAAAAAGCTCTACATAGTCTGGCTTCATGTTAGGATCATTAAATTCTTTCATGTTGGCCTTGGAACGTGGCGTGATGACTATTGGTGCAATTGCAATTGGACGATAGCGTAAGTCCGATTGTCTTTTGTCAAAATACCATACGCCTTTAATTCTGTATTTTACAACATCGGCATAGCTGAAAATTTCTTCTGAATATTCTTCCTCAGAAAGAAGATTATTCTCAAAAATCAGTTCTTCCATTTTGGATTCGTGTTCGTTGTAATCTTCATCACTTAACAAAGATTCATCGATATTTGCGTACTCTCCAACATCTACCCCTTTTTGTAATAAAAATTGTTTTAAAGTCCCAGCTTCATTATTAATTCGTTCCAAACCAATATTGTCGTCCGAATCACCTGGTCGAATTTTTCTGTATGTCCGTTTTCTATTCAAGTCTTCAAGTGATAAAACATCTTTAAAATTATCTTTTTTGTACACGGGAAAGTCCCCTTCTAAAGCTGATTTTAGAAGAAAGTGAACAAGTGGTCTTCTCTCATTTCCAACAACCAAAGTATCGATTGGAAAGTACATTGGGAAATTGACGCGCTCATCGAGGTTTATTTCTTCCCAAATGGTTTTAGAGAACAATACATCTTTATCGCTGATATACCCATAAGCTAAAGGTTCTTCGTCGGAGTCAACTTCGTCGTATGCAGAAGTGATTCCAATTTCATCAGGGGATTTTGCATTCAATATATTGGCCTGACTAAAAGCAATGAATGGTAAAACGAATAAGAATAGGGGTAAACGATTCATAATATTAATTTGTTAATTTTATTGTTATTGCAGATGCAGGTTTTATGGGGGCACTTACCCCTTTTACTCTGACCTTAATATTGTCAATAATTACCATAGAACGTCTTGGCGCATTATTGATTAATGCTTTTGCAGCAGGACTCATTCTATTCCCAGAAACGGTAATAGTCTCTCCCAAAACAGTTAAATCAAATGCAGAAACTGTTGGCTCTAAATCATAAACAAAATCTCCAAAATCTGCAAGTACGCGTGAAGTAGTGACATCACGTTTATTTAACTTAATTGATCCGCTCTTACCTGCAATTTTTCCTTCGGGGCTAGGTATATTCTTGATTCTGAAAGATTTTTTTGAAACCTCTTTTTTTCCATCATCAAGTGTTGCAGTCACACTGACGATTAAGTTATTACTTCCTGCGGGTGGGTTGATAATATATTTGCCTTGACCTCCTGCTTTTCGTAATCCAGGTGCAGAAACGGATACCTTGTTATCAGAAACACCAGCAAATGAAATTGTCATGGGGTTTTCTAGACCTCTGTAAAGAACATTCATTTTATCTGCTGCAACAGAAGCTTCTTTTGGTCGTGGTACAACTACGTAGTTTCCTATAATTGGAATTTCCAATGGTTTTCCGTCTTCAAGGAATGTAAACTGACCGTCAATTTTCTTTTCTCCAATATTCCCAACATTAAAGTCTAGTGTTGCAGCTCCAGTAGAATCTATGGCACTAGCCACATTGATTTCTTGACCTTGTACAACTAATTTTGTTGGTGTTACGTTGGCATATTTACCGAGTACAACTTTTCCTTGAAATTTTTCTCCTGCAAAAAATGCAGATTTATCCGCCAATACGATGGCTTGATAGTTTTTCAATGAAACTGCTTCTGTTAAGGTATTTCCTAAAAAGAGGTTAAACATGCTTGCTTCTGTAACTTTCACATCGTTTTGCATGGCTGTTAACTTTGTGTACGAAGCAATCGCTGGAAACCCTTTGTAGTTATAGTCTAACCAGTCTATTTTTTTACCGTCTTTGTTGGCTACTTTTTCTGTACTAAAGCGTTTCTCAAATCGCTCAATAGCTTTTTTGTACTTTACGTCAGTTCCTAAAACTTCTTTAACATCAGTTTTATATTGTTCTATTCTTGCTAGAACAGCTGCACCTGCCTTTGTGACACGATCCCCTGTAAACCACATTTCATCTAGAATGTCTGTTTTGTCCATGGCCTCAAAAGGCAATTTACCTGTATCTGGGTCAATAGTGTACCCTCCGTTTTTCAAAAGATCTAATTTTAAAGTTTCAATATAACTATAAAACTCTTCTGAAATGGCATTAATTTGTTGGGCTTTATTTGCAGCTACAGCAAATTCTTCTGGTTTTTCGTCGGCTTTGGTAATTAAATCAGCGAGTAGTGCTTCATTTGTTTCCGTAGTGGTCACATTAGATTCTGCAAATTTCGTCTCCATGAGTCCAAATGCAGAAAGCACTTCTTTTGACATATTCATGGCCATCATTGCGATGAATACCAAATACATCAAGTTTATCATTTTCTGTCTTGCAGATGCTTTTCCTCCTGCCATAATAATTAGTTTTTTTGGTTATTTAATATAGTTTCAGTAAAAACTAATTATTTGTTGTTCATTGCAGTAAGCATACCACCATACACTCCGTTTAGAGAGGATAGATTAGAAGACAAAGATTCCATTTGCTCTTTCAACTTAATTGCATTCTCAATTGATTCAGCATTAATTTCTGCTTGTTTATTGGCGCTTTCAAGTTGTGCTTTATAAAGGTTATTTATGGACTCCATTTGAGCTGTTGCTTTGGTCATTTCCTCATTGTATCTATTTGTTGCTCCTGCAGAACCGTCCATAGATGAAGCTGTAGCGTTGAGGTTTTTAATGTTTTCTCCAAGACTTTTCACGAGCGCACCATCAATTTTGGCTTCTTTGAGTAATGTATCTAATTTTTTCGTCAAAATTCCTTCTGGAGATTCTTCTTTACCTTTTTTGGCTTTAGCAGCTCCTCCTGTAAGTTCAGGGTATACAAGCGACCAATCTAGGTCTCCTTTTTGACGCTCGAAAGCGGAATATGTAAAAACCAATGCTTCAACAATCATTCCTAAGGTTAGAATTTCTGAGCCATAAGGCCAGTGTTGAATTTTAAAAAGAGCTCCTACAATTACGATTGCTGCCCCAAGTCCGTAGACCATATTTGTGATAGTGATTTTACCTTCATTTGCCATGGTTATAATTTTTAAAGTATTATTAAGTTAATTTTTTTAATTAGTTGCATTATTTGTTGTTGCATCAGTTCCTAGATAATCTTGTACCGTACGGAACCCTATAAAGCTTCGTGCAGAATCTGCGTGTTCGTAGTCTCTTGTACTGACTTGTAGGTAGTATGCGACATCTTTCCAAGAACCTCCACGAACAACTTTTCGTGGGTTGTCCTTATCATTCACATTTGGATTGAAAGATGAAGTATATTCGTAAGATGAAGCATCATAAGACGAGTTGACCCACTCCGAAACGTTTCCTGCCATGTTGTACAGGTTGTAATCGTTTGGTTCGTAGGCATCAGCTTCAACAGTGTATAGTGCTTGATCAGCTGCATAATTACCGCGTAGCGGTTTAAAATTCGCTAAGAAACACCCACGATCATTTTTTGCATAAGGTCCTCCCCATGGAAATGTAGCGCCTTGCAAACCGCCTCTTGCTGCATATTCCCATTCTGCTTCAGATGGAAGTCTAAACATGTTTACGTTTTGTTTTCCTTTTGATTTTTGATATCCATTTTTGTACAAGGATCTCCATTGGCAAAAGGCATCGGCTTGTTCCCAAGTGATTCCAACTACTGGATAATCTCCATACGCATCATGCCAAAAATAATCATTGTGCATAGGTACGTTGTAAGTGTATTCAAAATCGCGAATCCAAACGGTTGTATCAGGGTAAACTTTTACAGGGTATTTTTCAACAAAGTCGATTCGCTTCAATAAACCTTTATACTTAGCGGCTTCTTCAATGTCCATGTAAATGTACTCAAATTCAAATTGATCTACATCCCAAGTACGTTGTCCATTGTACCACTCGTCTGGGGGTAAATACATGCCATCCATGACCTCAGCATACAATTCGTCTGGATAATCTTCTGTATCAAAAATAAGATCGGCGTCTTTGTTAATTTTTCGTTGTTCATCGCCATAAGTATCTAACATATAGCGTTGGTAAGGAGTCAAATCTTCTGGATCGCCGGCATCAAGATATGCGTATTCTCCAATACCATCGTCGTCTGGTGTTTTACCTTCCAAATCGGCCATTTCTGCGAGTTTTTCTCTTAAAATGGAATCTCTAACCCAGTGTACAAATTGGCGGTACTCGCTATTTGTGATTTCTGTTTCATCCATGTAAAATGAACGCACAGTAACTGTTTTAGTTGGTGCATCTTGAAGATCTACTATGTCGTCATCTGACTTACCCATCACAAATGCACCTCCTGGAATGAGGCTCATACCATATGGTTTCTCTGGATGCCATCGCTTTCCTTTGACGCCTACAAGCTCTCCTTTGTCTTTTGAGCCACAGCTAGTTGCGATCGCAAATGCTAAAGTTAAAAATATGATTTTCTTCATAAGTATGTCAATTGAGGTTGCCCCCTGTAATTTAAAGTCCGTAAACTTATCCATATATTTTTAGAATTACAACTTTTTTTAGATGAATAATCTTAATAAAAGCTTAAACTATATCTATTTTATTGCTTTTTACATGCCTTATACCAACGCTCTGGAATATATCCTTTGATTGCTTGCTCGTAATCTTCATGCATACAGGCTAATAACGAGTATTTTTTTTGTTTAGTATTTGAAAAAGATAAAAATGGTGTTTGAATCCACCAACGACCTGTTTTTAGACTCTTATAAAACACTAGTTCTTGCCCCTCCACTAACACGGTATATTTATTAAAATCTTCTGTGTTTTCAAAATTATCGTCTTGAACACGACAATTAAATCCCTCAATAAAATACCATATCATTTGAGCGATAAGCATTGAGGTTGCTTCATCATCCGGAGAAGGGCTATATTCGTAAATCCCAAACGATGACACTCGATTACTGATTCCTGCATAACGTGATATGGCACATATTTCTTTTCCATCAAAACCATTGGGCGAAAACTTTTGCTTCACACTTACCTCGGATGATTTAACGGACTTCAAGTCAATGGTTACCAAATCCGCATCACGAAGGGCAGGTTCAACAGTTTTGATGTTCTTATTGATATCCCCTAAACGGTGGTATTCAAAGTAAAGTTTTTCCATTAAATCTATTTCTTCTTGAGCATTGAAATAGGTCTGGTAACCCAAAGCCGTGTAGTTGAATAAATTGTAAGGTTTTTCTAGAATTACTTTCCCCAAATAACTGGTATTTGTAATCGGTTTGGACGAATCACCCAAATCAAAACTTTTATCAATATTCACCACATTTATCATGGGCTTTACAGCATCGTAGGCACGATAATTGGCATAGGTAATATCTTGGCTGCCACCTAGTAAAACAGGAATTATTTTTTGTTGAAGTAATACTTGAATGAGCTCCGTTACAGCAAAGTAAGTGTCTTCTACACTCGCTCCGGGGATCAAATCGCCTAAATCTGCAATATCTGTATTCCAGTTTCCAGGAAATAATGAATAAAATGCCTTTCTAACCTCAATCAACTCAAAAGATTCTCCAATATGATCAATGGCATTTCTTGTTTCCAAAACACCAAAAATTGCGATCCGTACGGTGCTTAAATCAGGAATAGAATGGGCTGTATGTAGCTTTAACTTTCTTCCAAGAGACTGATAATGAGACAACTCAACAGACTCTAATAATCGATCTGAAATTGGAGAAAGTGTAGTAAAATCCATTATTTATTTCTTTTTTTTACGGCTTTTTGTCGGTTTTTTGGAAGTGTTTTTATCTAAAATTGCTTTGACATCCTCTAGGGTTAATTTTGCTGCATCTACTGTTTTTGGCAGTTCAATTTTAGTTTTTCCTTTAATAATGTTGTGTCGTCCCCAGCGTGCTTTTTCTACACGAATACCTTCATCTTCCCAGTCGTGAACAATTTTATCGATTTCTTTTTGAATCTTATCCTTTATAAGTGTTTCTATATCATCAGAAGAAAGATTGTCCCAATCGTATTTTTTGTTAACGTTGATGAACATATTGTTCCACTTGATAAAAGGCCCAAAACGCCCTTTCCCCTTCTGAACTGGAAGCCCATCGTATTCATAAATAGGCGCATCTGCTTTTACTTTTTCTTTAATAAATTCTATAGCTTCATCCATTTCTACACTTAAAGGATCTACACCTTTTGGTAATGAAATAAATTTTTTGCCATATTTTACATATGGACCAAATCGGCCATTATTAACCAGAACATCTTCGCCTTCATAAACTCCTAAATCTTTAGGTAATTTAAATAAGTCCAACGCTTGTTCGAAAGTAATTGAACTCAACTGCATGTTTGGAGGAACACTAGCAAATATTTGTTTTTCTTCATCATCAGCTTTACCTATTTGCGCCATAGGCCCAAATTTTCCAAGACGTACACTCAGCTGTCGGCCTGTTGCTGGATCTGCACCTAAAACGCGTTCGCCAGATTCACGGTTGGCATTTTCGCGCACATCTTCAACTTGTGGGTGAAAAGTCCCATAAAAAGATTTCATCATCTTGGTCCAATCGGCTTTGCCAGAAGCAATGGCATCAAAATCTGCCTCAACTTTTGCCGTAAAATTATAATCCAAAATGGCTTCAAAATGATTGACCAAGAAATCAGTAACGATCATTCCAATGTCTGTAGGCACCAACTTGCCTTTATCTGAACCGTAATTTTCTGACAATGTTTTTTCTTCTAGGGCATTGCTTTTAAAGGTCAATAAGCGGTACTGCCGTTGCTTACCCTCGATTGTTCCTTTCTCTACATAGTTTCTGTTTTGGATTGTAGAAATTGTTGGCGCATATGTGGAGGGTCGGCCAATGCCAAGCTCTTCCAATTTTTTCACCAACGAAGCTTCTGTAAAGCGATATGGCGGTCGCGAAAAACGTTCGGTTGCAACTATATAATTGTTTGTCAAAAGTTCATTCAATTCCATAGCAGGCAACATTCCTTCTTGTTCGGAATTTTCATCGTCTGTACCTTCAAGATAAACTTTTAGAAATCCATCAAATTTGATGACCTCGCCATTTGCTGTAAATTGTTTATCGTGGATTGAAGTTGCAATTTTAACATTGGTACGCTCAAGTTGTGCTTCACTCATTTGAGAAGCAATAGCGCGTTTCCAAATAAGTTCGTACAAGCGTGCCTGATCGCGTTCTAATTGCACAGAATGCGTCGAAAAATTTGTGGGCCTAATGGCTTCGTGGGCCTCCTGAGCCCCTTTAGATTTCCCTTTAAAATTACGTGTTTTGCTGTAATTTTCTCCAAAGGCAGATATAATTTCTTTCGCAGCGGCATTACGCGCTTCTTGAGATAAATTTACACTATCTGTTCTCATGTATGTTATCAAACCCGCTTCGTATAAGCGTTGTGCCATATTCATTGTTTTACTCACAGAAAAATAGAGTTTCCTGGCTGCTTCTTGCTGAAGTGTTGATGTTGTAAATGGTGGTGCTGGTGATTTTTTTGCTGGTTTTTTGTCTAGCGTAGCTACAGAAAACACAGCATCTTTATTTGATTCTAAAAATATTTTTGCTTCTTGTTCGGATTCGAATGGTTTTGAAAGTCTCGCTTTAAAAGGCATTCCTTTGGCTGTAGTAAATTCGGCATCTACCTTGAAACTGGCCTTAGGTTGAAATTCTTGTATTTCACGTTCACGCTCCACAATTAACCGTACAGAAACAGATTGTACCCTACCCGCAGAAAGTCCTCCTTTGACTTTTCGCCACAAAACAGGCGAAAGTTCGTAGCCCACAATTCGGTCTAAAACGCGTCTCGCTTGTTGTGCATCAACCAAATCATAGTCGATATTACGAGGGTTTTGTACCGCTTTTTCAATTGCAGTTTTTGTGATTTCATGAAAAACAATTCGTTTTGTTTTAGCTTTGTCCAGCTTTAGGGTTTCTGCCAAATGCCAAGCAATAGCCTCTCCTTCACGATCTTCATCACTTGCTAGCCAAACAATTTCTGCTTTTTTGGCTAAATCTCTTAATTTCTTGACGACCGGCTTTTTGTCTTTGGAAACTTCATATTTTGGTTTGAAATCACCATCGACATCTACACCTAATTCTTTGGAAGGTAAATCGGCAATATGCCCAAAGCTAGATTCTACTTTGAATTCTTTTCCAAGAAATTTTTCTATCGTTTTTGCCTTTGCAGGCGACTCGACAATCACAAGATTTTTGGCCATAATTTATTTTATTGTGGCAACAAATGTAGTCGAATTTTTCAATTTTGTTTTTTAATTTTTTCCCAAAATTAATTTTTGTAGCTAAAAAAAAAGGATTTAATGTTTTTAATTTATTGCTATAACTGACTGAAAAAGAGAAAGTTAGTGCTGAATTAAAGTGCTTTCAAACGAAATGATTTTTTTGTACAAAACATAAACTGGCATTTGCAAAAAGCACCCAAAAAACAATGAGCCAAGGCCGCAAGTGAACAAAATAAGTATATATAATGTTACCACATTTAGTATTGTTATGGCAAAAGTTATCCCCCATTTTTTGTGTCCCAATTGAAATGAACTTTTAAATACTTCAGCAACAGAAAGGTTTTCATTGTAAGCATAAATTGGCGCTACAAACAGGAGTGGAATCATAACGTAAAAAATAGGCAAAACACACATAAGTAAAGCCAAAATCACAACGGCAATATTGGCCAAAATTAAAAGCAATGATTTTTTTATTCTTGTTACGTTGAAAAAGTAAAAAAAGTTTGAAATCTCGAAAGGCTGTCCTTCATCCATTTGTCTAATTACCCTAAAAAATCCAAAACTTAAAAGCGTAGAAACGACTCCCATGATGAATACCAGTACATAATACACAACCATAAGCAACCCAAATTGATCCATTGATATTTCATTGTTCAATATCCCTTTTACAAATTCTTGCGAACTTGGATCAAGATCTAAATTTAGAGATGTATAAACATTAAAAATGATGATAGGAATACTTAACCCAATGGTAATCAATTGTAATAAAAAACCCTGAAACCAAACTTTTTTGAATACTGCAACAGATTCGTTAAACAAATCTCCAAAATCGATTCTTGGAGCTTCAGTAATTTTTTTGGTTAGTACTGTGAATGATGGCATAAGATTCAAAAATTTATAATTTCAAATTAAGTCTAAATTTAAATGATATCAAAGGAAATAGAGAAAACATGACACTTTGTCATAAAAAAAGAAAAATAATGTATCTTTGCACACTAATTGTTCCGAGAACACAAAATTAATTATGGAGAAAGTAATTGACGAAAACAAACAAGGTTCTTCGCTAAATTTGGCTTCAAAACCAGACAACACCAAAAAACTTTTTATAGAAAGCTATGGGTGTCAAATGAATTTTAGTGACAGTGAAATTGTAGCTTCTATTCTTGAAAAAGAAGGATTCAATACAACGTCTCAACTTGAGGATGCCGACTTGGTATTGGTCAATACTTGCTCTATTCGTGACAAAGCTGAGCAAACAGTGCGCAAGCGCCTCGAAAAATACAATGCAGTAAAACGACAAAATCCAAAAATGAAAGTTGGTGTGCTTGGATGCATGGCCGAACGCTTAAAAAATAAGTTCCTGGAAGAAGAAAAAATAGTCGATCTTGTTGTTGGGCCTGATGCTTACAAAGATTTACCAAACCTCATCGCAGAGGTTGAGGAAGGTAGAAATGCTGTTAATGTCATTCTTTCCAAAGACGAAACTTATGGTGATATTGCACCTGTTCGCTTGAATTCCAACGGGGTATCGGCTTTTGTTTCTATTACCAGGGGATGCGACAACATGTGTACGTTTTGCGTAGTTCCCTTTACAAGAGGGCGAGAACGCAGTAGAGATCCACAAAGTATTTTGGAAGAAATCAATGACTTAGCACAAAGAGGATTTAAAGAAGTTACTTTGCTTGGTCAAAATGTAGACAGTTTTCTGTGGTATGGAGGCGGAATGAAAAAAGATTTTGCAAAAGCATCTGATTTACAAAAAGCTACAGCAGTAGATTTTGCGGCTTTACTCGAACTTTGCGCTAAAGCTCAACCAAAAATGCGTTTTCGTTTTTCAACTTCAAATCCACAAGACATGTCTCTTGAGGTCATCAAAACGATGGCAAAATACGACAACATTTGCAACTATATTCACCTACCAGTACAAAGTGGAAGTGATCGCATTCTCAAAGCCATGAACCGCCAACATTCACGAGCAGAATATTTTGAGTTAATCAATAATGTCAAGACATTTTTACCAGATTGTGCTATCTCGCACGACATCATTTGTGGTTTTCCTACAGAAACTGAACAAGACCATAAAGATACTCTGAGCTTGATGGAGTATGTGAAGTACAGTTTTGGTTATATGTTTGCCTACTCGGAGCGTCCTGGTACTTTGGCAGAGCGCAAATTGGAAGACGATGTACCAGAAACTGTAAAAAAACGACGCTTGAGTGAAGTGGTTGAACTGCAACAACAACACAGCTTGATACGAAGCCAAGCATTTTTAAATCAAGTGACCGAAGTACTCATCGAAAAAACATCAAAGAAATCGGACGCAGAGTGGTCTGGAAGAAATCCACAAAACACCACTGTTGTATTTCCTAAAGAACAATACAAGATTGGTGACTTTGTAATGGTGAAAATTGAAGATTGCACAAGTGCAACACTAAAAGGAAAAGCTATTGGATATTCGAAAACTATGTAAATTATGGAAAGTGTTCAATCTATAAAACAACGTTTTGGCATTATCGGAAACAATAAAGGCCTAAATCGTGCCATTGAAAAAGCAATTCAAGTTGCTCCAACAGATATTTCTGTTTTGGTTACAGGTGAAAGTGGCGTAGGAAAAGAAGTTATTCCAAAAATAATACACCAACTATCACACCGAAAACACGGCAAATATATTGCTGTAAACTGTGGTGCAATCCCAGAAGGTACCATTGATAGTGAGCTTTTTGGGCACGAAAAAGGAGCATTTACAGGGGCTACACAAACACGCTCGGGATATTTTGAAGTCGCCGATGGCGGAACCATATTCTTGGACGAAGTTGGCGAACTTCCTCTTACAACACAAGTGCGCTTGTTACGTGTCCTCGAAAATGGAGAATTCATTAAAGTTGGTTCGAGCAAGGTTCAAAAAACGGATGTACGTATTGTGGCGGCAACAAATGTCAATATGTTTGAAGCCATAGAAAAAGAAAAGTTTCGCGAGGATTTGTATTACCGTTTAAGCACCATCGAAATCCCTATTCCCGCATTGCGAAAAAGAAAAGAAGACATCCACTTGCTATTCAGAAAATTTTCTAGTGATTTTGCTTTGAAATACAAAATGCCAACCATCCGTTTGGACGACAACGCAGTTCAACTGCTTCAAAACTATCGCTGGTCGGGAAATATCAGGCAATTGCGAAATGTTGCCGAACAAATTTCTGTTCTGGAATCCTCAAGGATGATTGATGCAAACACACTTAAAACTTACCTTCCTAATTTTGGAAATCAGCTTCCAGCAGTGATCAAAAAAGAAAAAACAGAAGGCGATTTTAGCACAGAGCGCGAAATTTTGTATAAAGTCCTATTTGATATGAAAAGTGATTTGAATGACCTCAAAAAACTTACAATGGAATTGATGCAAAATGACAATTATAAAGATGTCCAAGAAAAAAATGAACATTTGATCCAAAAAATATATAATGATCAATCTGCAAGTAGTTCTATTCAAGAAGAACAAGTTTTGGCGCTTTCGGAACACAACACTAATGAATCTTCAATTGAAATTATTGACACAAAAGAAAAATTTGATTTTATTGAAGATGTCCAAGAAGAGGAAGAAACCTTATCTTTACATGACAAAGAAATAGAATTGATAAAAAAATCTCTGGAACGGCACAATGGCAAACGAAAACTTGCTGCAGACGAGCTTGGAATTTCGGAACGCACACTGTACAGAAAAATTAAACAATATGATTTATAAAGCGCTTCGCATTGGATTATTTTTTGGAGTTTTCGCTACATGCGTTGGGTGTGGGGCTTACTCATTTACTGGAATTTCTATTGATAGTGACACCAAAACTTTTCAAGTCAATTATTTTCAAAATAATGCTGCTTTGATTGAACCTGGAATCGAACGTGATTTTACTTTAGCACTTCAAGATATCATATTGAATCAAACCAATTTGGATCTTGTAAAATCTAATGGCGACATCATTTATGAAGGAGAAATTGTAGAATACCGCATATCGCCAACCACGGCAACTGCGAGCAATACAGCTGCTCAAAACAGATTGACAATTTCTATAAACGTTCGTTTTATTAATACAAATAACGAAGAAGCTGATTTTGAAAAACGATTTTCATTTTTTTATGACTACTCTGGAAGTGCTCAACTTATTGGCGCCCAAAAAACAACCGCCATCACAGAAATATACGATCGTCTTACGCAAGATATTATAAATGCTTCGCTAGCAAATTGGTAGTATGAATACATTAAATTTTACAAAATTACTTCATTCACCTTCAACATTGAAGAAAAAACACATACCGTCGATTGAAGCAATTATTGAAGAATTTCCTTACTTTCAATCTGTTCGTGCTTTGCATTTAAAATCCTTAAAAAACAACGACAGTTACAAATACAATAAAGCTTTAAAAACCACAGCAGCATACACTACAGACCGCAGTATTTTGTTTGATTTTATCACTTCTGAAACATTTCTACAGAATATAGTTTCAGAACAAATAAAAAATAACCACGAAGGACTTAAAATGCTGGAAGTGAGCGATTTCCAAGACATCTCCAGCCTGTCTCAAGGCACATCAGTAAGCACAAACCCTGAAACTGAGATTCTAGAAAAGGAGAATGAATCTGAAAAAAATGCTTCTGAAATCCTAAATCTAGGTGCACCATTGAATTTTGACAAAGAAGATACCCATTCCTTTTCCCAATGGCTACAGTTGACAACGATAAAACCAATTGATCGATCCAGTGATGAAAAAAAACCGTCCGCCAAACAAACAAAAAACTTTGACTTGATCGACGCTTTTATCTCTAAAAATCCAAAAATAAAGCCTGTAAAAGAAGAAGGTGTTTTAGAAAATATTGCTGAAAGTCGAACTTCAGAACCCGAACAACTAATGACGGAAACCTTGGCGCGCATTTATGTGGAACAGAAAAACTACGAAAGAGCAATTCAATCCTACACCATTTTAAGTTTGAAATATCCAGAAAAAAGTAGTTTATTTGCAGACCAAATTAAAGCATTAAAACAATTACAAGAAAAAAATAAAAACTCATGAGTACGTTTTCAATATTTTTGGTATTAATAGTCATCGTCGCATTTTTATTGGTCGTAGTGATTATGGTACAAAATCCAAAAGGTGGCGGACTATCTTCTTCCTTTGGCGGTGGTGGTACCCAACAACTTGGCGGTGTCAAAAAAACAACAGATTTTTTAGACAAAAGTACTTGGGCACTTGCAACCTTATTGTTGGCTCTAATTCTTCTCTCAAACTTAGCAATTGGCGGTTCTGAGGGAAATTTAGAATCTAAAGCATTAGACCCAGACAGCAACTCAGCTCCAGCAGTTGAAGCACCTGCTGAGAACATTCCACTGACTGATGAAGCCAGTGAAGAATCTGAATAAAACGCACATCAATTCATACAAAATGTCAACACAAAGTTGACATTTTTTTTCTACTGAAAGTTTGTCAGTTTCATTGTAATGGCACAATTTTAGTATTTTGTAGAATCATAAAATCAACTTAAAAATTAATTATGGCTTTAAAAATCAAACCTTTAGCAGACAGAGTTCTTGTTGAACCTGTGGCTGCAGAAACCAAAACTGCTTCTGGGATTATCATTCCTGATAACGCCAAAGAGAAGCCACAAAAAGGAAAAGTTGTTGCGGTAGGCGATGGCACAAAAGACGAAAAAATGACCGTTAGTGTTGGCGATACAGTCCTGTACGGAAAATATTCTGGTACGGAACTAAAACTTGAAGGTCAAGATTATATAATCATGCGAGAGAGTGATATTCTTGCAATTGTTTAATTCATAAAAAAAGAAAAAAATGGCAAAAGATATTCAATTTGATATAGATGCACGCGATGGCCTAAAACGCGGTGTTGACGCATTGGCCAACGCTGTAAAAGTTACGCTTGGTCCAAAAGGACGAAATGTAATCATCAGTAAAAGCTTTGGAGCACCTCAAGTGACTAAAGACGGTGTTTCTGTAGCAAAAGAAGTAGAACTAGAAGATGCACTTGAAAACATGGGTGCTCAAATGGTAAAAGAAGTAGCATCCAAAACCAATGATTTGGCTGGAGACGGTACCACCACAGCAACAGTTCTGGCACAAGCAATTGTAAAAGAAGGACTTAAAAATGTGGCTGCTGGCGCCAATCCAATGGACCTCAAACGCGGCATCGATAAAGCTGTGGAGGTCATTGTTAGTGATCTTGAAAAACAAGCCAAAAAAGTAGGAAACTCTTCCGAAAAAATCATGCAAATTGCCTCTATTTCAGCGAATAACGACAATACCATTGGCGAACTCATTGCTACAGCATTTGGAAAAGTCGGTAAAGAAGGAGTAATCACTGTAGAAGAGGCCAAAGGAACAGATACTTATGTTGATGTTGTAGAAGGGATGCAATTTGACCGCGGATACCTCAGCCCTTACTTTGTAACCGATTCCGACAAAATGATTGCGGACCTTGAAAACCCTTACATTTTATTATTTGATAAGAAAATATCAAACCTTCAAGAAATCCTTCCTATTCTGGAACCTGTAGCACAATCTGGTCGTCCTCTACTCATTATTGCTGAAGATGTTGAAGGGCAAGCCCTTGCAACACTAGTTGTAAACAAATTGCGAGGCGGACTAAAAATTGCAGCGGTAAAAGCTCCAGGATTTGGCGATCGACGTAAAGCAATGCTTGAAGATATTGCAATCTTAACTGGTGGAACAGTAATTTCTGAAGAACGTGGTTTCTCTCTTGAAAATGCAGACTTAGACATGTTAGGAACTGCAGAAACTGTAACCATAGACAAAGACAATACAACGATTGTTAATGGATCTGGAAAAGCATCCGACATCAAAGCACGAGTAAATCAAATTAAAAGTCAGATAGAAAGTACAACAAGTGACTACGATAGAGAAAAACTTCAAGAACGTTTGGCCAAACTGGCTGGTGGAGTTGCAGTCCTTTATGTTGGCGCAGCAAGTGAAGTGGAAATGAAAGAAAAGAAAGACCGGGTAGATGACGCTTTGCATGCCACACGTGCTGCTGTTGAAGAAGGAATTGTTGCTGGCGGTGGTGTAGCGCTTGTACGTGCACAAAAAACACTTGAAAAAATTAGTGATGTCAATCTTGATGAAGTCACTGGAATTCAAATTGTTTCTAGAGCCATAGAAGCACCATTACGTACCATTGTAGACAATGCAGGTGGCGAAGGCAGTGTAGTCATCAATAAAGTTCTAGAAGGAAAAGGCGATTTTGGTTACGATGCCAAAAGCGACGCTTATGTAGATATGCTCAAAGCAGGTATCATCGATCCTAAAAAAGTAACGCGAGTGGCTTTGGAAAATGCAGCTTCTGTTGCTGGAATGATTTTGACCACTGAATGTGCACTTATAGATATCAAAGAAGATGCACCTGCCATGCCGCCAATGGGTGGCGGAGGCATGCCAGGAATGATGTAATTTCAATAATTAAATACATAAAAAAAGCGCTTCTAAGAGAAGCGCTTTTTTTGTAATTAGATTAATCAATTTGACTTGTGATCTGCTTGAATTTCTTCATCGCGGTACTTGCAACACGGATGTAAACCCTCATAAGCTTCATCTCTTGCTTTAACCGTTTTGGTGTCATGCCCTGCCTCAGCTACTTTTGATTTTATGGCTTCTAAATCCACTTTGCGTTCATCATAAATAAGACTTAAATTCTGAGTTTTTACATTCCAAACAGCCGATTTTACGCCTTTGGTCTTGAGACATGCCTTTTCAATTCTGTTTTTACACATCATACATACACCATCGACTTCAATGGTTGCTTTGGCATTTTTGTTTTGTGCGAATCCTAAAAAGGATAACATCATCAATAGGATGGTATATTTTGTTGTTTTCATTGTTATGGTTTTTTAATTCAATTTAAATCGTAATCCCGCATAATACATACTCCCAAATATAGGGCCATACACAAAGGTACTATCAAAATTTGATCCAAACGGGTCATTGGCACTCAAAATAGGATTGCTTTGTTGTACATTCGTTAGGTTTTCGCCACCCAAATACACCTCAAATTGATCAGAGAACACTTTAGTTACTTGCATATTGAGGGTAGAAAGCGAGGGTGAATAGTTAGGTAAACGAAATGCTTCTGGGCTTTGCATTGTTGATGAAAAACGCTGCTTACTCAACCAATTAAAGGTCGTGTCAAATTTCCATAATCCACCTTTATTTGTCACTTTTGATTCGTAAGAAATATTTGCAAAAATACGGTATTTTGGTGTAAGTGGTTTTTCTAATTCACCACTATTGTATTGCGTTTTTACGTCATAATATTTGTAAGCCGATTTAAAATCCAATCGCTCTATGGGCGAGTAATTGAACTCTACTTGTAAACTACGTGCATAGCTATTACCATCAAGGTTATAAAAATTAATTTCTGTCGGTTTTTCATAATCCACTACTACTTGATTTTGAAAATCAGTTTTGTAATAATCGACAGCGATATCTGCTTTACGTCCAAACAATTGAAATCCTTGCAAAAAAGAAACACCATAATTCCACGCAATTTCTGGATTTAAACCATAAATAAATCCATTTTCGCTTTGAATATTGATGCTACGTGAAGACACAAAGAGCTTTTGATTTTCTGTGAAAATATTGGCCGACCGCTTCCCTCGACCAAAAGAAAAGCGCAAAGCGGACTTTTCCCAAGGCGTATAACGCCCATGAAATCGAGGCGTGATGAAAGTGCCCAACAAATTGTGATGATCGATCCTCACCCCAGCCGTCAGGTTGATGTCTTCCAGATTATCAAATGAATATTCAAAAAAACCGCCTACAGAGTTTTCTTTTCTAGAATAATTCGTTGTGTTTACAAACTCGCTGTAGGAGTCGTGCGAAAAACCAATCCCAGTTTTTATTTTATGTCGTGAATCGCTAATGATAGAATTATATACCAAATTGGTATAGAAACTTCTATGGCCAATATCATAAGTTCTACTCCCAAAATAGGAGTCTTGCTCATGATTGCTGTAAGCCAATTGAAAACCCAAACTCTGATATGGAATTTCTGGATTGACATAACCCAATTTTGCTGAAAACTCATGACGTTTGGTATCAACTTCACTACCCCAGACACTACCCCCAAATTTATGAACCGAGGGATCATATACAATCTGTCCAGACTGTTTTTGATCATCCAAAAAACGAGCATTAAAAAACCCGATTAACCCTTTTTCTTGATTGATATATTGCCACCTATTCATGATGTTTATTTGATTGCCAACAGGGAGATCCAAAAAAGAATCGTTATTGTTGTCAAATTTTTCACCTCGTCTATCGGCATGTATATACAGTCCTGAACTCCATTTTTCGTTCAATTTAGTATTGAAATGTGTGTTGAGTTCGAGACGACCATTGATTGAACCATAAGCATTTACAAATAGTTTTTTATCGGTCAATGGTTTTACCAACTCTGCATTGATCTGTCCAGCAATACTTTCAAAGCCATTAATCACACTTCCTGCACCTTTGGTGACTTGTATGCTTTCGACCCATGTTCCTGGAATAAAACTCAATCCATAGGCCTGTGATGCTCCTCGTACAGAAGGCACATTTTCCGTAGTAATCAATATATAGGGACTGGTGAGCCCCAACATTTTGATTTGTTTTGTTCCAGAAATAGCGTCCGAAAAATTCACATCTATAGATGGATTGGTTTCAAAACTTTCAGAGAGGTTACAACAAGCAGCTTTGAGTAATTCTTTGCTACTAATAGTAGTGATGTTTTGTGCTGCGATATAAGATGTTGCAGAGGCCTTTTTTCGTGTGGTGACAGTAATTTCTTCCAAGTCATCAGTAGCTTCCAACAAAATGTGAATAACGGTGTTTGGATTTGTTACGTCAATAGTTTTTGACTTATACCCGACGTAACTTATCACTAGTGTTTTGTATGTACTTTCATAGGGCAGTGTAAAATTGCCGTCTATATCTGTGATGGTGCCCACCGAAGTTCCTTCCCAAATCACATTGGCGCCAGCCAGTGGAAGATGTTTACCCTGTGCTGAGGGCTCCATAACCATACCTTTGATTTTATCTTGAGCAAAAAACAAAGTGGGTGTGAAATAAAATATGATGAATAGGTTTTTCATTATTATAAATTTAGAATTATTTTTAAAGAATTAGTGTTTGCACAACAATGCATACATCAAACATCCAACTTGCATTGAACATATAAAAATTACTCTAAAATCAAATGAGAAAAACTTGATCCCGTACTTGGATATCCGCTATCAATGGCGGGGGATTGTAGCTCGAATAATAATGTTTTGTTGTGGTTTCAAAAATGAACTCAACAGGTATTTCTAAAGTTGAAACAACCACAAATGTCGCTAAAGAGGGAAATGCGGATGAAAGGGCAGACTGGTAATTGTTAAATCCTTCAACAACGAGACTGAGATTGGAACAACACGATTTTTTATTCAATTGCGCAGCATCATCAGAAGCAAAAACACAGCAGGATTCTGGTGTTGAAATTACTGAAACTTCTACCAAGTTTGAACCGCAGTAATGCTTTTCTATTTTAAAAGAAAACGAGACCAATACCACAGCAAAGGCCATAACCGTAGACACTATTCTTGAAAAAACAGATGGTTTCATACCGCAAAGTTATAAATATTTAGATAAATGAAGATTATGATGCTGTTTTATTATAAGAACTTTAACTATAGTTTAATCTTATGATTTTTTACATTTACCAAAAATTGATGCATGGCTTTTAAAAATTTAAAAACCAAAATAACAGATCTTGTTGAAAACTCGAGCAAAGTAGAAGACACTCTGCTACACATTTGTACGTTGCTAAAATCGGAAGTTTCTTACTACGATTGGGTGGGCTTTTATTTCAAAAATGGTAATAAAAACGAACTCAAACTAGGGCCCTATGCTGGTACACCCACCGATCATACCATCATCCCATTTGGAAAAGGAATTTGTGGCCAAGTAGCCGTGAGTAACAAAAATTTTGTGGTCCCGGACGTCCAAGCACAAGACAACTATATTGCCTGTAGCATTACTGTAAAATCTGAAATTGTAATCCCCATATTTGTCAATGGTGAAAATGTTGGGCAAATCGATATTGACTCGAACACTTTAGACCCTTTCAGCAAAAAGGACGAAGATTTTCTAGAATTTATCTGTACAAAAGTGGCTACACTGCTGTAGATGTTAATAACTCTTGATTTTGTTTAAAAATTATCTGTTTTTTAAGTATAATCAAGATTAAATTTGGGGTTTATTTTCCTATTTTTGAAGCTTATAATTTTCACTAAAAATGAGTCAAAACAAAGCAATTTCTTCGGCATTAATTTCGGTTTTCAGTAAAGATGGACTTGCCCCCATTGTCAAAAAATTAAACGAACAAGGAGTCACCATATATTCAACTGGTGGCACACAAAAATTCATAAATGATCTTGGGATTGATATTGTACCCGTAGAAAACGTCACAGATTACCCTTCCATATTGGGTGGCCGTGTAAAAACTTTACATCCAAAAATATTTGGCGGCATCCTCAACCGTCAAGACAATTCGTCTGATATAGAAGAAATGAAAAGCTTCAATATCCCACAAATTGACTTAGTGATTGTAGACTTGTACCCCTTCGAAAAAACGGTAGCTTCTGGCGCAAGCCATCAAGACATCATTGAAAAAATTGACATAGGCGGAATTTCACTTATTCGTGCAGCAGCCAAAAACTTTAAAGACGTTTTGTGTGTATCCTCAGTTGATGATTATGCGGAACTCTTAGAACTGATTTCAAAAGATAATGGAATAGTATCCTACGAAGACCGCCAACGCTTTGCTGCAAAATCTTTCAATGTTTCATCGCACTACGATAGTGCAATTTTTAATTATTTCAATCAAAATAATGATGAAGTGGTTTTGAAATTAAGCGAACAAAATGGCAAAACTTTACGCTACGGCGAAAACCCTCACCAACAAGGGTTTTTCTTTGGCGATTTTGATGCAATGTTTGATAAATTACACGGAAAAGAACTCAGTTACAACAACTTACTCGATGTAGACGCTGCTGTAAATTTAATGAATGAGTTTTTAAATGAAGCACCAACATTCGCTATCCTAAAGCACAACAACGCTTGCGGTTTGGCACAACGTGACACACTTCACCAGGCCTATGTAGATGCATTGGCAGGAGATCCTGTCTCAGCTTTTGGAGGTGTTCTAATTTGTAATACTGAACTAGATTTGGCCACAGCAGAAGAAATCCACAAACTGTTTTGTGAAGTCGTCATTGCACCAAGTTTTAGTGCCGATGCTTTAGCTCTTTTAAAAGGCAAAAAGAATAGGATTTTACTCATTCAGAAATTAACTGAATTACCCAAAAAATCTGTGCGCACATGCCTTAATGGATATTTGGTACAAGACAAAGATGGTATTACAGATTCTGTAGACATGCTAGAAACCGCCACAACATTGAGTCCAAAGCAAAGTGAGGTCGATGACCTATTGTTTGCTTCAAAACTTTGTAAACACACCAAATCGAATACGATTGTTTTGGCCAAAAACAAACAATTGTGTGCAAGTGGTACAGGACAAACAAGCCGTGTAGATGCATTGAACCAAGCCATTCACAAAGCACAATCTTTTGATTTTGATCTCAAGGGTGCGGTAATGGCTAGTGATGCCTTTTTCCCTTTTCCTGACTGTGTAGAAATTGCCAACAAAGCAGGGATCAAAGCGGTGATTCAGCCAGGAGGATCAATAAAAGACCAACTTAGCATCGATTATTGCAATGAAAACGAAGTGGCAATGGTGTTTACAAAAACACGTCACTTTAAGCATTAAAAAAATGTTTTTTAGAAGATGGACTAAAATTTATTTTTAGTACATTTACAGCTAAGCACATTTTTTTAGAACACCAACATAATTTTTACTTCCTATGGGATTTTTTGACTTCTTAACCGAAGAAATTGCCATCGATTTGGGTACAGCCAATACACTCATCATCCACAACGACAAAGTTGTTATAGACAGCCCTTCTATAGTTGCCAGAGATCGGGTTTCTGGTAAAATCATTGCCGTTGGGAAAGAGGCCAATTTGATGCAAGGTAAAACACATGAAAACATCAAAACAATTCGCCCTCTTAAAGATGGAGTTATTGCCGATTTTGATGCTTCTGAGCAGATGATTAGCATGTTTATCAAAAATATTCCAGCGCTTAAAAAGAAATTATTTGCGCCATCATTGCGTATGGTCATTTGTATTCCATCAGGAATCACTGAAGTGGAAATGCGTGCAGTAAAAGAATCTGCTGAACGCGTCAATGGCAAAGAAGTATACCTCATTCATGAGCCCATGGCAGCAGCCATCGGAATTGGTGTAGACATCATGCAACCTAAGGGAAATATGATTGTAGACATTGGAGGTGGAACAACAGAAATTGCAGTAATTGCACTTGGTGGAATTGTATGCGACAAATCTGTGAAAGTTGCCGGTGATGTGTTTACCAATGACATCATATATTACATGCGTACACAACACAATCTTTATGTTGGTGACCGCACTGCTGAAAAAATTAAAATACAAATTGGTGCGGCTACAGAAGACCTCGAACTTCCACCCGATGAAATGAATGTTCAAGGACGAGATTTACTTACAGGAAAGCCAAAACAAGTTCAAATTTCGCACCGTGAAATTGCAAAAGCATTAGACAAATCAATTCTTCGGATTGAAGATTCCGTCATGGAAACGTTGTCTCAAACGCCACCTGAACTTGCAGCAGATATCTACAATACAGGGATTTATCTCGCTGGTGGTGGATCGATGCTAAGAGGACTTGACAAACGCTTGTCGCAAAAAACAGATCTCCCCGTCTACATTGCCGAAGACCCGCTTAGAGCTGTTGTTCGTGGAACAGGTATTGTTCTAAAAAATATCGCAAAATATAAGAGTGTCTTGATCAAATAGCCATTGAGTCATGCAGCAACTCCTAAACTTCTTTTTTAAAAACAGGACAAGTATCTTGTTTTTAATCTTGTTTTTTATAGCATTTGCTCTAACCACTCAAGCGCATGACTACCATAGAGTAAAATTTATCAACTCTGCAAATCAAATCTCGGGGAGTATCCACGGCGCCTTTGCCAAAGTTGGAAATTATTTTTATTTGAAAGAAGAAAACGCGCTACTTTTGGAAGAAAACAACTACCTGAAATCTGCTGTATTTAATACGCTAGCCAAACAGTCAGAAAACGTAAATATTGAAGAAAAATTCCAGTTAACTCATGCTTTGGTCAACAAAAATAGCTACCGGTATTTGGACAATTACATCACGATCGACAAAGGTGAACGTGACAGTATTAAGGAAGATTTTGGTGTAATTACTGCCAAAGGTATTGTTGGTGTTATTGATAAAACATCCGCAAAATATGCGCGAGTACTTTCCATTCTAAACACCAAAAGCAAAATTAATGCAAAACTGAAACAAAGCAATCATTTTGGAACCTTGGGTTGGGACGGAGTACACCACAACATTGTACAACTAAATGACATCCAAGATTTAGCTACAATAAATATTGGCGACACTATTGTGACCAGTGGTTTTTCTTATACTTTTCCTGAAAACATTCCAATTGGTGCGGTAGAATCTTATCGACTCAACGACACAAAAGACCTCTACATTATCAATGTTCGGCTGTTTAATGACATGACCAATTTGCGCCATGTTCATGTGATTGAAAATACAGATTTAGACTCATTACAAACATTAAACCCAATCAATGAATAGCATGTTATTTTCAAACATAGTACGGTTTGTTGTATTGGTTCTCCTACAGGTACTCATTTGCAATCAAATGAATTTTTTGGGAAGTCTCAATCCCTACATTTATATTTTATTTATTTTACTGTACCCTGTAAAAAACAACCGATTAAGTTTTATTTTTATCAGTTTTTGTCTTGGGCTTATTATTGATTTATTCCTAGATTCTGGCGGAGCACATGCAGCTGCTTGCGTCACCATTGCATATATAAGACCTGTATTTTTAAAATCCTCTTTTGGTGCTGCTTATGAATATCAAGCCATCAAATTTAACGACTCTGATTTGCTCCCGCGCATTGTTTATTTTGCTATGATGATACTTATTCATCATTTTATTTTATTCATCCTGATTGTTTTTGACAATTCAAAAGCAGGATTGGTGGTCTCTAGAGCTTTAAGCTCGGCGCTTTTTACACTTTTTCTCACATTGACATTGCACACACTTTTTAGTCGAAAAGAAAAATGAGAAAGGTATTACTCTTAGGACTTGTTATTCTTACCGGCATCACATTCGTTGGAAGATTATTTTACTTACAATTGTACCAAGGTCAACCCAACAACCTAGAGGATGATAATGCCATCCGCAAAATATACCAATACCCAAAACGTGGATACATATACGATCGCAATGGAAAATTACTGGTTGCCAATCAACCAACTTATGATGTGGTAGTGATCCCCAGAGAAGTTGAAGCCCTAGATACTTTATTGTTTTGTTCACTACTTAATATTGATAAAACTCAATTTTTAAAGTCATACAATCGTGCAAAGCGATATTCTCCTCGCTTACCCTCCGTTTTTTTATCACATCTTTCCAAAGAAGATTATGCTTTTTTGTCTGAAAAACTAAGAAAATTTAAAGGATTTTATGTCCAAAAAAGAGCTGTACGCGACTACCAAACAGAAATTGGAGCTAATGTTTTGGGCTATATAGCAGAGGTAAATCCTGATAACCTTTCAGAAGATGGTTATTATAAATTAGGTGATTTGATTGGAAAGCAAGGCGTTGAAAAATCATACGAGAATGTTTTAAGGGGCGAAAAAGGGGTGAAATACATTCAAAAAGACATCTATAACAGAGATATAGGATCGTACAAGAATGGCCAATTTGATACACTTCCCATTCCTGGAAAAAACATTACACTTACCATAGACGCAACACTGCAAGAATATGGCGAAAAATTGATGCAAAACAAAATGGGGGGTATTGTTGCCATTGACCCTAGCTCAGGAGAATTGTTGAGTATCGTTTCTGCACCATCGTACAACCCAGCATTGTTGGTCGGAAGAGAACGTTCAAAAAATTACACTAAACTCTACACAGATTCTATTTATAGACCACTTTTTGACAAGGCACTCATCCGAATGCATGCAGCGGGGTCGCCTTTCAAAACCCTTGTTGCCCTTGCCGCATTACAAGAAAATGCGATTTCAACAAAAGAAACCATTTATTGTACCGAAAGCTATGTTTACGGAAAAAATAAACGAACTATGGGATGCCATTGTGGTAGGGGGTACAGGAATTTATATTCTGCTATAAGCAAATCATGTAATTCCTATTTTGCAACAGCTTTTAGAAAAACTATTGACAAGCACGAGAATGCAACTATCGGAATGAATATTTGGAGCAATCACATAAAAAGTTTTGGACTCGGCAACTTCTTAGGAAATGATTTGTCTGTTGGAAAAAAAGGGAATATCCCCGATGGCGCCTATTATGATGCTTGGTATCCCGATTTTAGATGGGGCGCCACCACCATTCTATCAAACGCGATAGGGCAAGGTGAAATTTTAGTCACGCCAATTCAATTGGCCAATATGACCGCAGCCATCGCCAATAGGGGATTTTATTACACGCCTCACATCATCAAAGCTATTGAAAACGAATCTATAGATGAAAAATTTACCATCAAAAAAGAAACCACGATTGATCCTGCACATTTTGATCCCATTATTGAAGGTATGCACGGAGTCTATACGAATGGGACCGCAGGGTTTTTAAAAGTCCCAGGAATTCAGATTTGTGGTAAAACAGGTACAGCCGAGAATTTTACAAAAATTGACGGCATCAAAACACAACTCACGGACCACTCTATTTTTGTGGCATTTGCACCAAAAGACGATCCAAAAATTGCCATTGCTGTACTAGTAGAAAATGGATATTATGGTGCTCGTTGGGCCGGACGAATTGCAAGTTTGATGATTGAAAAATACCTGAAAGGTGAAGTCAGCTTAAAGTATATGGAACAACTTGTTTTGAACAAAAGTTTAGAAGAAGAATACCTCAAACCTTACAGTGGAAAACCCTTTAAAATTAATCAATAATGAACCTTAATCGTGCAAATAGCTTTCAACTGGACTGGTTAGTCGTTCTGATATACTTGGCACTCGTAATGTTTGGTTATTTTAATATTGTTTCGGCAGCTACAGACGGAGCATTTAGCTCATATTTTGACCTTTCTGCACCCTACGGAAAACAAACTGTTTTTATTGGTCTTTCACTGATTTCTATTGTGCTAATATTGTCTATTGACGCCAAATTTTATGAACGCTTTGCAAGTATAATTTATCTGCTTTCTTTAGCGGCACTTGCTGGACTTTTTCTTTTTGGAAAAAAAGTAAATGGCGCCTTGTCTTGGTATGAAATTGGTGGCGCTACTTTGCAACCTAGCGAATTTGCGAAATTTGCAACAGCCCTCGCTGTTGCCAAATATGTGAGCGACTTACAAACCAATATTAAAAATAGCAAAGACCAACTTCAAGCCGTACTGATTGTAGCCGTTCCAGCCATCTTGATTTTATTGCAAAATGATGCGGGTAGTACCCTTGTTTTTGCCGGACTAATCTTTGTATTTTACAGAGAAGGTATTCCTCAAAAGTACATTCTTTTTGGCACTACGGTTTTGGTTATTGCTGTTGCAACACTTAAATTTTCGGCACTAATTGTAACAAGTGTGCTTGCGGCTTGTCTTCTAATTTATCAACTACTACTCAAGCGTAAAAAAAAGAAAATATCTGGCCCTTTACTGGTGCTTATCTTGTGCTCAGGTCTAAGTTTTGGAACCGAATGGAGTTTTGACAACGTGTTACAAAAACACCAACAAGATCGAATAGAACTTTGGCTACGACTTGAAAAAGATCCAGAAAAATTAAGAATCATGAGGCGAAATATTTCTTACAACCTTAATGAATCTGAAAAAGCCATACGCTCAGGTGGATTTACTGGAAAAGGATTTAAAGAAGGAACGCGAACCAAAGGAAAGTTTGTCCCTGAACAACACACCGATTACATTTTTAGTACCGTTGCCGAAGAATGGGGCTTTTTGGGCAGTAGTACTGTTGTTATCCTTTTTGTTGTACTGATTGGGCGTATTTTGTTCCTTGCCGAACGCCACAAATCACAATTCAGCAGGGCCTATGGCTATGGCGTTGCCTCTATTATTTTTGTACATTTTTTAATCAATATCGGAATGGTTATGGGGCTCGTCCCAACAATTGGTATTCCACTACCCTTTTTTAGTTACGGAGGATCTGGGTTATTGGCCTTTACAATTTTAATTTTTATTTTTCTGAAACTAGACGCCAATCGCCTTAACGTTTGGTAAAAACTTGGCTTAAAATTAATTTTTCTTTAAATCAAGTTTTTCGGCGAAATAATCACAAAAATCTTTCATCGTTGCAGTCATTTTTTCGTCTTGTGTGGCACGCATAAAAGTAGAACTCATGGCTACTAAAGTTTGATGAAAAAACAACTTCATTTCATCAACAGGCATGTCTTTGGTCCACAAATCGATGCGTAAAGATTCTTGTGCTTTGGCATCCCAAACAGAAAGGAAAATGGCTTTGGCTTCTGCATTGGAAATTCCCCCATCCTCTGCAGTCCAATTTAATTTTTCTGGGATACGGTTTTCATCCAATTCAACATTCAATTCTATTCTTGATGTGTGTGTTTTAGCCATTATTTTCTGGGTTTGTATTTTGCTTTATTAAAAATTGATTGCGCATTCATTTGAAGCATTTGTAGGACAGATGTATCATTATTTTCCATGTACGAACGAACGATTTGCCAACCGATGTATTGTCCTATTGCACCTGGCGATTCGCTATCGAGTTCCAAATTGAAACGCGAAAAAGGAGCTGGTGCAATAAAACGTCCAACAAGTTTATCATCGGTACTATACAGCAGTTCGTTTTCGACAAAATATTGCCAAATGTAAAATTCATTGTCTTGAGTCCACAAAAATTCCTCAGGGGTGTATCCTACCTTTGTTTGATCTGTTGCATTAGGCACCCAAAGGTCTTTTAGGTATAATTTTTTTCCCTGATAAATTAGTTCTTCCAAGAAAGTATGTCGCCTCGGTTGATTCAAAAAACGAGATGCATAAGCATCCGCAAGATCCATTACGATCTGATCTTTCTTTAAATTTTTTCTAATGTATTTGTAAAAACTGTTATAAAATTCGTGATCGGTACCCAGATAATTATCAATCCCAATAAGAACAATTGAATCGGTAACTATGACTTTATTGCGGTAATCAACATCAGAAAATACTGTGATCACGCGTGGTTTTTTAAAGGAGGGATTGTAATATTTAATGTGTTTGAACAGCGACTTTACTCCTGCTTCCGTAGGTTCAAAATCTGAAAAAACACTGTCAACTGACTTTTGAATCAACTTTTGAATAGGGTCTTGTGTACGTTCCAAAAAAATAGAATCAGGAGTTTGTTTAGGAAACAAAAAGGGGTATTGTGTTTTCAAACTAGGTAAGCTCTCTTTAGTTGATTGCATAAAAACTTTATCGAAACGTTCAACTTTTAATTCCATTGGAACAGCTTCAACCTCTTTTTTGAGTTTTGAATTTTTGTCACATGACATTAAAAGCGTCAGAAGAAGAGCGCTCAGTACAACATAACATTTTGGATATAAACGATCTTTAAAAACCATTTTTTCTTTTTGGAAAATTCTTTTACAAAGGTAATTAATCTCATGCTAATGCAACACCTAAACATCAAAATGAAACGAGTTAGGGGATAAAAACTCAAGAGACTAAAAAAAATACTGCCCCCTACACATCAAAATGTTAATTGAAATTTAAATTATTGCTAATCTGAGTCAAAATGTTTCAAAGATGAAAGGAATAGTTTATTTTTGTACAACACCCATAAATTATAACATATATATGAACACAAACGCTGTCGTGAAGCACATTACAGATTGGTTAAAAAACTATGCTGATAAGGCCGGAATTAAAGGATTTGTGGTTGGTATTTCTGGAGGAATTGATTCAGCTGTAACCTCAACACTTTGTGCGCACACTGGCTTGGATGTGTTGTGTTTGGAGATGCCCATACATCAAGCAGCTAGTCATGTCAGTCGTGCTCAAGAACACATCCATTTTTTAAAAAATAACTTTTCTAATGTACGCTCATCTCAGGTAGATTTAACCCCAGTTTTTGAGTCCCTAAAATCTAAAATAGACATCAATAAAGATCAAAAAAGAATAGATATGGCTTTGGCCAACACACGCGCTCGCTTGCGGATGACCACCCTTTATTACTATGCAGGACTACATGGATTTTTAGTTGCTGGAACCGGTAATAAAGTTGAAGATTTTGGGGTTGGTTTTTACACAAAATATGGTGATGGCGGTGTAGATTTGAGTCCAATTGCCGATTTATTAAAATCAGAAGTTTATGCTTTAGGTGCAACGCTAAAAGTTCCCAAAAGCATTATGGAGGCAGCGCCAAGCGATGGTTTGTTTGGTGATGCACGTACCGATGAGGCACAAATTGGTGCTTCATATGACGAGTTAGAATGGGCTATGAACATGAAAGATAAGGGTAGAAATGAAAATGATTTTGAAGGTAGAAAAAAAGAAGTTTTTGCGATTTTCAACCGATTCAATACCGCCAATGCACACAAAATGAATCCAATTCCTGTGTGTATGATTCCAGAAACTTTGAAACAATAAGTCATGATAAGGGTTCTTGTAGCAGATCATCAACCGATTGTAAATTATGGAATCCGAATGCTTTTTGAAAACTCCAATGATATCAAAATTGTGAGTACCGTCAATACTGCTAAGCAACTCATCAATTACTTAAAAAAAGGTAATGTAGACCTTGTATTAATGTCTATGGATTTGCCCGACAAAAATGGTATTACAATTTTAAGAACCATAAAAAAAAATTACAACAATGTTCGGGTGATTATTTTTACTGCTCAACCAGAAAATATTTACGCATCAAGCGGAATAAGGGCTGGGGCATCAGGATTTTTATCGAAAACAGCAACAACGAGCACCATCAAAAAGGCCATCCTTAAAGTATATAAAGGGGGAATGTACGTCACTAATGCTATGGCTCAGAAATTAACTTTTGACAAGAATCAAAACGATACAGATTTGTACCACAAGCTTTCTATGCGTGAAATTGAAGTTTTGAAGCTGATTTGCAATGGAAAGAAAAACAATGAAATCGCAGATGAACTAAACATCAACCCAAAAACAGTAAGCACCTATAAATCTCGGCTGATGGAAAAGTTAAATGTAACCAATTTGATTTCTTTGATTGATTTGGGCCGACAAAAAACCTAAAGTACTCTGTTGAGTTTTCTTGAAAGCAATCTTTTAAGGTTAGAATAATTCAAAACATCTTCCAAAACACTAGTATGATCTGACGAATTTTCATGAGTAGCTGCTTTAAACTCATTCACTTTTAGATCAATTAAAAAACAGCGCAGATTCAATATTGTTTCACTGACCAATTGTGCTACATTGAAATCTTTTCGCTTTGGAAAAATATTATTTTTTTCCCAATTATGAAGTCTATACCGCTCGTCATTCATCAAAATATCAGAGACGAAAGGAACCAACTTTGGGTCGAGTTCATGCATGAAATTTTCTATACTGAACGTTTCATTTTGGTTCAAGTAATCAATAATCAAATAGTAAATGGTTTTAAAATTTTCGTTCCCAAATTGCATTTCATCTTCTTGAAGATCTAAGTAGATTTTTTCAAAAACTTTAGCTTTATGAATAACGGGTTCAAGAACTAAATCACCTTCATCGTTCTCTTTTAAAATTAAATCTTCGAAATCCTCTGTTCGACTGCCATACAACAATAAAATTTCGATGATTTTTTGTTCTAATTCATATTGAACATCAACCTTTTTGGTAGGTGTTGTTGCTTTGACAACATCAAAAGCTTTCTTTTTCTTTTGTGCGGTTTTACTGGCATCCAATTGGGCTTTTTTGCTCATTTGTGCCAATGTGCTAAAGAGAACTTCCTCACTAATGTCCATAATTCTGGCACATTCGCGGATGTAAAGTTCTTGCTTTATTTGATCGGCAATTTTGGAGATACTGGTTACCATATCACGAATCAACTCTGCCTTAGCAATGGGGTCGTTGTTTGCCTCCTCCATAAGCAATGAAGCTTTATAGGCAATAAAGTCTTTGGCATTATCTTTAAGATATTTTTGCAGTTCTTCCAGCGTGTTCTGTTTGGCAAAGCTATCGGGGTCTTCTCCTTGAGGAAACGTACAGACCTTTACATTCATGCCTTGTTCCAAAATCAAATCAATTCCGCGCAATGAGGCACGAATTCCTGCTGCATCACCGTCAAAAAGAACCGTAATATTTTTGGTTAGACGATTGATGAGGCGAATTTGATCTGAAGTTAAAGCAGTACCCGAAGATGATACCACATTTTTGATGCCTGTTTGATGAAATTGAATCACGTCTGTATAGCCCTCAACTAAATAGCAGTTGTCTTCTTTGGCAATGGTTTGTTTGGCATAATAAATACCATAAAGTACTTTGCTTTTATGGTAAATATCACTTTCAGGAGAATTTAGATATTTGGCTGCTTTTTCATTTTTCGCCAAAATACGTCCACCAAATCCCAAAACACGCCCAGACATGCTGTGGATAGGAAACATCACTCGGCCCTTGAAGCGATCAAATTGTTTTTCTTCTTTGACAATGGTCAGCCCTGTTTTTTCTAAATATTTTAGTTGATATCCTTTTTTTACAGCTGCATCTGTAAAACCACTCCACTCGTCTAATGAATATCCTAATTGGAATTTATTGATAGTGTCATCGGTAAATCCGCGTTCTTTGAAATAACTTAAACCAATGGCTTTTCCTGCATCGGTTTTGTGCAGTATATTTTGAAAATAAGTGTTGGCATATTCACTCACCAAATACATACTTTCTCGCTCACCTGCTGCTTCTTTTTCGGCATCAGACTGAACGGTTTCTTCAATTTCAATGTTATATTTTTTGGCCAGATATTTAATGGCTTCTGGATAAGTAAAATGCTCGTGCTCCATCAAAAAAGAAACTACTGTACCCCCTTTACCAGTAGAAAAATCTTTCCAAATTTGTTTGACAGGAGAAACCATAAAACTTGGTGTACGCTCTTCACTAAAAGGGCTAAGCCCCTTGAAATTACTCCCCGCTTTTTTTAATTGTACGAAATCACCAATGACCTCCTCTACACGAGCCATGTCGAACACCTGATCTATGGTTGCTTTTGATATCAATTAAATGGGCTTATTTGATGAATAAAAATTTGTCGAATTGTAAAGATATAAAATCTTCACTAGTAAAAAGAAAAAAGAAGTTTGGCTTGTGTTATAATGCTATTTATTGCGGTCAATAACATAGTTGACCATCAAAATAAGGGCATCTTTATATTCCGATTTTGGGTAATGTTCAATAAGTTGAAGGGCTTCTTTTTGAAATTGTTTCATTTTTGAAACTGCATAATCCAATCCACCTTGTTGTTTTACGAAAGCAATAACTTCTTTAACGCGTTTGGGATTTTTGTTGTGGGTTTTAATGGAATTAATGAGCCAATCATGCTCTTTTTTTGAGCAATTATTCAGCACATGAATCAAAGGAAGTGTCATTTTTTGTTCTTTAATATCTATTCCTGTGGGTTTTCCAATTTTTTCATTTCCATAGTCAAACAAATCATCTTTGATTTGAAAGGCCATGCCTATGAGTTCGCCAAATTTTCTCATGGTTTCAACCTCATTGGAATGAGGTTTTATGGAGGCAGCACCCAAACTACAACATGCAGCAATAAGCGTTGCTGTTTTCTGACGAATAATTTCGTAATATACTTCTTCTGTAATGTCTAGTTTTCGTGCTTTTTCTATCTGTAACAACTCCCCTTCACTCATTTCACGAACGGCAACAGAAATTATTTTTAGCAAATCAAAATCATTGTTATCAATACAAAAAAGTAATCCTTTTGATAAGAGAAAATCGCCAACCAAGACTGCAATTTTATTTTTCCATAACGCATTGATGGAGAAAAAACCACGACGATGATTACTGTCGTCTACCACATCGTCGTGCACCAAAGTTGCGGTATGAATCAGCTCTATAACAGAAGCTCCGCGAAAGGTTCGTTCATTGAGTTGACCATTGGAAACCATTTTTGCGGTAAGAAAAACAAACATAGGACGCATCTGTTTTCCTTTTCGATTTACGATATAGTGCGTGATTCGATTTAGTAAAGCAACTTTACTAGACATCGAAAGACGAAACTTTTTTTCGAAGAGTTCCATCTCATAACTGATGGGTTGTTTTATGCGTTCAATGATTTTCAAGCACTGTAATTTTTGGCAAAATTACGCATATAAAATATATTGCTCTGAGAATTTAAGTTAAAACTAAATTAATTTAGCTTATTGAATCACTTTAACGCAGAAAAAATGGCTTTAATATTATCACTTTTGCCCATTGAATAATAATGCAATACGGGGACATTTGCTGCTAAAAGTTCTTTGGACTGTTCTATACACCACTCTATTCCAACTTGACGAACAGCTTTGTTGTTTTTACAAGACGAAACGGCTTCAATTAGTGGCTCTGGTAAGTCGACCTTGAAAGCATGTGGCAAAAGTTGAAGATGCTTTAATGTTGACAAAGGTTTGAGCCCGGGAATTATGGGGACTTCAATTTTTGCCGCTCGTGCAGCAGCAACAAATTCGAAGTATTTTTTATTATCAAAAAACATTTGAGTCACTACATAATCTGCACCAGCATCTACTTTTTCTTTTAACCGTTTTAAATCTGTTTGTAACGAGGGGGCTTCAATGTGTTTTTCGGGATAACCAGCAACCCCTATACAAAAGTCTGATTTATGGTCTACTTCTGTTACATCATGCAAATATTTTCCTTTATTCAAGTTCTGAATTTGATTTACTAACTCTTTGGCATAGCTATGTCCTCCTTTTGTAGGTTGGAAATATTTTTGATGACTCATGGCATCTCCTCGTAATGCCATGACATTATCTATCCCAAGATAATGACAATCTACCAGTAGATATTCTGTTTCTTCTTTTGTGAAACCTCCACACAAAACATGAGGTACAGTATCGATATTATATTTGTGTTTTATGGCCGCACAAATCCCTAAAGTTCCTGGTCGCATTCTTGTAATTTTACGGTCTAACAATCCATCTTTATCGATATAGACATACTCTTCTCTGGATGTAGTAACGTCAATGAATGGAGGATCAAATTCTATAAGTGGATCAATATTGCTGTATAGCTCTTGAATATTGTTCCCTTTTTTTGGCGGAATAATTTCAAAAGAGAATAATGTTTCGTCTTTTGCTTGTTTTATGTGGTCTATTATTTTCATTTTATTCGTTTATAAGGTTTGGGTTAAGCCATTTTTTTGCTTGGTCCAAATCAATTTCTCTTCGTTGGCTGTAGTCTTTTAATTGGTCGTCGGTTATTTTTCCTAAGCCAAAATATTTTGATTCTGGATGTGCAAAATAATAACCACTTACACTAGCTGCCGGCCACATGGCCAAGCTTTCTGTAAGCTCCACTCCGATGGTTTCTTTTACGTTTAAAAGTTTCCAAATAGTATTTTTTTCTAAATGATCTGGGCATGCGGGATACCCTGGTGCTGGCCGAATGCCTTTATAAGTTTCTTTTATTAATTCTTCATTATTTAAATACTCCTCTGATGCATAACCCCAAGTATTTTTTCGCACAAATTCATGAAGATATTCTGCAAATGCTTCAGCTAATCTATCGGCTAATGCTTTGATCATAATTGAATTATAATCGTCGAGTTCTGCTTCAAATTGTTGTGCAAGAGCTTGGGTTCCAAAGCCAGTCGACACACAAAAACATCCCATGTAATCTTGCTTTCCAAGTTCTTTTGGTGCAATAAAATCTGCTAAAGCGATATTGGGGACTCCTTGGCGTTTTTTTAACTGCTGCCGAAGCGTTAAAAAATTGAATTGCTTATCGCCGTAGGTCAATTCTATATCGTCGTGGTTTACTGTATTTGCTGGGAAAATACCATATACAGCTTTCGCTTTTAGTAGTTTTTGATCCAACACTTTTTTCAATAGTTTTTGCGCATCTTGAAAGAGTTCTGTTGCTTGTTTGCCAACAACCTCATCGTTTAGAATTTCTGGATATTTGCCGTGTAAATCCCAACTTCTAAAAAATGGCGACCAGTCTATATATGGTTCTAGTGTTTTGAGGTCAAAATTTTCTATGGTCTGTGGGCCTAGTGTTTTTGGGGTCACAATTTGAGTTGAATTCCAATCGATTTTTAATTTATTTTTTCGAGCTTGTTCAATAGAAATGTATTCTTTACGTTTTGTTCTAGAAAGAAATTGTTCTCTAAATTTTTTGTATTCATCTCGAATTTGTGCTTTGTAGTTGCTGTTATCCTTTTTAAGTAAGTTTCCTACTACAGTTACGGCACGTGAGGCATCATTTACATGCACTACGCTATGGCTGTAATTAGGTGCAATTTTTACTGCTGAATGTGCTTTTGATGTGGTAGCTCCTCCTATGAGCAATGGGATGTCTAGTGCTTCTTTTTCCATTGATTTTGACACATAAACCATCTCGTCTAAGGAAGGTGTAATCAATCCACTTAGTCCTATAGCATCTACTTGTTCTTTTTTGGCTGTTTCAATGATTTTTTCCGGGGGTACCATCACGCCAAGGTCTATAATTTCATAGTTATTGCACCCCAATACAACACTGACAATATTTTTACCAATATCATGCACATCGCCTTTTACGGTTGCCATTAATATTTTACCTGCAAATTGTGCAGCACCATCTTTTTCAGCTTCTATAAAAGGTTGCAAATAGGCCACTGCTTTTTTCATTACCCGTGCCGATTTTACTACTTGTGGCAAGAACATTTTTCCACTTCCAAACAAATCTCCTACCACATTCATTCCTTTCATTAGATGTCCTTCAATGACTTCAATTGGACTTGAAACAGATTGTCTTGCTTCTTCAACATCTTCAATAATAAAGGCATCAATACCTTTTACCAAAGCATGTGTGATACGCTCTTGCACGGCATCATTTCTCCATTCTTGAACTGCATGATCGTGTTCTTTTTTCTTTCCTTTGAGGGTTTCTGCGAAATCCAGTAGACGTTCTGTGGCATCATCTCTTCGGTCTAAAAGTACATCTTCTACTCGCTTTAATAATTCTTGTGGTATATCATCGTAAACTTCCAGTAGTGTTGGATTTACAATACCCATGTTCATACCATTTTTTATTGCGTGATATAAAAATGCAGAGTGCATTGCTTCGCGTACTGTATTGTTTCCTCTAAATGAAAAAGATACATTACTCACACCTCCCGATACGTTTGCATAGGGTAAGTGTTCACGAATCCATTTTGTTGCATTAAAAAAGTCCAATGCATTTTTGCGATGTTCTTCCATGCCTGTAGCCACAGGAAAAATATTTGGATCAAATATGATGTCCTGCGGAGGAAAACCAACACTATCGACCAATATTCTGTAGGAGCGCTCACAAATTTCTATGCGACGTTCATAATTGTCGGCTTGTCCATGCTCATCAAAAGCCATAACAATTACAGCAGCACCATATCGAAGTACAAGTTTTGCTTGCCTGATAAATTCTTCTTCGCCTTCTTTTAAACTGATGGAATTTACAATACATTTTCCTTGTACAACACGTAAGCCAGCTTCAATAATCTCCCATTTTGAGCTATCGATCATAACCGGTACCCGCGCAATATCTGGTTCAGATGCAATGAGGTTCAAAAAAGTGGTCATGGCTTCTACGCCATCGAGCATTCCTTCGTCCATATTGACATCAATAATTTGGGCACCACCTTCAACTTGATCTCTTGCTATTTCTAGGGCTTCATCAAATTTTTCTTCTTTGATTAAACGCAAGAATCTTCTGGACCCTGTAACATTAGTACGTTCTCCAACATTTATGAAATTTATTTCTGGAGAAACGACTAGAGGTTCTAAACCTGAGAGAGTCAAAAAGTGATTTGTTGAATTTTTCATTGCTTACTAAATGTCATTTAAAACAATCCCTTGGTTGATATTTTTCTGCAACCTCTGCGATGGCTTTTATGTGCTCTGGAGTTGTACCGCAACAACCGCCAATAATATTTACAAGTCCATCTTGCAAATAGGGTTCAATGAATTGTTGTGTTTGTTGTGGTGTTTCGTCATATTCACCAAACGCATTTGGCAAACCTGCATTGGGATGTGCAGAAGTAAAAAATGTTGTAGCATGAGACAAACGCTGTAAATATGGTTTTAGTTGTTGTGCGCCCAAGGCACAATTGAACCCTACACTTAGCAATGGCACGTGGGCGATTGATGTTAAAAATGCTTCAACAGTTTGCCCAGAAAGTGTTCTCCCGGATGCATCGGTGATGGTTCCAGATACCATTATGGGAATATTGATGTTGCGTTCTTCTTTGACTTCCTCTATGGCAAATAATGCAGCTTTGGCATTTAGGGTGTCAAAAACAGTTTCGACTAAGAGGAGGTCTACACCTCCATCGATTAATGCTTCTATTTGTGCTTTGTATGCAATTCGTAATTCTTCAAAAGATGTGGCTCTGTATTCTGGGCGATTTACGTCTGGAGACAAACTTGCTGTTTTGTTTGTTGGTCCAATACTTCCAGCGACAAAACGAGGTTTTTGGGGGTTTTGTTTTGTGAATTGATCTGCGACTTGTTTTGCAATTTTTGCGGAATTATAATTGAGTTCATACACCAAATCTTCCATCTGGTAATCTGCCATGCCTATTGTTGTTGCCGAAAAAGTATTGGTTTCTACAATATCTGCGCCTACTTCAAAATATTTTGCGTGTATTTCTGCAATGGCATCTGGCTGGGTAATGGAAAGTAAATCATTATTCCCTTTGACAGAAGTTGGAAAGTGTTTAAACCGTTCTCCACGATAATCTTCTTCAGAAAAATTGTACTGTTGGAGCATAGTACCCATGGCACCATCGAGTACTAAAATTCTTTTTTCTAATAATTGTCTAATATTTGACATCTTTGATAAATTGTATCAATATGTCATCAGGAAAGTACGTTGAGAATACTTGCGGTTATCTGTCCTTAAAATCTAGAAATAAATCTAGAAAGGTTAGAATTTAGCACCTTCTTTAGAATAAGTAAAGGGTTGCTAAGGCTTCATAGGGTCTATTCCCTCGGCCTTTCGTGATAACAATCAATAAATAAATGAACACAACAAATTAAAGGAATAAATTTTTATTTTCACTAACTTTTAAATAGAATTTATTCAAATAAATTTTGAGTATTTGAAACGGTTCCTGAATCACAAATTGAATATTACTTAATATTCTGGAGCAAGCTCAATTTCTAGTCCTTCTAGTTGTTCTGTAATTGCTATTTGACATCCTAATCTACTGTTGTCTTGTACAAAGAATGCTTCGCTTAGCATAGCTTCTTCATCTTCGTTTTTTTCAGGAAGGTCTGTTTTTGATAATATATAGCATTGACATGAGGCACACATGGCCATACCGCCACAGGTTCCTTCAACAGGTAATTCATAGGCCTTACATATTTCCATGATGTTCATGGCCATATCGGTAGGGGCAACAACTTGATGTATTACGCCTTCTCGATCTTTAATTTTTAAATTTATATCTGACATAGTTGATTTAGTTTATAGATTGTACAACTGCTTTTGGGGCTTCTTTACGACTACCATCGAAACCATCTATTCCACTTACAGTGGTGTATTTTAGCACATATCTTTTTCCAGGATTAATTATTTTGTAGGCGGATTGACACATTAGAGTGGCTTCGTGAAAACCACAAAGAATCAGTTTTAGTTTTCCTTGGTAAGTATTGACGTCTCCTATTGCGAAAACACCCGGAATATTGGTTTGGTAGTCTAGTGTATCTACTTTTATGGCATTTTTTTCTATATCTAGACCCCAATTGGCAATTGGCCCTAATTTTGGTGATAAGCCAAAAAGAGGGATGAAATGATCGGTTTCTAAAACTTGCTCTTGTCCATCAATGGTTACTGTAATTGCTTCCAATTTATCTTTTCCATGCAATGCAGTTACCTCGGCTGGCGTAATTAGATTTATTTTATTTAAAAGCTTTAATTCTCTTACTTTCTCAACAGAATCTAAAGCACCTCTGAATTCATTTCGGCGATGGATGAGTGTAACCTCTGAAGCAATATCAGCCAAAAAGATGCTCCAATCCAATGCAGAATCTCCACCTCCAGCAATGACTACTCTTTTATTTCTGTAGACTTCGGGATCTTTAATGATATATGCAACACCATTGTCTTCATATGTATCTATGTTGTCGATCATAGGTTTTCTGGGTTCAAATGAACCCAACCCGCCAGCAATTGCTACAATTGGTGCATGGTGTTTTGTCCCTTTGTTTGTAGTAACTATAAAACTACCATCTTCTAGTTTATCTATAGTTTCTGCACGTTCTCCAAGTGTAAATCCAGGTTCAAATTGTTTGCCTTGCTCGAGCAAGTTTTTGGTTAAATCACCTGCTAGAATTTCAGGGAATCCAGGGATATCATATATTGGTTTTTTGGGATATATTTCGCTACACTGACCGCCTGGCTGTGCTAACGCATCGATCAAATGGCATTTTAATTTTAATAGACCCGCTTCAAATACTGTAAATAAACCAGTAGGCCCAGCACCAATGATTAGAATATCTGTTTTTATCATTTTAATTATTTATTAAAGTTTCCGTTATTTTGTTTAGAGTGTTTACTTTTTCTTCAAAATCTCCTTTTATTGTTTTTCTAAATATATTTAAATTAGATACGAGTTTATTGATATCCTCTGGTATTACTTCTTCGAAAAACTGGCGCAACCTTTTTGCAGTTGTTGGAGATTTTCCATTTGTAGAAATAGCAATTTTTACGTTGCCTTTTGTCACAATTCCGCCCATATAAAAATCACACAAAGGGGGGTTGTCGGCAACATTAACTAACTTTTGTTCCAATCTACAATCCTCATAAATTTTTAAATTCACATTTGGCTTGTCGGTTGTAGCAATAACGATGTGCTTACCCTTTAAATACGCAATATTGTATTTGTCCTCTATCAAAATTACATTGCCTTTTTTGGCCAAAGCAACCGTCCCTTCTCTATACATTGGGGCTACCATAGTGACTTTAGCGTCAGGACTAGATTTTAATAAAAAAGTTAATTTTTCTTCAGCTACATACCCGCCTCCAATAATTAGAATTTCTAATTGTTGCGTTTTTAAAAAAATAGGATATAAATTATTTCTTTCCATAATTAAACAGCTAAAGCACTTACTTGATTATAAATTGACGATAACTCTACCCTTTTTTCTACGACTTCTCCAATGACGATAATTGCTGGGTTCGACAACCCTTTTTGTTCAACAATATTGCAAATGGTTCCGACTGTTCCAATGCCAATTTTTTCATGCGGTGTTGTACCATTTTGAATAATTGCTACAGGTGTATTTTCTTTTCCATGAGCTAAAAATATATTCGTGATTTCTTTAAGTTTAGACATTCCCATTAAAATCACTAGTGTTGCTGTAGATTGTGCTGCTAATGGAATATCATTAGAAATTTTATGCGCTTTTGTTGTTCCTGTTATGACCCAAAAACTCTCTGAAACATCTCTTTTGGTGAGTGGGATTCCCTGATAAGCTGGAACAGCTATTGCAGATGATATTCCTGGCACGACTTCTGTTTCTAATCCAAAATTTCTAGCATAGTCTATCTCTTCGGCACCTCGCCCAAAAACAAATGGATCTCCTCCTTTGAGTCTCAACACACTTCCTTTACTATTTGCACGAGCGACAATCAATTCATTAATTTGATCTTGCTGGTAAGTATAGCAACCCTTCCTTTTGCCAACAAAAATTAATTCTGCTAAAGGCGACGCATGGGTCAATAAATCTGTGTTGATTAATGAGTCATATAAAATGACATCGGCTGATTCTATGGCTTTTATGGCTTTAATTGTTATTAAGTCTATATCGCCTGGTCCTGCTCCTACAACAGTAAGTTTTGGTGTTTTCATACTACTCTCTGTTAAAGTTTTACCAGCTTTTGTTGTTGTTCTCTATAGGCCCTGACTACGTTCAAAAATGATACTGCATTGTGTATGTATGCTTCCGAAAATGATGCTGATGGAGCGTATTCTCTAATTTGATAGATTAGCTCTGAAAAAGAAGTTTCTAACTTAATTTTATTGTTTTGAACAAAATCTTCATCAAACTGACTAATAATTGATGATTGGGTATTGGTCTTGATGTTTTCTGACAACAACAACGCTTTGGCAGAATTGACCATCGAACTGTATGCAAAGTAGACTGCATTGGAATACACCTTATGGTTTAAAGCATTTTTGGCTAAATCTATTTTTTCTTCACTTTCTAAAAATAAGGTGGCTATCAAATCTATTACCACACCGGCACATTCGCCTATTCCGATTGCTTTGATGTATTTTTCATTTGTTCCCCAATCGATAAAGTCGTCTTGAGTTAGGTTTGTTATGTCTGATAAATCGGTTAAGAGTTGATAGAAGTATTTTTCTCCTTGCTGCGCATAGTATTCAAAAAAAGATATTCCTTTGCCATTCTTCTCAAAATCGTTCAGGATTCGGCGTAAAGCTTCTGGTCCTCTTTTGCTTGGTATTTTTACAACCTTGTCTGCAAATACCCCTTGACCATTTCCTTTATTTCCTCCTCCTAATAGCACTTGGAGCGCTGGGGCAACTAGTTTTTCTGGTGTTCGAATTGACATGCCTTGAAAACCAATATTGGCCATATTGTGTTGCCCACAAGCATTCATACAACCACTAATTTTGATGACTAAATCTTTGTTGTCTATGTACTGAGGGTACTCAGCTTTTATGACACGCTCTAATTCCTTGGCAATTCCTGTACTGCTTGAAATTCCTAAATTACAAGTGTCTGTTCCAGGACATGCCGTAATGTCTAAAGCTTTGTTATATCCAATTTCTGCAAATCCTAATTTTTGCAATTCTTGATAGAAAAATGGCAATAAATCCTCTCTAACAAAAGGAATTAGAATATTTTGGCGTAAAGTCAATCGAATTTCACCTGCAGCGTAGTTTTGTACTAAATCGGCTAATAATCTGGCTTTATCAGTGTAAAAATCACCCAATAGCACTTTTATGCCTATTGCAAAATAACCTTCTTGTTTTTGAGGAATAAGGTTCGTTGACTTCCATAAATCATATGCAGCAGTGTCCTTTAACTCGATTTTAGGCGCTTTTACTTTTACAGGTTTTGATACTGTAAATTCATTGAACTCAATAGGTACTGATTTGAACTCAATGGCATTTTGCTCTTCTTGAACCAATTTTTTGAATGCTTCTAATCCAATATCTTTTATTAAGAATTTCATACGTGCTTTGGCGCGGCTTTTTCGTTCTCCATGACGATCAAAAATTCTTAAAACTCCTTCCATTAGTGGAATAATTTTGTCTGAAGCCAAAAAATCATACATAACATCTGCATGACGTGGTTGAGATCCTAGCCCCCCACCCAGAAGTACTTTAAATCCTCTAATTCCATTTTCTATTTTGGCAATAAAACCCAGGTCGTGGATGTATGATAATCCTGTATCATCATCTGTTGCAGAAAAAGAAACTTTGAACTTTCGTCCCATTTCTTGACAAATTGGATTACGCAGAAAAAAGCGAAACACCGCATCAGCATAAGGCGATACATCAAAAGGTTCATTGATGTCTATTCCAACTGTTTCACTTGCTGTTACATTACGGACGGTATTCCCACAGGCTTCTCTGAGTGTTACATCATCCCGCTCGAGCTCTGCCCATAGTTCTGGGGTTCGTTCTAAATCTACATAATGAATTTGGATATCCTGACGTGTGGTAATATGTAGCCGCCCACGAGAATATTCATCTGATACGTCTGCAATTCTATGCAACTGATTACTTAAAACTTTACCAAATGGTAGTTTGATACGAATCATTTGCACGCCTGGTTGTCTTTGTCCATAAACACCTCGTGCTAGACGAAGACTTCTAAATTTTTCTTCATCTACTTTCCCTTTTTTGAATAGCTCAATTTTCTTTGCTAATTCTATAATGTCTTGTTCAACAACAGGGTTTTCTATTTCGGTTCTAAAACTTTGCATAATTTTTTATTGAAGTTACTCGGTCTTCTTCTTTATTTTTTGAGTAAAAATTAATGGGATTGTAGGTGCCTATTGATGCAAAAATTGTTGCTTTTCTAACAACGCTTCTTCTGTTTCTATATGATTGTCGTCAGGAACACAACAATCTACTGGGCATACGGCAGCACATTGTGGTTCTTCATGAAATCCCTTGCATTCAGTACATTTATCTGGGACTATAAAGTAAAATTCATCTGAGACTGGCTCTTGATCTTCATCTGCATCAACATCCTTACCATTTGGCAAGGTGATATTTCCAGCCAAAGATGTTCCATTTCTGTATTGCCAATGTTCAGCGCCCTCATAAATAGCAGTGTTTGGGCATTCTGATTCACATGCGCCACAATTTATACATTCATCTGTTATTATTATTGCCATATTTTATTGAATAAATCCGACGCCTGCGGTATTATTGGATTGAGTATCGATTAAAATAAACGAGCCGTTGGTACGGTGCTTTTTAAATTCATCTAAATAAATTGGTTTATTTAGTTTGAAAGAAACCAAAGCAATATCGTTCATTTCCAAAGCATTTACCTCTGTGTCATTTCCTGAGTAATCAGGATTTATTTTATGGTGAATTTGATCAACTTTTGCCAAAACTTTGTGCACCCCATGCTGTAATAAATACTTACTTCCAGTTTGTAGATTTTCAGAATCCATCCATGAAATAGTGGCCGTAAATTGTTTTTCTATCTTAGGTAAATCATTAGCTTTTACGAGCATATCTCCTCTGCTGACATTGATCTCATCTTCTAATGTGATGGTCACTGAGGTGCGTCTGGAGGCTGTTTGATACTTTTCATCATAAAAATAAATGTCTTTAATTTTAGACTTGGTTTTGGAGGGTAAGGCAACAACCTCATCGCCAACGCTCAGTTGCCCTCCATATACTTTTCCAGCATAACCTCTGAAATCATGGAATTCGTCGGTCTTAGGTCTTACTACATACTGAACAGGAAATCTAGGCGTACCTTCATTGTAAACATCCTCCTTATTCAAGTTTTCCAAATGCTCCAAAAGTGTTTGCCCAGTGTACCAAGGTGTTTGCTCAGATTTCTGTACTACGTTATCTCCTTTTAGAGCGCTAACAGGGATAAATGTTATGTTTTGATCCTTGTAATCGCGTTTTTGCATCAGCGCTTCGAAATCTAATTTAATGGCATTGTATTTTTCTTCAGAAAAATCTACTAAATCCATTTTATTGATGGCTACAATTATGTCTTTTACACGCAAAAGATTACTAATAAAAAAGTGACGATATGTTTGATCTACAACGCCTTTTCGTGCATCAATGAGAATAATTGCAACCTGTGAAGTTGATGCTCCAGTAACCATATTTCTTGTGTATTCTACATGGCCTGGCGTATCTGCGATAATGTAACTTTTCTTTTGTGTTGAAAAATATATATGTGCTACATCTATGGTAATGCCTTGTTCTCTTTCTGCTACTAAACCATCAGTGGCTAGGGAAAAATCTAAATAGTCGTACCCCTTTTGTTGACTGGTTTTTTCAATGGCTTCTATTTTGTCTGAAGTCAACGATTTTGTGTCGTACAGGATTCTTCCGATTAAAGTACTTTTACCGTCATCTACACTTCCTGCTGTTGCAATTTTTAATACTTCCATTTTTTTCTTTTTAAAAATAACCCTGTTGTTTTCGTTTCTCCATTGCTGCTTCCGAGCGCTTGTCGTCTATTCTTGCACCACGTTCAGATAGTGTTGAAGCTCTAATTTCTTCAACAACTGTTGCTATGTCCGATGCGCTGGAAAGCACCGCAGCGGTACAGCTCATATCGCCAACTGTTCTAAAACGTACTAAACGATCCTCTACGGTTTCGTCGTCTTCTCTATAAACGACATCGTCATTTGCAGACCAAATCAATCCGTCTCTTAAAAATGTTGCTCTTGTATGTGCAAAATAAATTGATGGAATTTCTATGTTTTCTTTTTCTATATAAGACCATACGTCTAATTCTGTCCAATTAGAAATTGGAAAGACTCTTACATTTTGCCCTAACTCTATTTGACCATTAAGCATATCGAATAGTTCTGGCCGTTGGTTTTTTTCGTCCCATTGTCCAAAATCATCACGAACAGAGAAAATACGTTCTTTGGCACGCGCTTTTTCTTCATCTCGTCTTGCGCCTCCAATACATGCATCAAATTTAAATTCATCTATTGCATCTAGTAGAGTTGTTGTTTGTAACCTATTTCTGCTCGCATATTTCCCTGACTCTTCTGTTACTTTTCCTTGGTCTATAGATTCTTGAACATTTCGGACAATTAAATTCAGCCCTAACTCTTGAACCAGGCGGTCTCTAAATTCTATAGTTTCAGGAAAATTATGCCCTGTGTCTATATGCATCAAAGGGAAAGGGATTTTGGCTGGATAAAATGCTTTTTGTGCCAATCTTACTAAGGTTATGGAGTCCTTACCACCTGAAAACAACAACACAGGATTTTCAAATTGTGCTGCTACTTCTCTAAATATATAAATAGCTTCGTTTTCTAATGGATTTATTGTTGAGGTATCGACATTCATTGTTAAATTCATTTTAGATGTAAACCACATTCTCTATTCTCCAACTGCTTAGTGGGGTCAAAATATTTAAACTCGTTTGGTATATTATTGGCAGTTAGATATGTGTCTAAATCGCTGTCGGAGTAGTGATAAAATGGACTGACTTTGATGATGCCATCAGCTCCTTTGGAGACTACGTCTATACTATTTCTAAATGCTGTTTGTCCTTTGCGCAAATTTGTAAACCAAACATCTGGCTGGTGTTCAGCCATAGCACGCTTGAAGGGCTCTAATTTGACTTGCTCTGTAAAAATCTTGTGCTTCGGGTCGTCTATTGATGGTATTCCTAAAACCGAATTCCTGTGAGCAACGGTTTGTTTTGGCACATATAACTTAATATTAAGTTGTAGCTTTTCAGTTAATTCTTCCGCGTGTTTGTAGGTATTGGGAGTATTGTACCCTGTATCACACCATACAACAGGGATGTCTTTTTTTTGTTTGGATACAGCATATAAAATTGCACCCTCATATGGCCTAAAATTGGTCGTCAGCACAGGTTTTTGAGCTATACTCAAAGCCCATTTGATGATTTCATGAGGCAATTTATGAGCTAATTTTCTATTGATTTCTTCTATATTCATAGTCATTATTTCCCCCATTTAATTTGATTCCAAAGGCGCTCATGAAAAAAGTAGAGTATCATTTTAGTAATCAATTCAATTGTTCCTATAGACAAGGCAAGTGTCATTTCACCTGTAATTAACCACGAAATGAGTATGGTATCTAAGGTGCCTATTACTCTCCAGCTTATTGTTTTTAGTAAACTTCTTTTTATCTTTTCTTTAGGTGTTTCGTTTGAGCTGTTTTTTCTCAACTTAATCTGTAAAACATTATCTATAATCATATTTTCAATATTAAATCTATTTGCCTATCGGCTTAATAGGATAAAGTGCAAATTTACTAAAATATTTAAACTATCAAACAATTTTTCTATGATTTATGAAATGATATCGGCAAGCGATTTATTATTGAATATTGTAAGCGTATTGTCTCTTACTTCCAACATTAAATTGTGTACGGCACAAGTGTTTTCGTCTGGACAATCGGCACATTTTTCATAAAAATTTAGACTCACGCATGGAACCAATGCTATTGGTCCTTCTAAAACACGCATCACATCCGTCATTCTGATGTCCTCTGGATTTTTAAACAAATAGTATCCTCCATTTTTACCTTTTTTTGATCCCAGAAAACCTGCCTTACGCAAAGTGAGTAATATACTTTCCAAATATTTTTGTGAAATATTTTCATGCTCAGCTATTGTTGCAATCTGCACAGGAATTTTAGACTCCTGTTTAGCCATGAATGTCATCGCCTTTATTCCATATTTTGTTTTCGATGAAAGCATATTCAAATATAACAATTATAACTCGAATGAGGATTTCACAATAATGCTTGGTCTAAATCATTCAAAATATCTTCTACGTCTTCTAGTCCTACCGAAATTCGCACCAATCCATCTGTAATGTTTACTTCTAAGCGATCTTCTTCACTCAATTTACTGTGCGTGGTAGAAGCTGGATGCGTTACTATGGTTCTTGTATCACCCAAATTTGCGGATAGTGAACATAATTTTATGGCATCTAAAAATCGACGTCCATTGGTAATACCTCCTTTTATTTCAAAAGCCACAATACTGCCTCCCAATTTCATTTGCTTTTTGGCTATTTCGTATTGTGGATGTGATTTTAAAAATGGATATTTTACCCAATTTACCTTGTCGTGATTCTCTAAAAATTGTGCTATTCTTAAAGCATTTTCACAATGCCTATCGACACGAACAGCCAAGGTTTCTAAACTTTTGGATAAAACCCAAGCATTGAATGGAGATAATGCTGGCCCTGTATTCCTAGAAAACAAGTAAATTTCTCTAATGAGATCTGCTCTACCTACAGTAGCGCCACCCAATACTCGGCCTTGACCATCTATTAGTTTTGTAGCTGAGTGAATCACAAGATCTGCGCCAAATTTTATAGGTTGTTGCAAATAAGGGGTGGCAAAACAATTATCTATAATTAAAATAAGATTATGTTTTTTTGCTATGGCACCCAACAATTCTAAATCTAAAATATCTACAGCAGGATTTGTAGGCGTTTCTGCATACAATATTTTGGTTTTAGGGGTAATCAAACGCTCTATTGTATCGACTTCGTTAATCTTAAAGTAACTCGTTTCGATATTCCACTTTGGGAAATATTTAGTGAATAATGTATGTGTCGAACCAAATACGGATTGCGCAGACACAATGTGATCTCCACTGTTCAACAAAGCAGCAAAAGTAGAAAACACAGCGGCCATTCCAGTAGCAAAGGCAAAACCATCCTCTGCACCTTCCATCTTGCATACTTTTTCAACAAATTCAGAGGTATTTGGATTTGTAAATCGGCTATAAATATTACGCTCTTTTTCTTCCGAAAATGATGCTCTCATGTCTTCAGCATCTTCAAAAACGAAGCTTGAGGTCAAATATAATGGGGTAGAATGTTCGAGAAATTGAGAGCGTTCGATTTGGGTTCGAATGATATCGGTTTGTTTTTTATACATAGGGCTTATACTAATTCTAATTTAAATATTTTATCGATTATAGAGTTTAGTTGTTCATATTCAATCAAAAATGCATCATGCCCATGAATAGAGGTTATTTCATGGTAATAAACATTTGAGAGGTTGGGATGTAACAGTTTCAGAGTCGCTGTGTTTTCTTCGGATACAAAAAACATATCTGAATCAATTCCGATAATGTGAATATCAGCTTCAATAGTTTGTAGCACATCTGTTGCAGTTCCTCTATTTGTGGTTATGTCAATTGTTTTTAGTAATTGATTCATCAATTTATAAGCCGACAACTGAAATCGCTTTTGCAACTTGTCGCCATGATGCAACAACCATGTTTCAATATTGAAAAGATTGTACTCTGTATTTTGTGAACGCTGAAATCTATTTTTTAATGATTCTGGTGTTCTGTAGCACAACATAGCATGCATTCTTGCGTCCTGTAATGGCTGACTTGAATTGACCAAAAATTGCTCTTGTATCAAGCAATTTGCAATAATCCAATCTGTTGATTTCCAATCACTTGCCACAGGAATCAGATGTTTGGTAATCTTTGGACTAATCGCTGCCATTTCCCAAGCAATGCCTCCGCCTAAAGAACCTCCTATAGCAGCAAATAATTGATGAACCCCAAGCTCTTTCAATCCTAACAAAAATAATGCTGCAATATCTCTAGCAACAAAATCTTTGTAATTTTCTATCAAATGATCAGAATTTCCATCATAACCATTACCAGGAATATTGAAAGACAAAACTGTAAATTGTTGGGTGTCTATTGGTTTGTTTGAGCCAATGAGTGCGTTCCACCATCCTTGTGGACCTGTAACATTAGAATTTCCTGTAAGGGCATGGTTGACCAATACAACTGGAGCACTATGTAACGCACACCCAAACAACTGGTAAGACAAATTTATAGACAATGTCTTACCAGAAATTGTAGTGTACCTTGGGATTTCTATGTATTGAAGCTTACTCAAGAACAGAACTGTTTTATAGATTCAAAAAATTATACTTCAACTGTGGCATCTACTGCTTTAAATGCTTCAATAAGATCAGCTTTTAAATCTTCAATATTTTCCAATCCAACAGACAAACGAATAAGGTCTTTTGTAACTCCTGTAGTCTCTTGAGCTTCATCACTCAATTGCTGATGTGTTGTACTTGCTGGATGAATAATGAGTGATTTGGTATCACCAATATTGGCCAATAATGAGAATAATTTTGTTGTGTCTACAATTTTCTTTGCAGATTCAAATCCTCCATTTACTCCAAAAGTTACAATACCACTTTGTCCTTCAGGCAAATAACGCTGTGCTAATGCGTGGTATGGACTAGATTTTAGCCCTGGATAATTGACCCAGGCAACTTGATCCTGCTCTGATAACCACTGAGCCAATGCCAATGCATTTTCACTGTGTTTTTTGATTCTCAATTCTAAAGTTTCTAATCCTTGAATGATTTGAAAAGCGTTGAATGGACTCAATGCTGCTCCGTAATCTCTTAAACCTTCAATTCTAACTTTAGCAATAAATGCTGCCGCTTCTAGTGCTTCGCTGTAGACGAGTCCATGATATCCAGGAGATGGTTCTGTGAATTCTGGGAATTTCCCATTCGCCCAATCAAATGTTCCTGCATCAATAATTACACCACCTAAAGCAGTACCATTTCCATTGATGTATTTTGTAAGGGAGTGAATAACAATATTTGCGCCATGCTCAATTGGGTTTAACAAATAAGGAGTAGCTACCGTGTTGTCTACAATTAGTGGCACTTTGTATGCTTTAGCTTCTTTTGAAATCGCTTCAATATCTAATACATCTAGCTTTGGGTTTCCAAGTGATTCAATAAAGAAAGCACGCGTATTTTCTTGTGCTGCTTTTTTGAAATTTTCTGCATCAGAAGGATTAACAAAAGTTGTTGTGATACCGTGTCTTGGCAAAGTAACACTCAACAAGTTATAGGTACCTCCATACAAACTACTAGAAGCGACAATATGATCGCCAGCTTTCAAAAGCGTAAGCAAAGAGGTCGCAATTGCAGACGTTCCAGAAGCTGTAACAACAGCAGCAATACCCCCTTCTAAAGCCGCTAATCGTTGCTCGAGAACATCATTTGTAGGGTTATTGATTCGGGTGTAAATGTTTCCTGTTTCGGCAAGGGCAAAAAGATTTGCCGCATGATCTGAATCATTAAAAACATAAGCCGTAGATTGATAAATTGGTACAGCACGTGTACCACCATTTTGTGCGGTGTCGTGTCCCGCGTGTAATGCATTAGTTGCAAATTTTTGTGTACTCATTTTTCTATTATTTGAGTTAATAATAAATTAAAACAAAAGTCAAACACACCGTTTTTGGCGAATCTTATAGAAAAATGTTAAAAAGAAATGAGTCATACTTGAACAAGTATGTCCTGTTATCTATCTCATTATGAAACCATAAAAAGTAGAATTTAGCACCTTCTCCAACAACTTGGAGGGTTGCTAAGACTTCAACGGGTCTATTCCCTCGGCCTTTCTTGATAACATTTCACTAAATTATTGAACTTTGTGAATGCAAATATTCAAATATAAAAACTTAAAAACCAAATTTTTTTCTAAAAAAATTAATTAAATTATTTAGATTTAGTAAATTTTTCTTTTATTATGTATCCTGTAGATTTATTTACTATTTTACTCTCTAGCCATGAAATAATATCAAGGTATAAAAAGGCACGACGTTCATAGGGATGATTCTCATAGGTGAGTAATTTTTGATGAAGCTGTTCAAATGCAGCTTTCAATTGATGTGGATAAATATCTCCAAGACCTCTTAAAAATGTTACCATTTCACGCTGTACAGCATACAAATCTTCCATTTTTATGAGAAATTTATATGTGTTTTTTATCAGACGATCCAGTTCGTAATCCTCACCAGCTTCATAATGGGCTACAAGATTTAGGATACGAGAAAAACAAAGCAAGTCTTCGCGCATTTGAAGTGATTTGTTGTTTATTATTTTTGAAAGGTATTTTATGGCATTTTTGTAATCCTCGGTACCAAAATACAAGCTTGCAATTTTATAATAGAAAACCATAACGTGGTGTTCATCAATTTGATCGGCATGCACTTGCAATCCTTGAACCACTTCATCAATCAACGGCAAACCTTCTTTAAAAGTGCCTTCAATAAAATGTAAATTGATTTTGTTTGAGTATACATACAAAAACACTAAACCATCTATATTTTCGTCATGCGGAAACCATGATTTTTGAACAATTTGCTCCAATTCGTACAGTGCTTTTTTAAATTTTTCATGATGTTTAATAAAAAATAAAGCTTCCAAAAGATATTGATAACCTCTTAAAAAAAACACCGGATTCAAACGTATCATTGCCTCATTGTCATAAAACAAATCAACCCATTTTCTGGAATATTTGTAGCATGATTTGAAATCTTGAATCAAAAAACTGTACCAAAGATAGGATTTGTAAAGCCACAATTTCTCTCTGAAGCCAAGCTCACTTAGTTCAAATTTAGGCAAACGTTTATTGAAGTAATCCGTTACTTTTTGATACTCAGCATCGTTCTTAACATAGCCCGTTTTTAGAAATAAGCCATAAAGTTGTAATGATAAATTGGATAATTTGCTTGCAATTAGATTTTGACGACTCAAAATTTTGGCCTGCACAGTCAATTCGTCGGCTCTATTACTCAAACTCCTTGTGATGTACTGAGATTCTACAACTTTTTCGAGTTCTACAATTTCATAAGCAATATTTTTTTCCTGATTTGTTACAGCTTGAGTTTTTGCCTTGTCAAGAATTTTTAAGCTTTGTTTATACAACCCTTTGTGGTATAAAATGGTCGCAAAATCGAGCTGTTCTCTTAGCTGTATTCTCAAATTTTGATGCGATGGATTCAATCGTAAACTAATCAAAATTTGCTTGTACAAATGTGCTTTTAAGTTTGAAAGCTGCTGCTTTTTGACAAATCCTTCCTTCAAAATAGCGGATTCGTCATACACCTTCAACTTTTCCATGACTTTAAACAACAACAGAAATTTAGAATCTTCATTAACCCCAAGACGTCCAATATAAAGCTTGAATTGTCTCTTTTCAGACTTAGAAAGCGATCTTATCAAAATAAAAAGGTTGTCTTTTTGCGGTTTAGTCATAATTTAAAAATCGTCGTAATTATTTGAAAATCAGTCAATTAATTTTCAATACTAAAGAATAAACATCGTAAAATTATTAAAAATACTTTAGGTTAAATTTTTCAAAAAAATTAAATTCGTATGGCCAATATATAATATATTTACAGATATGTCCAACACAAATGTCCAAATATTTGATACAACACTACGCGATGGGGAACAAGTTCCTGGTTGTAAATTGAATACAGACCAAAAAATTATCATTGCCGAACAGTTGGATTTATTGGGCGTCGATATTATCGAAGCTGGTTTTCCTGTATCTAGTCCAGGTGATTTTTCTTCTGTTGAAGCTGTTTCAAAAATCGTAAAAAATGCTACGGTTTGTGGCCTTACAAGATCTGTAGAAAACGACATAAAAGTCGCGGCAGAAGCACTACAATATGCAAAAAAACCACGAATACACACGGGGATTGGCACTTCAGATTCACATATAAAATTTAAGTTTCGGTCAAATAGAGAGGTCATTATTGAACGAGCAGTAGCTGCAGTTCGTTACGCAAAATCGTTTGTTGAAGATGTTGAGTTTTATGCCGAAGATGCTGGTAGAACAGATAATGAGTTTCTAGCCAAAGTTTGCGAAGAAGTCATCAAAGCTGGTGCTACTGTACTTAACATTCCTGACACAACTGGGTATTGTCTCCCTCATGAATACGGCGCAAAAATTAAATTCTTAAAAGAAAATGTAAAAGGAATAGACAAGGCCATATTATCTTGTCATTGCCATAACGATTTGGGGTTAGCCACAGCAAACTCTATAGAGGGCGCCATCAATGGAGCACGACAAATTGAGTGTACCATCAACGGCATTGGTGAACGTGCAGGCAACACTGCATTGGAAGAAGTAGTGATGATCATGAAGCAACACCCATATTTGAATTTAGACACCAACATCAATACGTCTATGCTTTATGGGATGAGCCAACTCGTTTCGGAACACATGGGAATTCATGCTCAACCCAACAAAGCCATTGTAGGTGCAAATGCTTTTGCCCACAGTTCTGGGATTCATCAAGATGGTGTTATAAAAAACAGAGAAACTTACGAAATAATAGACCCCAAAGATGTAGGGGTTACCGAGTCAGCCATTGTACTCACTGCTAGAAGTGGTCGGGCTGCATTGGCCTATCGTGCAAAAAATGTAGGTTACGAATTAACAAAACTACAATTAGATGTAGTTTATAATGACTTCTTGAAATTTGCTGATGCCAAAAAAGAAGTAGAAGATAACGATATTCACAACATTATAGAATCCAGTTCAATTTACAACGAACTTCGCTAATTTAACATGAAAAAAACTTTATTTGATAAGGTTTGGGATGCACACGTTGTGGACGCCATTGACAATGGTCCGCAAATCCTTTACATCGACAAACATTTAATCCATGAGGTAACAAGTCCTCAAGCATTCAATGAATTGAACGATCGAAATATCCCAATCTTTAGGCCCAATCAAATTGTAGCCACCGCAGACCACAACACACCAACAGAAAACCAACACCTCCCTGTTCCAGATGATTTGTCTAGACATCAGTTGGAGCAATTAGCGAAAAATTGTGCCGCAAACAATATTACACTTTACGAACTAGGGCACAAATACAATGGCATTGTTCATGTCATGGCACCAGAATTGGGCGTAACTCAACCTGGAATGACCATGGTTTGTGGAGATAGCCATACGTCTACACACGGCGCTTTTGGAACCATCGCATTTGGGATTGGAACCAGCCAAGTTGCACAAGTATTTGCTAGCCAATGTTTGTTATTGACAAAGCCAAAAAGCTTACGAGTAACTGTAAATGGAACACTAAAAAAAGGTGTGTTGCCAAAAGATGTTATTCTCTATATCATATCTAAATTAGGAACGAATTCAGGGACAGGATATTTCTGTGAATACGCTGGCAATGTTTTTGAAAACATGAGCATGGAAGGTCGAATGACGGTTTGCAACATGAGCATCGAAATGGGTGCTAGAGGTGGTATGATTGCACCAGATGAGACAACTTTTGAATACATAAAAGGTCGTGAATTTGCTCCAAAAGGAACAGATTTTGAGAAAAAAGTTGCTTATTGGAAAACCTTACCCACAGACGATGGGGCAACATTTGACAAGGAATATACTTTTGATGCCGAGGACATTGAACCAATGATTACGTATGGCACGAACCCAGGAATGGGCATAAAAATTTCCGAAACCATACCTAATTCAGAGAGTGAATCCGACAAAAAATCTCTGGCATATATGAATTTTACGGCTGGAGAATCTTTGATAGGAAAACCCATAAATTATGTATTTATTGGGAGTTGTACGAACTCCCGTATCGAAGATTTTCGTGTTGCCGCAAATTATATCAAAGGCAAACAAAAAGCCGACAATGTAACGGCATGGCTTGTACCAGGAAGTCGTCAGGTGGAAGCCCAAATTATTGAAGAAGGGCTAAAAGACATTTTCGAAGCCGCTGGATTTGAACTAAGACAACCTGGATGCTCCGCATGTTTGGCCATGAATGATGACAAAATTCCTCAAGGGGAATATTGCGTATCCACTTCCAACAGAAATTTTGAAGGCCGACAAGGACAAGGATCAAGAACTATTTTGGCAAGTCCACTAGTCGCTGCTGCTACAGCTGTAGAAGGCACAATTATTGACGTTTCAAAACAATTTGTATAATGGAAAAATTCTCAACACTCACATCGACAGCGATTCCCCTGAAAATATCTAATGTTGATACAGATCAAATCATCCCTGCGCGTTTTCTTAAAGCAACAGACAAAAAAGGATTTGGCGATAATTTATTCCGAGATTGGCGATACGACAAACAAAAAAAATTAATCCCTGATTTTGCGCTTAACAACACTAAATACTCTGGTAGTATTCTTGTTGCTGGCGATAATTTTGGTTGCGGTTCTAGTCGAGAGCATGCGGCTTGGGCGCTTGCAGGATACGGCTTTAAGGTTATTGTTTCTAGTTTTTTTGCTGATATTTTCAAAGGAAATGTACTCAACAATGGTTTGTTGCCCATTCAAGTATCCGAAGAAATTCTAGAACAACTCTTTGCAGCCATAAACAATAATGCCGAAGTACAATTCAAGATTAATCTTGAGACACAAACTTTGGCTGTTCTGGGCACACAAATTGAAACAACTTTTGATATTGACCCCTACAAAAAAACATGCCTCATCAATGGATACGATGACATTGATTATTTGCTAAGTAAAAAAGATAAAATTGAAGCATTTGAACTTCAAAAAACACATTCAATATGAACTTAAAAATCGCTGTACTCCCAGGAGATGGTATTGGGCCAGAGGTTACAGAACAAGCTGTAAAAGTCCTTAATGCTATCGCTCAAAACTTTAACCACAAATTCAATTACACTTACGCCGATGTGGGTGCAATTGCTATTGACAACCACAATGATCCCTTACCAAAAAGCACTCTAGATTTATGTAAATCGAGTGATGCAATCCTGTTTGGTGCTATTGGAGATCCCAAGTACGACAACAACCCGTCAGCTAAAGTTCGCCCAGAACAAGGTTTGTTGAAACTGAGAAAAGAACTTGAGTTGTTTGCCAACATTAGGCCTGTAAAAGCGTATGACAAATTACTCAAAAAGTCCCCTCTGAAAAAAAGCATCATCAAAGGCACCGATATCAGTATATATCGAGAACTTACTGGTGGTTTGTATTTTGGAGAGAAGAAAATAAGTGACGACGGAAACACCGCTTCTGACCTTTGCACCTATACGCGAAAAGAAATTGAGCGTATAACACACCTCGCTTTTAAAGCGGCTCAAAAAAGAAACAACAAAGTTACTTTAGTTGATAAAGCCAATGTTTTGGAAAGTTCTCGGCTATGGCGCAAAGTAGTTACTGAAATAGGAAAAGAATATTCCGATGTAGAACTTGCGTTTTTGTTTGTAGACAATGCCGCCATGCAAATGATTTTGAACCCAACTCAATTTGACGTGATCCTCACCGAAAACTTATTTGGAGATATCATTAGTGATGAGGCCAGCGTGATTGGCGGATCTATTGGACTCTTGGCCTCTGCTTCTGTTGGAAAAAAATATGCGATGTTTGAACCTATACATGGGTCTTACCCACAAGCCACTGGAAAAGGGATTGCCAATCCAGTTGCTTCCATTCTTTCGGCGGCCATGTTGTTGGATCATTTTGATTTGAAAGATGAGGCCGATATGATTAGAAAAGCAGTAGACAAGTCGTTGCATTTACAAATCACAACGCCGGATTTGAATCAAAAATATGACAACGTTACTACTGGAAAAGTGGGTGACTTTATTGAGGATTTTATCAATAACCCAGAAGATTCTAATTTGAATTTTTCTAATATCTATTTAGGGCAGTCTACGATTATTTAATCGTATTGAAAAAAGTCATAAAAAAAGCCCTATGCATTTTTGCATAGGGCTTTTTTATTACAATTTAATTGTTTTGCCGTTATCGTTTTTAAAACGATATTCCAAATACGTGTAAGCATCTCTTGGCATAATTTTGACCCATTTTTTATATTTGAAATACCATTTCAAACGAATAGATGGGAATCCTTTTGTAATAAAGGCGGCAATAAAAGGGTGTGTGTTTAAAGTTACGCTTTTATGTCCTTTTTTTATAATTTGATCGAGTTGATGGTCAATTTTATCTATCAAAACAATGGGTGCCTCTACTTCAGCACCATTAATTCCATTAGGATTTGCTTCTTTTGTTTTGATGTTCATTTCTGGACGAACACGCTGACGTGTGATTTGAATAAGACCAAATTTACTAGGCGGCAAAATTTTATGTTTTGCCCGATCGTCTTTCATTTCATCTCTTAAATGATTGAACAATTTTTTTCGATTTTCTGCACTATTCATATCAATGAAATCGACCACAATGATACCTCCCATGTCGCGAAGTCTAAATTGCCTTGCAAGTTCGGTTGCTGCAATCATATTGACTTCGATTGCGGTATCTTCTTGGTTTTTTTCTTTACTTGTTCGGTTGCCACTATTGACATCCACAACATGAAGTGCTTCGGTGTGCTCTACAATAAGATATGCTCCTTTGGGCAATGAAACTGTTTTTCCAAAGGATGTTTTTATTTGGCGTTCAATTCCGTATTTTTCAAAAATTGGTGTTTTGGAATTGTAATGCTTAACAATAGATTCTTTGTGTGGTGCGATTTCAAAAACATAATCTTTAATTTTGTCGCATAGATCTTGATTGTCTACTGTTATTTTTGTAAAGCTATCATTAAAAATATCTCTCAAAATAGAGGAGGCCTTGTTCATTTCTCCTAAGACTTTACTTGGTGTATGTGCTTTGGGGATGCTCTTGCATACAGTTTCCCATTTCACATATAAATTTTGCAAGTCTTTGTCGAGTTCGGCTACTTTTTTGCCTTTGGCTACGGTCCTGATGATAACGCCAAATCCTTTAGGTGTTATACTTTTGACCAGTCGTTTTAGACGCTCTTTTTCTGCACGACTTTCAATTTTTTGAGAAATTGAAATCCGATCTGAAAATGGCACTAACACCAAATAGCGTCCAGCGAATGAAAGTTCCGAACTAATTCTTGGCCCCTTTGAAGATATTGGTTCTTTAACTATTTGAACCAGTAAAGATTGATTTGGCTTTATAGCTTTATCAATTTTACCATCTTTATGAATGTCTTTTTCATAAGGAAAATCTTTAAGAGAAAAGTCTTTTTGTTTACCTGTGCTTACACGTTTTATGAATTTCAACAAAGAAGGAAGTTTTGGACCTAAATCATGATAATGCAAAAATGCATCTTTGTGATATCCTACATTTACAAATGCAGCGTTGAGTCCAGGAATAGATTTTCTGACTTTGGCTAAAAACACATCGCCTACAGAAAATTTATTGTTCTCCTTGTCCTTTTGAAATTCAATTAGTTTTCCATCTTTTAATAAGGCAAAATCAACATTGTCTGAACTGGATCGAATGATTAATTCTTTATTCATAGTGTTAATTTTAATCTATACAACTGAAGTTGCACAGATGGATTATACAATAATTTTGTTTTTACCAATGATGAACTTATCATGATAAAAATTAATTTTCACAGGATTTTATCCCGTTAAATTCATGGTGTCAAATAGGTAAAAATGATAATGCATGAATTTGATTTCAATGAACGTTTACTTTAAAACTGAAAAAGTAGCAAATGCTACTTTATCAGTTTACTTTTTTTTGTGTCGGTTTGCGCGACGACGTTTCTTACGCTTATGCGTAGCTACCTTGTGTCTTTTACGTTTTTTACCACTGGGCATATATACCTTTTTTTATAATTAATTAATTGACTTTCACCTTCTTCTTAACACCTTCAAGAAATACTTTTGATGGTTTAAAAGAAGGTATGTTGTGTGCAGGTATTTTGATGGATGTATTTTTTAAAATATTTCTACCAATTTTTTCTGCACGTGTTTTAATCACGAAACTACCAAAACCTCTGAGGTATACGTTGTTACCAGATTCTAAAGATCCTTTTACTTCATTCATAAAAGACTCCACAGTAGCAAGAACGTCTGTTTTTTCAATTCCTAAATCATTAGAAATTTTTGTCACAATTTCTGCTTTTGTCATTTTATTGCACTTTTAAGTTAATGTCATTTAAGGGCTTGCAAATATATGTATTTTAATTTCAATATTTCAATCCTTAAGAATTAAAATTTATCCGTTGAATAGTTTATTTTTGTTGTTGATGCTGAAAAAAAATGAACTTTAATTCAAAATTAACCTATTGGTATTCAACGCACAAAAGAGATTTGCCTTGGCGCTCTACCAAAGACCCTTATCACATTTGGCTATCTGAAATTATTCTTCAGCAAACCCAAATTCAACAAGGATTACCTTATTACTTAAGGTTTATTTCTCATTACCCAACGGTTTTTGATCTTGCACAAGCTACCGAAGACATGGTTCTTAAAGATTGGCAAGGGTTAGGATATTATTCTAGAGCACGAAATTTGCACAAAACCTCGATGTATGTTGCAAAAGAATTGAAAGGTATATTTCCAAAAAATTACAAAGAATTGCTAACCCTTAAAGGTGTTGGGGATTACACCGCAAGTGCGATTGCATCAATCTGTTACGAAGAAAAAACAGCAGTAGTCGATGGAAATGTATACAGAGTTTTGTCCCGTTATTTTGGAATAGATACACCCACAAACTCAACACAAGGGGTCAAACAATTTAAAGCACTCGCAACATCATTGTTGCCACAAAAAAACTTTGGCGATTACAACCAAGCCATTATGGAATTTGGCGCAAGACAATGTAAGCCAAAGGCCCCAGATTGCTCAAAATGCCCTTTAGCGAGTGATTGCATAGCGCACAATACAGGCCAAATTCAATTATTACCTGTAAAACTCAAAAAACTTAAGGTATCGAAAAAGTATTTCAATTTTTTAGTGGTAAACTCAAAAGACCGCAAAACCATTTTGGAACAAAGAACAGACAAAGGCATTTGGCAAAACCTATATCAATTTCCATTAATTGAAACACCCAAAGCTATACAGGATATGAAATCTAAATTATTTTCAAAACATAAAAAAATTGAAGGATTAATAATTGATTCTGTAGAATTATTCAACAAAAAAGAAATCATTCACAGATTATCGCATCAAGAATTATATATCAAATTCTGGATCTTACATACTCCCGAGAATTTAAAACAAGGGGTCATTTGGTCCGAAGTTTCAAAACGTGCAGTTCCTATTGTTATAGATCGATTTATACGAGAATTTCAATCTTAGTTGTCATTTTTTTGAATATCTTTATACTTTATAAATTCATCCTACTTTAAATTCAAATTATGTCTGGAACATTAAATAAAGTCATGCTCATTGGTCATTTGGGAGATAACGTCAAAATCCACTACTTTGATGACAGTAATTGTGTGGGGCGCTTCCCATTGGCAACCAACGAGACATACACCAACAAACAAACAAACGAAAAAGTAACCAATACAGAATGGCACAACATTGTTGTGCGCAACAAAGCTGCCGAAATTTGCGAAAAATACCTTAAAAAAGGAGATCGTGTATACATTGAAGGACGTCTCAAAACACGTAAATGGCAGGACGACAAAGGCAACGACCGTTATTCTACAGAAATAGTGTGTACCGATTTTACATTTTTAACGGCAAAAAATGAGCAAACCCAGCAAGCAACTGATGCTGTTCAGCCCAAAGCACAAGCACCACCAACTCATACCACTAAAGCTGAAGGTTCTGACGATCTGCCCTTTTGATTTTTTCACCAACTAAATTCCTTTGAACGCTAACATCATTCATTTTTTCAATTCTATAGACACAACCCTTTTGTTTGGCGGTTTGTTTCTTGTCATTCTTCTATGTTGCTCTGCGCTTATTTCTGGAGCAGAAGTTGCTCTTTTTTCTCTGACAAAAGCAGATTTAGAGCCACAAGACAATGGCTCTAAAGCATTAGACATCATCAATACGCTTCTACGTCGCCCAAAAAAATTACTCGCTACAATTTTGGTCGCCAATAATTTTATAAATATTGGTATTGTTTTACTTTTTGCAACACTAAGTGAACGTATGTTTAGCGGAATTGATTCAGAACTTGATTTGGGCTTTTTCGAGATTGATTTGGTCTTTTTTGTAGAAGTCATAATAATTACTTTTTTGATTTTACTCTTTGGTGAAATTTTACCAAAAGTGTATGCCAATCGAAATAATTTGAAGTTTTCGATATTTATGGCAAGACCGCTCAAGGTGTTAGATGTCCTTTTTTCGCCCATTAGTATGCCCATGCGCAAAGTCACTTTGTCGATCCACAAGCGTCTTGGAAAGCAAAAGTCTAACTTGAACGTAGATTATCTTTCTCAAGCATTGGAACTAACAAGTGAAGATGATACTACCAAGGAAGAACAAAAAATTCTTCAAGGTATTGTTTCTTTTGGGAACACCGACACCAAACAAGTCATGCGCCCACGTATTGATATTTTTGCACTAGAATCTTCTTTAAAATTTAAAGATATTATTCCAGAAATTGTAGCACATGGCTACTCAAGAATTCCTGTTTATGAAAATTCTATTGATTCTGTTTCAGGAATATTATATGCCAAAGATCTTTTACCACACCTTAAGAAAAAAGAATTCAATTGGAACAGCTTGCTAAGAGCACCATTGTTTGTGCCTGAGAACAAAAAATTGGATGATTTGATGGTCGAATTTCAAGAAAAAAAGATTCACTTGGCTGTCGTTGTAGACGAATATGGTGGAACTTCAGGAGTAGTTTCATTGGAAGATGTCATAGAAGAAATTGTTGGTGATATTAGTGACGAATTTGATGATGATGATTTAATTTACTCTAAAATTGACGATCACAATTATGTCTTTGATGGCAAAACAGCGCTGAAAGATTTCTACAGAATCATCAAACTTGAAGACGAATCTATTTTTGAACACAAAAAAGGAGAGGCGGAGACACTTGCAGGTTTTGTTCTTGAAATTTCTAAAAGTTTTCCAAAAATTAGGTCTAAAATAAAATTCAAAACCTTCACTTTTGTTGTCGAAGGCATTGACAACAAAAGAATAAAACAATTAAAAGTTACACTTAAGAAATGATGTGTCGTTTTTTTATCCTCGTAATTATTTGTTGTTGTTTTGGATGCCAACAAGTTGAAGTTCCAAAACCCAAGGCATTTTTACGCTTGGAATACCCAAATGCCGATTACAAAAATATAGAGACTGTACTACCTTTTACTTTTAAAAAAAATAAGCTCTCTACGGTCGAAACAGTAGAAAAAAACAAGCAACCAGTAGGTTTAAACCTCAACTACAACGCATTAAATGCAACTGTCTATTTGACCTATGGTGCTGTGGATAATAACCTAAAGACATTCGTCTCGGATGCACAATCCATTACGCAAAAACACGCACAAATGGCTCGTGAAGTTTCCGAACGTTCTTTTGAAAATGAGCGGACAAAAGTGTATGGCAAATTATACGAATTGCGTGGCCCTGTAGCGTCACAAATTCAATTTCATATTTCAGATCACAAAAAACACTTTCTTACTGGCGCATTGTATTTTAATGCACGCCCAAACTACGATTCCATATTACCCGCAATAGATTATGTCAAAAAAGATATCGTAATGCTGATGGAAAGTTTACACTGGAAAAACTAGTCTTTGTTTAAGCTATTCCACCCCTGAGCTTTGAGGGGAATTTTTTCATCGCCACGAGTCACTAAATGCATTCCAGAACGAGCATCTGTCATATATCCAATTACTGTCAAATTTGGGTTGGCTTTAATTTTTGGATAATCCTCTTGACTGATGGTCATCAGCAGCTCGTAATCCTCGCCACCACTAAGGGCAATTGTTGTGCTGTCTAAATTAAATTCTTCACAAGTAGAAATCACTTGAGGATCCAATGGTATTTTTTCTTCATACAAATCGCACCCAACATTGCTTTGTTTGCACAAATGAATGATTTCTGAAGATAAGCCATCGCTAATATCGATCATTGAAGTAGGTTTCACTTCCAAATCTTGAAGCAATTGGACAATGTCCTTTCTGGCCTCTGGCTTAAGCTGACGCTCAATGATATAAGTGTACGCATCCAAGTCTGGCTGATTGTTTGGATTTACCTTAAAAACTTCTTTTTCACGCTCCAATACCTGAAACCCTAAATACGCTGCACCAATATCGCCAGTAACCACCAACAAATCGTTTGGTTTTGCACCGCTTCGCTTGACGGCATCAGAAGCATTAACTTCACCAATAGCTGTGACCGAAATAGTCAAACCACTTTGTGAGGACGTCGTATCTCCTCCCACAACGTCTATTTCATAAATAGAAGCTGCGGTTCGAATTCCGTCGTATAATGCCTCTAGCGCTTCTAAGCCAAAGCGGTTTGATACTGCAATAGAAACCGTAACTTGAGTCGCGCAAGCATTCATGGCATATATATCAGACAAATTCACGACAACTGCTTTGTACCCCAAGTGCTTCAATGGCATGTAGCTCAAATCAAAATGCACACCTTCTACAAGCAAATCTGTTGAAACAACTACGGCCTTATCTTTAAAATCTAGTATTGCTGCATCATCTCCAATGCCTAAGATTGTGGTTTTATTTTTTATTGAAAAGTTAGCTGTTAAATGCTCTATTAAACCAAATTCTCCTAATTCAGAAAGTGTTGTTTTTTTTTCATTTTTGTCTTCTATCATGATGCAAAAATACAGTAATTATGGATTTTTTAAGATTTAATTATACAATTTAGTGTAAATTGTGTCACTCACAAACAAATCTTTACTATTATGAATTTTGAAAAACCTTCAATCTTATACATTTTAGTCTTCTTTGTTGGATTTTTATTTAGTTGTGAAAATGAAACTATTGGACTAACTTACACTGACACCGATGGAGATGGTTTATTTGATACCATTGATAATTGCCCCACTGTTGCCAATGCGGATCAAGAGGACAGCGACAATGACGGAATCGGTAATACCTGCGACGATGTAACCTTTACCTCTGAGCCGTGCATTAATGGATTTGCTGGAATCTACCCTTGTAATGGATACGATTTAATTGGTTATTTGTCTTTGGAAGACCTCTCTATTTCCGCCCCAGGAAATGGAACACTTTCGGGCAACGACTCTTGGGGTTGGACAGACCCAGAGGACGGCAAAGAATATGCCTTGGTTGGACTTTCTTCACATACCGCATTTGTTGATATAAGTGACCCAGACAATATGAAACTGATAGGGGTTTTGCCAACCGCTACAGTAAATAGCTTGTGGCGAGACATAAAAGTGTACCAAAATCACGCATTTATTGTTTCAGAAGCCAACAATCATGGCATGCAAGTCTTCGATTTAACACGCTTAAGGGATGTACAAAATCCGCCAATAGAATTTGATGCTGACACCCATTTTACAGAATTTGGAAGGGCACATAATATTGTGATTAACGAAGATACTGGATATGCTTACGTTGTGGGTACATCTGATGCCAATGGAGGACCGTTATTTATCAATATCCAAAATCCAACTGCACCCGTTTTCGAAGGTGAATTTGGCGATGGAGATTATTCGCATGATGCACAAGTCGTAACATACAACGGACCAGACACGGATTACACAGGCAAAGAAATTCTTATTGGCAGTAATGAAAATGAAGTCGTTATTGCTGATGTAACAGATAAAACAAATCCAACAATCATTTCAACAATTAGTTATTCAAATGTAAAATATACACACCAAGGATGGTTTACTGAAGATTTACGCTATTTTATTGTTGGTGATGAACTTGACGAGATAAATTTTGGCAACAATACAAGAACACTGATTTTTGATTTTAATGATTTAGACAACCCCACTCTAAGCTTTGAATACCTTGCCCAAAATACTTCTATAGACCACAATGGCTATACTTTAGGCGATAGTTATTTCTTGGCGAGTTACAGAGCTGGAATGCGTGAAATAAGCATCAGTGATATAAGTAATCAGTCCATGACTGAGGTTGGTTTTTTTGATACGTATCCAGAAAATGACAATGCTGCGTTTGATGGTGTTTGGAATGTATATCCATACTTTGCGAGTCAACATATTGTCTTAAGTGATATAGAAAAGGGACTTTTTATTATTAAGAAAAGTAATTAATAAAATTATAATGCGTTTGTTTCAAAACATAAAAACTACTTGTATTATTCTAACATCTCTTTCTGTGTTTTCAGGATGTGACTCAACTGATGAGGAACAACCTACTCCAGCTGAAAATCCCTTGGAAATTCAACAAACATTAACCTTTGGCGGGACAAAAAATGAGAGTGGACAATCCGTAGTTAGCACATCGGATGGTGGCTATGCTGTTTTGGGTTATACCCAAAGCATGGATGAAGATATTTCGAACAAATCGGACACTTCTTATGATTATTGGCTTTTAAAATTCGATGCTACAGGTCAAGAACAATGGCAAAGGGTTTATGGTGGTTCTAATGACGATCGAGGCGAAGACATCCTCACTACAAATGACGGTGGTTTTGCTATTGTAGGAAGCAGTAAAAGCAATGATAATGATGTGACCTCTAATGCAGGTTCTAACGACTTTTGGTTGGCAAAACTTAATGCTTCTGGCGAAATTCAATGGGAAAAATCTTTGGGGTATGCCGGATCAGATAGTGCATTTTCCGTAATTCAAACACAAGACAATGGATACCTAATATCTGGCGTTCTTGATGTCTCTGCGTCCAATGGAGCTGGCAACAATCGAGCAAACATGCAGCGTCATGCTGGTGGAGATTATTGGGTCATCAAACTCAACCCATTAGGTGAATTGGAATGGAGTCGGTATTTTGGAGGCACCTACAGTGATACTGCATACGGAGCAGCGCAAACTCAGAATGGAAATTATTTAATTATTGGGTCATCAGACAGCAACGATGTAGACATCAATAACAATAAAGGGAGCTATGATTTTTGGACTACAAAACTTTCCAGTTCTGGAGACTTAATATGGGAAAAATCATTTGGCGGTAGTGAAATTGATGAAGCAAAGGCCATTGCGGCAACAAATGATGGGAATTTCCTTATCGTTGGAGATACAAGAAGCAACGATACTGATGTAAGTACAAATAGTGGAGCTGCAGATGTTTGGATTATAAAAATAAATCCTGAAGGAGAATTGCTTTGGGAAAAAACTTTTGGTGGAAGCAGTTTCGATAGTGTTCAAGCAATTCATAAAACTCAAAACAATGAATTTATTGTTGCAGGAAATTCCAGAAGCACAGACGGAGACCTAACAAAAAATAATGGCCAGAATGACGCTTGGCTTTTTAGAATCAATAACCAAGGAACCATCACATTTCAGTCAACTGTAGGTGGTAGCGCTATAGATCTTTTGATGGACGCTACAGAACTCAATGATGGGAAAATCATTGGAGTTGGAAATTCCAACAGTTCTGATTTTGATGTTTTAGAAAACAAAGGGTTTACAGATTTACTTATCATAAAAGCATACTAATGAAAATTAAACTCATACTTATAACAATAACACTTGCCTTTTTTGGGTGCGAATCCGATAAAGATGATAATGAAATTGCAACAACTTCAGTAAATTTTACATTCGTACACAAATGGAACGAAACAATAGTTACAAATGAGGACTTCAGTACAATTCAATTCACCAATGCCTTTGGAAACGAATTAAGTATTGAGCGCTTACGTTATTTAATTTCTAAAATAAAATTAACTGCAAGTACTGGAGAAGTAATCTCTTTAGATGAATACACCTTAGTAGATTTGGAAGACCCCAATACTTTGAGTTTTACCTCAAACCAAAGGGTGAATATTGGTGCCTATACAAAGGTTTCTTTTATTTTTGGTTTTACAAACGAAGATAATAACGATGGCGCTTACAGCGATTTAAATTCTGCGTCTTGGAATGTGCCTGCCATGCTTGGTGGGGGTTACCACTACATGCAATTGGATGGAAAATACCGAAACAATGCTGGAATTGAATCGGGGTATAACTATCATGCGATTCGAGCTGCAGACAACCCAGGGCCAAACCCTACTTTCCCACAAGATACTTTTTTTGAAGTAAATTTGGGTGCAATAACCCTTGCGGAAAACACCCAAATCACAATTAGAATGGATATTGACCAATTGTTTGAAAATCCTTATTTATGGGATTTAAATGTTTACAATCAAATGTTGATGCCCAACAGCGCAGCCCAAATACTGATGTATGATAATGGTCAAAATGTATTTAATTTAGAATCTGTTGAATAACTATTACAAACATATCATTCTTGTTTTAATCACGTGCTTTTCTTGTTCCAAAGATGAAGTTACTGGAAATAATGGTTATATTCCAACACCTGTCACCCTCAATATTCCTGAGGTGTTTCAAGGGCGAATTCTACCGCCTGTTATCCCATCAAATAACCACCTTACTGAAGAAGGTATTGCATTAGGAAAAAGGTTGTTTTTTGATAAAAAATTATCCGCTGATGATTCGCAATCTTGTGCTACCTGTCATGCTCCTCAAAATGCCTTTACAGATGAACGTCAATTCAGCATTGGTATCGACGGTATCGAAGGCACACGAAACAGCATGCCTCTTTTTAATTTGGCTTGGAATTACGACGATAAATTTTTCTGGGACGGTCGAGAATTGGGTTTAGAACCTCAAGTATTTGATCCCATTACCAATCCAATAGAAATGCACAATACACTAGAAAATGTTGTTCAACAATTACAACAAGACGCTTCATATCCCCCACTTTTTGAACGTGCTTTTGGTACCTCAACAATAGACTCTGTTTTGGTAAGTAAAGCCATAGCTCAATTTGAACGTACTATAATTTCTGGAAATTCAAAATTTGACCATTATCTGTTAGGAGAAACCACATTATCTCCTCAAGAACTCGAAGGGTTCAATATTTTTATGGACGAGAATCGAGGCGATTGCTTCCATTGCCACGGTAGTGAAAACAACCCTCTTTGGACCGACAATAAATTTCACAACAATGGCTTAGATGCCAACCCAACCGATTTAGGACTGGGTGCGGCTACTGGTGACCCCAACGACAATGCAAAATTCAGATCACCTTCGTTGCGTAATTTGGCATTCACAGCACCATACATGCACGATGGCCGGTTTGCAACTTTAGATGAAGTCATTGATCATTACAGCGAGGGATTACAAAATTCTTCTACTATAGATCCACTGATGAAAAAAGTCGATCAAGGTGGCGTTCAACTCACCGCTATTGAGAAAGCAAATTTAAAAGCATTTTTATTGTCTCTCTCCGATTTTAGTTTCATCAACAACCCTCAATTCGCTCATCCATAACAAAATCCTATAATTGTATATGCTAATATAATGTTAGGAAATAGCATTATAAAGGTGTTATGTTGTATATTTGTTCCCTAATTTAGAAACTTTCTATTTAAGAAGTTATGATAAATGTAAGTGAAACAGCTAAAATTAAAGTTGAAACACTCATGCAAGAAGATGGTTTTAACCCAAAAACTGATTTCGTTCGTGTGGGTGTGAAAAGTGGAGGTTGCTCTGGGCTATCTTACGATTTAAAGTTTGACAAAAGCCAAAACGAAAGTGATAAACTATTCGAAGATAATGGCATCAAAATAATCGTAGATACCAAAAGCTTTTTGTACCTCATTGGTACAACATTGGACTACTCTGGCGGCCTTAATGGTAGTGGTTTTGTTTTTAATAACCCCAATGCCAACCGCACATGCGGTTGTGGAGAATCATTTTCTCTATAAAATTAATAAAACTGGTATGAACAAGTACACAGAGGATGATTTAAGAGAAGAGCTCAAAACCAAGCAGTACGAATATGGGTTTTATACAGATATAGAATCTGAGACTTTCCCTGTAGGTTTAGACGAGTCTATTGTACGTGCCATTTCTAAGAAAAAAAACGAGCCCGAATGGATGACTGATTGGCGCTTAGAGGCCTTCAGAATATGGAAGGAAATGGAAGAACCCGATTGGGCAAACGTTTCCTATGAAAAACCAGATTTTCAAGCCATATCCTACTACTCGGCGCCCAACAGTAAGCCAAAATATAATTCTTTGGACGAAGTAGATCCAGAACTTTTAGCCACATTTGAAAAACTAGGTATATCCTTAGACGAACAGAAAAAACTCTCTGGAGTTGCCATGGATGTGGTTATCGATTCTGTTTCTGTAGCCACCACATTCAAAAAAACGCTTTCTGAAAAAGGCATCATTTTTATGAGCATCTCTGAAGCTATTCAGGAACATCCAGAATTAGTCAGAAAATATATTGGAACTATTGTCCCCAAAAAAGACAACTATTACGCAGCACTGAATAGTGCAGTGTTTAGCGATGGTAGTTTTTGTTATATTCCAAAAGGCGTTCGTTGTCCGATGGAACTTTCTACATACTTTAGAATCAACCAAGCTGGAACTGGACAGTTTGAACGTACTTTGGTCATTGCAGATGAAGGAAGTTATGTGAGTTATCTCGAAGGATGTACAGCACCAAGTCGAGACGAAAACCAATTGCATGCTGCAGTGGTAGAACTTGTCGCGATGGACAACGCAGAAATTAAGTACTCTACCGTTCAAAACTGGTATCCAGGAAATGCAGAAGGCAAAGGTGGTGTATATAATTTTGTAACCAAGCGAGGATTGTGCGAAAAAAACGCAAAAATATCATGGACACAAGTGGAAACTGGAAGTGCAGTGACATGGAAATACCCATCATGCGTACTTAAAGGGGATAATTCTGTAGGTGAATTTTATTCGATTGCTGTAACGAATAATCATCAGCAAGCAGACACGGGTACCAAAATGATTCATCTTGGCAAAAACACCAAGTCAACGATTATAAGTAAAGGGATTTCCGCAGGGAAATCACAAAACAGCTACAGAGGATTGGTACAAATAAGTTCAAGAGCAACAAACGCAAGAAACTTCTCGCAATGCGACAGTCTATTGATGGGTAACGAATGTGGCGCACACACCTTTCCCTACATTGAAGCAAAAAATAAAACAGCACAAATAGAGCATGAAGCCACCACCAGTAAAATTGGTGAAGACCAAATTTTTTACTGCAACCAAAGAGGTATTGATACCGAAAAAGCCATTGCTCTGATAGTCAATGGTTTCAGCAAAGATGTTTTGAATAAACTTCCTATGGAATTTGCCGTAGAAGCTCAAAAATTATTAGAAATAAGTCTAGAAGGATCTGTTGGATAAATTAAAATAAATGAAAAATATTGGTTTATTGATACTGCTCACATTGATTTTAGGATGTAAAAATTCTTCCGAGAATCTTACAACACTAAAAGGTAGCTATATCTTTTTTGACGATGCTGCTGTATTACAAACAAACAATGAAGTTTATGGTGTGTTCATGAACGCGAAAGCACTCGAATTAAACAAACGTGCAGAACAACAAAGGACAAGGCCGTCAGAAATAGTTTATGTAGAGCTGAAAGGAATTATTTCCACACAAGAGGACGAAAAAATAAAGTGGGAAAAGAAGCTTGACATCTCAGAAATCATATCTATTTCAATTGATAAAAAGCCAAACAATACGCTAATTTTAGGCACAGAATAACTATGTTAGAAATAAAAAACATACATGCACAAATAGACGAAAAATCTATTTTAAAAGGAATCAACTTAGACATCAAACCAGGTGAGGTACATGCTATAATGGGGCCAAATGGCTCTGGGAAAAGCACACTTGCTTCCGTAATCGCTGGAAAAGAAGACTATGAAATTGAGAAAGGATCTATCCTTTTCAACGGAGAAGACATTAGCGAACTGAGTGTGGAGGAGCGTGCACATCAAGGTGTATTTTTATCGTTTCAGTATCCTGTTGAAATTCCTGGTGTTACAGTAACCAATTTCATCAAAACTGCATTGAATGAAACACGAAAAGCAAAAGGTTTGGAAGATATGCCAGCCAGTGAAATGCTCAAACGTATACGTGAAAAATCAGAGCTTTTAGAAATTGACCGTAAATTTCTATCACGTTCCCTCAATGAAGGATTTTCGGGCGGTGAGAAAAAAAGAAACGAGATTTTTCAAATGGCAATGCTTGAACCCAAACTTGCTATTTTGGACGAAACTGACTCAGGATTAGACATTGATGCCCTTAGAATCGTTGCCAATGGGGTAAATAAACTAAAAACAAAAGACAACGCGGTATTGGTCATTACACACTATCAGCGCCTTCTGGATTATATTGTCCCTGATTATGTTCATGTTTTGTACGACGGGAAGATTGTAAAATCTGGTGGAAAAGAACTTGCTTTTGAGCTTGAGGAAAAAGGATACGATTGGATCAAAAAAGAAGTAAATCAAGACTAAATAATTGATGATTTTATGGATCTAAAAGAAAAATTATTATCCTCCTTTATTGCCTTTGAAAATCAAATTTCAATGGACAGTTCCTTAGTCAGTAATTTGAGAGAAGAAGCCATTAAAATTTTCGAAGATGAGGGCTTTCCAACCAAAAAAAATGAAGACTGGAAATACACGACCTTAAATAAAGTTATCAAAGAAGACTTTAGTGTATTTGCAAACACAGAAAACTCCATCGAATATAAAGATGTTCAACCCTATTTTATCCATGACATAGATAGCTACAAAATTATATTTGTAGACGGAAAATACGCCTCCCATTTATCGCAAACCACACACGAAGGCATCGATGTATGTCTAATGTCCGCCGCCTTGAATAAACCAAAATATCAAGCCGTTATTGAAAATTATTTTAATAAAATTGCTTCAAAAAATGGACTCAATGCACTAAATACTGCCTTTTGTCAAGAAGGAGCATACATCCATATCAAAAAAAATAAACTGGCTGAAAGACCCGTCCAAATTATTCATTTTTCGACAGGAAAAGAGCCCGCATTATTATTGCAACCCAGAAACTTAATTGTTGTAGACGAAAATGCACATGTGCAAATTATCGAACGCCACCAAAGTTTAACAGAAAATCCTACCCTCACCAACAGTGTGACAGAAATTTTTGCAGACAAACGCGCCATAATTGACTACTACAAGGTACAAAACGATAAATCTGAAGCATCACTGATTGACAATACATTTATCGAACAACATCAAGAAAGTAATGTTGCCGTTCACACATTTAGTTTTGGCGGAAAACTGACAAGAAATAATTTAAATTTTTATCAAAAAGGCGAACGCATTGATTCTACTCTGAAAGGAGTTACTATAATTGGCAACAAACAACATGTAGACCACAACACTCTTGTACATCATATAGAACCTAATTGTGAAATTCACCAAGACTACAAAGGTATATTTGGCGACAGTGCAGTTGGAGTGTTTAATGGAAAAGTTGTGGTCGAAAAAGAAGCCCAAAAAACAAACGCTTTTCAGGCCAACAACAATCTTTTGGTTAATGACAAAGCCACTATAAACACAAAACCTCAACTCGAAATTTTTGCAGATGATGTAAAATGCTCACATGGGTGCACCATAGGACAATTGGATGAAAATGCAATGTTCTATTTACGTGCTCGAGGTATTCCAGCAAAAGAAGCTAGAGCACTACTCATGTATGCTTTTGCCAATAATGTTTTGGAAAGTGTAAAAATTCCACAGCTTAAAAAACGAATCAACAAATTGATTGCTAAAAAATTAGGGGTTAATATCGGATTTGATTTATAATGAAAAACAACCATCAAAATACAGCGTTTAACGTCCAAGAAATTCGGAAAGACTTTCCCATTTTGAATCGCAAAATCAATGGAAAACCATTGGTGTATTTTGATAATGCAGCAACTTCTCAAACCCCACAACAAGTCATTGATGTTATTGTTAATTACTACAGCAATTACAATGCAAACATTCATCGTGGTGTACACCAGCTCAGTCAAGAAGCGACCGACAAATATGAAGAAGCACGGCAAATAATTCAGCAGCACTTCAACGCCAAGCATGCTCATGAAATTATATTTACTTCGGGAACAACACACAGCATCAATTTAGTAGCATACGGTTTTGGAGATTTACTTCAAAAAAATGATGTCATATTGGTTTCTGCTTTAGAGCACCACAGCAACATTGTACCATGGCAAATGCTTTGTGAAAAAACAGGGGCATTGCTGAAAGTAATTCCTATGACTCAAGAAGGTGAGCTCAATATGGATGAATTTGATATACTACTCCAATTGAATCCAAAACTGGTATTTGTCAACCATATTTCAAATGCATTAGGAACTATTAACCCCATAAAAGAAATCATAGGCAAAGCACACAAAGTTGGCGCAGCAGTTCTTATTGATGGCGCTCAAGCTTGTCCACACATAAAATCCGACGTGCAAGCATTGGACGTTGATTTTTATGTGACCTCAGCACACAAAATGTGTGGCCCAACAGGTGTGGGTATGTTGTATGCCAAAGAAGAATGGCTGAAAAAATTACCCCCATATCAGGGTGGCGGAGAAATGATATCTGAGGTTACTTTTGACAAAACAACTTATGCCGATTTGCCACACAAATTTGAAGCGGGCACTCCTAATATTTGTGGTGGAATAGCTTTTGGTGCTACAATAAACTACATGAACAGCATAGGATTTGAACATATAGCAGCTTATGAACATGAGCTTTTACAATACGCTAACGAAAAACTTCAAACCATTGACGGATTAAAGATTTATGGAACATCGAATAACAAAACTTCAGTGATTTCATTCAATATAGATGGTGTTCATGCCTATGACTTAGGCACCATTATAGATAAATTAGGTATTGCGATAAGAACAGGACAACATTGTGCTCAACCCATTATGGATTTTTATGGTATTTCGGGCACTGCCCGCGCATCGTTTGCATTTTACAACACAAAAGAGGAGATAGACCTCTTAGTGACAGCACTTAAAAAAGCACAGATGATGCTTAGCTAATTTTCAACCCTAACTCATGAAAACACTACTTACATTTGTTTGTTTTACCCTACTATCGACGCAATGTGTGTCCAAAAAAGCAACAAACAAACAAGTTGATCCTAATGCCAAAGAAGTTGTGTTTATTTACAAATATTACACACGAGGATTCTACAAAGAGCATCATATGAACCAAGAAAAAATTAAAACATTTCTTGACTACTCGAAAACTAAATTTACAGAAAAAGATGTCATCCCAATGGATTGGACAAATGCTTTAGACCTTCTCACTAAAATTGATTTAAAAGAATTTGAAAATCTCGAGGCACCATCAAGTTTACGGCATACAGATCGTGTTCAACATGGAGAATTGACCATAAAAATTAACAATACAACTTTTAGATCACGTAATTTTGATCATGGTAATCCTCCAAAAAAAATAAAATCAATCGTCGCTCAATTATTGTCAATGAGTGAGAATGATTAAAATCAAAATTAAGAATCGTATTTTTGTGCCATGAGTATAGAAACCATACAAAATGAAATTGTCGATGAATTTTCCATGTTTGATGACTGGATGGAACGTTACGAATATATGATTGAGTTAGGAAAATCTCTGCCATTAATCGACTCAAAATACAAAACAGACGATAACATCATAAAAGGATGCCAAAGCAAAGTATGGCTTCATGCAGATTTTGACAAAGACAAAGTTATCTTTACTGCCGACAGCGACGCCATTATTACTAAAGGAATTGTTGCAATTTTAATTCGTGTGTTTACAAACCAAACCCCTCAGACAATTTTGGAAGCCAATACCAATTTCATTGATGCTATAGGGCTCAAGGAGCACTTGTCGCCCACTCGAGCAAATGGTCTGGTAAGTATGATAAAACAAATAAAAATGTATGCCATAGCATACCAAACACAACAACAATCATGAGTGAATCAAATATAGATGTTAATGCATTAGGCGAGAAAATAGTACGCGTTCTCAAAACCATTTTTGACCCAGAAATTCCTGTCGATATTTATGAATTAGGATTGATCTATGATGTATTTGTCAATGAAGCTTATGAAGTAAAAATCTTAATGACGCTTACCACTCCTAACTGCCCAGTAGCAGAAACATTACCATTAGAAGTAGAAGAAAAAGTAAAATCTTTGGACGAAGTCAAAGATGCAGAAGTCGAAATTACATTTGACCCACCATGGTCACAAGACTTGATGAGCGACGAAGCAAAACTAGAACTTGGAATGCTCTAAAAATGAAAGAGGAAATTGTAAATCGCGTAGCCAAAAGCAGTCTTATTACAATTGACTTGGAGGAATATTATCCTAAAGAACCACGTACGCTTTTGGACGTTAAAGATTGGTTGTTTGAAGGGCTAATTTTAAAAGAGAATGAATTTCGAGCCGAGCTCAAAAATTTTGATTGGTTACAACTCAAAAATCATCATGTTGCTCTACATTGCAGCACAGACGCCATCATTCCTGCATGGGCCTACATGCTAATTCAAACCCACCTTAAAGACGTTGCAAAAACTGTAGTTGTTGGGTCACTAGACAATTTAGAATCCTTTATTTATAAATCTATTGTCGATAATTTAGACTTAGATTTTTGTAAAAACAAACCCATTATCGTCAAAGGATGTGCAAACAAGCCTATACCACAAAATGCATACCTAATGCTTATTCAAAAATTACAGCCATTGGCCAAGTCTATCATGTACGGAGAAGCCTGCTCATCTGTCCCTCTTTATAAAAAGAAAAAAATATAATTTCAAGGAAAGGTTATTTTTAAAATCATAAATAATAATATCTTTGCCCTATAAATACACCCTTAATCTAAATACAAATGAAAAAAATCCTACTCATTGTACTGAGCGTTCAGCTCGGTATAAGCTTCGCACAAAACACTGAAGAACCACAACCAAATTGGACCAAAAAAGGCATCATCACTTTTTTAGTTAATCAGTCTTCTTTTGAAAATTGGATCGCTGGCGGCATCAGTAATGTGTCTGGAGCACTTGGCCTTAATTATGACTTTAACTACCAAAAAAACGACTGGACTTGGGAGAATAAACTAATCGCCAACTTTGGGCTCACCAAAATAAAAGATCAAGACATCCAAAAATCTAGCGACCTATTGGAATGGAATTCTGTTGTAGGGAAAAAAGCCAAGGGCTACTGGTATTATTCCGCATTTTTAAATTTCAAAACACAATTTGCCGATGACCTTAACAAAGACACCAAGGGACCAACAAAATTTTTATCTCCTGGATATTTACAATTTGGACCTGGATTGCTTTGGAAAAAAAGCGACCATCTAAAAGTTAATATTGCCCCCGCTACAAGTCGACTTATCATCGTAGACAAAGATTTAACTGAGCCCGACAAGGCCTATTTTGGGGTTGAAGAAGGCAAAAGTACTCGTTACGAGTTTGGAGCTTCGGTTGGTGCGTACTATAAATTAGATTTGATGAAAAATATTTCGATGGAAAACATTTTGAACCTTTATTCCAATTATTTGGAAGATCCACAAAATGTAGATTTAGACTACACCATGAATTTAGTCATGTCCGTTAATGATTTTATCTCGGCAAATTTATCCTATCAAACCATTTATGACGACAATGCTTTTAAAGGATTACAAACACGACAAGTTTTTGGAATTGGCATTAATTACAATTTTTAATACAGAGCAAATCAAATAGTAAAAAAGCACCTTTGGGTGCTTTTTTTATTGATGTTCATCGTAATCAGGATACAAAAAATGGTTGTAAGGAAAACGCTGAATATGAATTTTTCTAACCTCGTCGTAAACTCGTTTTCGAAATTCTTCTAAATTTTCTTTATTCAATGCAGAGATGAAGAGCGATTGATTTCCGATTTTGGACATCCAAGTGGCTTTCCATTCTTGAAGTGAATAATGCGCCTTGGTGCGGGGTGTTATTAAATCCGTTTCATCAAAAGGTTCTGGATCATAAGCATCAATTTTATTGAACACCATAAGGGTTGGCTTATCCAAAGCGTGAATTTCCTCAAGTATTTTATTTACGGACTCTATGTGTTCTTCAAAACTGGGGTGAGAAATATCCACGACATGTAATAATAAATCAGACTCACGTACCTCATCCAAAGTACTTTTGAAAGAATCGACTAATTGCGTGGGAAGCTTTCGAATAAATCCTACAGTATCACTCATCAAAAAGGGCAAGTTTTTTACCACAACTTTGCGCACTGTAGTATCTAGGGTTGCAAATAATTTATTCTCAGCAAAAACATCCGATTTGCTAATAACATTCATCAACGTAGATTTTCCAACGTTGGTGTAGCCCACCAAAGCGACACGCACCAAAGCCCCACGATTGCCACGCTGAACGGACATTTGTTTGTCAATTTTTTTGATCTTAGCTTTCAATAGCGCTATTTTTTCCCGCACGATTCGTCGATCAGTTTCAATTTCGGTTTCTCCTGGTCCACGCATTCCGATCCCCCCTTTTTGACGCTCAAGGTGTGTCCACATACCTTTGAGTCGTGGCAATAGGTATTGGCATTGTGCCAGTTCTACTTGAGTTCTAGCATAGCTGGTTTGCGCACGTTGAGCAAAAATATCCAGTATAAGATTCGTACGATCTAAAACTTTACAATTAAGTATTTTACTAATATTTCGTTCTTGAGCAGCAGATAGTTCATCATCAAAAATAGCAGTCCCAATTTCATTGTCTTTGATGAATTCCTCTAAATCTTTCATTTTCCCGGAACCAATAAATGTTTTGGGATTAGGCATATCCATCTTTTGCGTAAAACGTTTGACAACTTCTCCACCGGCAGTGTACGTCAAAAACGCCAATTCATCCAAATATTCTTTGGATTGCTCTTCGTTTTGTGCTTTGGTAATAACCCCAATGAGCACAGTTTTTTCCAGAACACTATTTGTTTTCTCTATCATAATGACTGCAAAATTACGGATTAAAAAAGAGACGATAGAGATATTTTAAGTCGAAATAACAATACATTTTATCGAAGATTTGTGTTTTTCATCTATTAATCAGCCCTAATATCATAAAATATGTTAGGTTTTTGTTAAATTCATGAATTCAAATTAACCAATTTACAAGATGAAAAATATTACTACAGCACTGATGTGCTTTTCGTTTACCATTACGATTTTCGCTCAAAACGATATTTGTACAGATGCCATTTCTGTAAGCTGTGGGGATACTGTTACAGGAACTACAGTTGGCGCAACAACAACAGGGGCTCCTACTGCGTCCTGCGGTACAGGTTCTGGTGCGCCTGGCGTGTGGTACGAATTTACTGGAACTGGTCAGAACATAACATTCTCTCTTTGTGGATCTTCCTATGATACTAAAATCCAAGTTTATTCTGGAGACTGTTCTGATTTAGTATGCGTCGCTGGAAACGATGATAGTTGTAGCACACAATCTGAAGTTTCCATAACATCTACAGAAAATGAATCATACTTTGTTTATGTCTTTGGCTACTCAGCCGCTGTTGGAGATTTTACTTTGGATGTCAGCTGCGAAGAACCTCCTGGCTGCGGCGATACCGTTTTTGACTCTGGAGGTGCTAGTGGAAACTACAGTGACAATGAATCAACAACCGTTACTATTTTTCCAGAAAATCCTGGAGATGTTGTTACATTTACTTTCCTAAGTTTCGATATCGAAAGTGGATTTGATTTCCTTACAG
>JAQWFW010000005.1 GCA_029238515.1 Flavobacteriaceae bacterium | reverse complement strand
AGTAGTGATGATAATGATAATTCAAATGATAATAATTCCAACGACCCAATTGTAGGGACTTGGGAAATATTTTACTCAGAAGCTACTGACGCCTCAAATAATTGGCAAGGAGGTTTTGAAACTCCTATTGGCGATTTTACTTGGATATTCAATTCTGATGGCAGCTACGATATAATTGATGGAGGTTTTTTAGAACAAAATATTGGGACTTGGACTAATGTTGGTGATAATATTTATAAATTCACAGAAGGGCAAGACGAGCTATTTGACACACTTACTTTTTTGTGTTCAAATAATATTCTTATTTATGATTTTGGCGGAGCATATAGCGAATTAGAGTATTTTCAAAAAGAGGGATACAACTACCAAAATTGTAATGAAATAACTTATAACGCTAACTAAATTGAAAAAACTACTCTTATTCTCTGCTTTATTCATATTCGCTTGTAGTGCTGATGATAGTTCTGAAGAGAGTCCATTACCAACATATACTATTGAAGGTAAATGGCTTATAGAAGGCACTGTTCCAGCTGGAAACACAATGTATCTCTATGAAGACGGGGTGCGTTATACTTACTATTGTGTAGAAGATGATTGTAATGCATTATATAACTCATATGAAGCTAATGATGGAAATCACATACCAGCAACCAATCCTTACACATTTGAAAATAATGTACTGACTGTTGATTTACATTTTGGCAGTGAATTAGTAACTCCTGTAGCTTTTGAATGTGATGGAGGTGAAGCATATTTTGAAACGCCTAAATATAGTTTATTCAGATTAAATTCTGATTGTAACTAAACCATAGGCATATCTTCTTCTTTTAGTTCAGCTATTTCTAAACCTCTTAGAATAGGATTCAATTATTATCATATATTCGCACAAATAATTTAACTACCGAAAAATTTGATTTTTTTTCTTAAGGAGTTTTAAATACTTCTATCACAGGGAGCACCTGATTATTAAAATCAAACAATGCTTGATTTTCCCATGGAGAACCCTCTGTTGATTCTTCGCCATTCCACGCAATTAGCTCTGCGCCCCAGTAAGCTAAACCCATACCACCATCGAGATTTACCATCATTGTTTTTAGTTGCTGTACGAACTGTTTTTGACCCAGTGGAGTAGCTGGGAATTCTGGTGAAATCAGTTGATTTTCTAGACCGACAATATTATTTGTCCAATCATTCCATTCTAATGTAAAAGGATAGGCTGTTTCGGCAATCATAATGTCTTTATTGTATAACGAACTGAGTTGGATTAAGTTTTGTTCTAATTCTACAAGCGATTTTCCATGCCAAATAGGATAATATGAAAGCCCTATAATATCATAATCAACATCTTTAACTTCATCAAAAAACGCTTTAGCAGCTTGGTGTCCCGCATAATGCAACATCACTTTGGCATGATCGGAATAGTCTCTAACAGCGCTAATTCCTTCGTTGATGAGTTCAATGAATTGAAGGGGTTGCGTATATCTATTACCCTCGGGGTGCAGAAAACCATTATTGATTTCATTTCCTATTTGAATAATGTCTGGATTTATTTGCTGAACCACCATTTTGGTGTAATTGTAAACGCGATTTTTCAATGTAGTGTAGGATATATTTTGCCAATCTTGTGGAATTATTTGGTGTCCAGGATCAGCCCAAGTATCTGAATAATGTAGCGTCAAATAAATGTTGAACCCCATTGACTTTAAAGAATCCGAAAATGATTTTACTTCATCAAAGCTAGAATGTTCATCAAAGGGATTGACCCACAACCGAAGGCGAATAGTATTAATCTCTTTTGATTTCAAAATATCCAAAAAAGGCACTGTATTTCCAAAGCTATCCTTAAAAGTAGGGTTGTTCAATTCAATTTGTGGGAATGTAGAAATATCAACAGCATTAATAAAATCATTTTGAATTCCATTATCTCCAGTTTGCCTCACCTCTTCACTTGAACAATCTAAAAAGAGCAAAAGGATAAATAATATCAGGACTTTGTTTTTATTCATGCAATTAATTTAATAAAAAAAGGCATTAGTTATGAATAAGAATTTTAAACTCCCAGGGACTTAAACTTAAAAATTCCTCAGATTTTATGGCCCCAGTACTATAATCAGTAGCGTTTATGGAAGGATTTTTAACTTGTGTTTGTTCAGATGAAAAATTTCCTAGAAAAACGACTTTATGATTGCCCTTACTTCGTTCAAAAGCCAATACCTTTTCGTTTGTCACATCTATTTTTTTGTATGCAGAAGCATTTTTACCTCCGTTTAGTGCTGGATTAGAATTTTTAAGCTGCCCTAATTTTTCAAGTAACGGCCACATAATCTTTTTTGTATGTGGAATTTGATCTTTTTCGAAAAATAATAATCTGTGGTTCAAATCGTATTCTTGCCCAGAATAAATCAAAGGCATTCCAGGGGCTGTAAAACTGAGTGCAGTTAGAAGTTCTGCAGCTTCTCCCATGCGTTCACGGATAGTGCCATTCCAAGAATTTTCGTCATGGTTGGTTACAAAATTCATAAGAATATCATCACTTTCAAAGCGTTTGCGGTCCTTTTTTATAATTTCATCCCACAATTCAACAGCATTGGGTTTTTTGGTCATTTCGTTAAAGATATGATGGCGTTCCCATCCATAAGCCATATCAAACAAATCATTCCCTTTTAATAGTTTGGGGTCTTCGGCTTCAGCAAGCATAAATAGTGGCTTTTTGGAGTGTAACTTTGGAATAGCTTCTTGCCAGAAATCCAATGGCACTGCACTGGCCACATCACACCTAAACCCATCTATTCCCTCTTCCTCAACCCAATAGAGCATATCTTGAATCATTTCTTGACGCATTTCATTATTGTCGTAGTTGAGATCGGCAACGTCTGCCCAACCCCATGATTCTCCTGTATCAGGATTGATCGGATCAATAACCTCTCCCTTTTCATTTTGGGTATAATATTCTGGGTTGGTCTTGAGCCAAGCGTGATCCCAACCGGTGTGGTTGGGCACCCAGTCTAAGATTACATACATCCCATTGTCATGTGCTGTTTTGAGCATTTTTCGGAAGTCCTCCAGTGTTCCAAATTCTGGATTCACTTTTTTAAAATCAGAAACCGCATAATAACTGCCCAACATTTTTGCGCGTTCTTTTTCGTCTTCAATCAAATAAGCAAAATCGCCGCCAGTGGCTTTTCGTTTTGTTTCTGATATGGGGAAAATGGGCATGACCCAGATGATTTTGACCCCCAATTCTTTTAGTTGAGGAATATCTTTTGTAAATGCTTCAAAGGTGCCTGTTTCTGAATATTGACGAATATTAACTTCATAAATAACAGCATTTTCCATTTCAGCTTCAGTGATAGAGTTAAGGTTGGTTTTTATTTCGGAAAAACTCTCTTTGTTTTGATGTTTGCATGAAGTGAATACTATTGTAATCATCAAGAGTAAACTTAGTTTTTTCATAGTGATTGATTTTAGAATTTGATGTTTAATTTTAGTGTTTTTGAGGTGTGCCAAACAATATTTATTTTAAGAGTATTTAAAGATTCATCAAAATGGAAATTGATATTTTTTTTATTTAAGCGAATACGTTTCGGAGCTGATGAGACATTATGAATAATCAACTCAATGGTTTTTAGATTTGTAGCATAACCCTTTCCATTTTCGGATTTAAAATTCATCTGTATTTTTTTGTTGTACTCATGTACTCCATCAATTTTTAAGATTTCATAATTCCCTTTTTCATAGGCATTTGCAAGTAAACCATCATCATTATAGATAGATTTTTGTGTCTTTGTAGTAGAGGGGTCTAAATAATAGTGTAATTGAAATGTTTTTAAATCATAAAAATCTGTAGAACTGACAGGGGTCACCATAGGAATGATGCTCCCCCCACGAACGAAGGTTGGAATGGATTTTTTTTTTGTTTTTATCATTTTTGATTGCCCTCCATTATATTTTTCACCAGTATAAAAATCATACCAGTTTGAGGACTTAGGGAAGTGAACTTCTTTAAATTCCTGGCTAGCATTTGTTATGGGTGACACCAAAAAATCTCCCCCCCAAAAATAGGTGCTCGAAACAGTTTTTAAATCAATATCGTCATCTTCAAAAAAAAGAGGCCTCATGAGTGGTAATCCTTTAGTATTATTTTCGAAAACTAAGTGATAATTATAGGGTAAAAGAGCATAGCGCAGCTCAATTGCTTTTTTTGAAAGTTCCATAGCTTTTTTTGATCTAAAGACGGGCTCTGAGGGAACTTGTTCCTGAGCATGAGGTCTGAAAATGGGTTGAAAAACACCATATTGAAGCCAACGGACGTAAAGTTCATCATCCAGATTTTCACCAGCAAATCCACCCAAATCCGAATGCATATAACCTAGACCTTGTAGCCCCATTTGTAAAGCAATTTCTGACTGAGATTGTAGTCCTCCCCAAGTTCGATTGACATCTCCAGACCACGGAATCATTCCATAGCGTTGTGACCCAGAATAACCAGCGCGCATCAGAATAAATGGGCGTTCATTTGGAAAATCCTTTTGGTAACCCTTGTGCACAAGACCTGCCCAATCATGGCCATAGATATTGTGAACCATATCGGCCGAACCATTATAGTGTTGTAATTCAGAAGGGTGTACTTCTGGCTCACCCAAATCTCCCCAAATTCCTGCAACCCCTTTATTGCGCAAATTTTTATAAATAGACCAAAACCAAGACGCTCCATCTGGATTATAAATGTCGATTAGTCCAGTGTTTCCAAAATAAAAATCGTAGGTATATGGATTCCCAAATTTATCCGTTGCCAATATATTCTTTTCAACAGCTTCGTTCCAACGATTTGATGTTGTTAATATAAAAGGTTCTGTTATTGTTATGGTCTTAACCCCCTTTGCTTTTAGGCGATTAATCATTCCATTAAAATCGGGGAAAGAATCTGTATCTACTTCTAAATTACCCATAGTCTCCGTGATGGTTTTCCCAAACCAATAGAGGTCTAAAATTATGGCATCAACGGGAATTTGTAGGTCTTTAAATTTTTGAATTGTCTGTTCAACTTCTTTTTGGGAGTGGTAGCCAAATCGGCTTGAAAAATTACCTAAAGCCCATCGTGGAGGCATGGGTTGTTTCCCTGTCAAATTTGTATATTGATTAACTAAATCAAACCATGAATCTGATGCAATGATTTGATATGTTTTTCGTCCTGAAATGGTTTCATATTTTAGATGATTATTTTTATTGCTATCAAGATCCAAGAATCCAATAGGAGCATTATCAAAATGAATCATGTATTTTTTGGATGATATTACAAGAGGCATGGTAAAATTCATCAATTCAGAATATGTTTCATACCCATAGTGTGCTCTGTTATAGAGTTTTAGTCGGTGGCCTCGCCTGTTCATACCCAAAGCTCTTGCACCCCCTCCATATAGAATTTCCTTGTCTTTAATTTTAAAATCGAGAACTTCTAAGCTGTCGTTTTTGGTGTATCCATTGGCTTCAGAAATAAGTTGGCGGCCGTTATAAAAATATTGAATTTGAAAAGGGGCTTTTTTTACCTTCACTACAATGCCTTCGTTATACATCCAAATTTGATGGTCATCTTCTTCAATTTTGGTTTTCACTTTTGAAGGAATTAAATGAACAGCGTGCGAACCTCTATGTTCTTTTTGACCGCTGGGAATAAAAGTGGTTTCAATAATTTTTTCATTGAATGGAAAAATCTTATAAACTCCATCATTAACAACAATTTTTAGTGTATTAGGATTTTCTACTTCAAAATCATGATAAACTCGATTAGAATTTTGAGCAGGGAGTATTCCTAAAATTAACAGAAGTATATGAAAAAAGATACAACGCATAGAATTAGTTTAATATGAATAGTAATGGGGTTTTGAGGCGTTTATTCCAAAATTTTTCGGAATGTTCGTGGTCTTTAAATTTTAAATTTTTCATGGAGTTTTCATCATAATCTTTATACTCCAAAACAGTCGTAACCAAATCTTGATAGGGCAAATATTTAGCATCTAATTTTTCGGTGCCATAGTCAAAATAAATTTTGTGTGTTTTTGGTGACGGCAAATGTTCCATCATATAATCAAATAAAGCATAAGGGATTTCGTTTGTTTCAGAGTTAGAATATGTACCAATCCAATGTGTTGAAAGACATGCAGCTGCACCAAAAACTTCTGGATATTCACATAAAGCATAGAGGGAAATAAGTCCTCCTCTGCTTGACCCTATGATAGCTGTGTCTTTTCGTAATGTCTTAGTTGAGTAATGCTGGTCGATATAGGGTTTTAACTCTTCTACGATAAACTTAAGATAGGCATCTGAATTGATGAACGCCGCTTGCTTTTTGTTTTCTGCCATAGTTTGTAAGTCTGTTTTATTGCTTGCGCTCAGTGCGTTATAGACTTTTTGCGGAAAGTAATTGGCGTTTCGCTCACTGTACATATTCCATATCCCCACAACAATAGTTTCTTTAATTTTAGAGGTTTCAAGAAGTTCTGACATATGCTCATCAACACCCCATTCTTGGCCATTCCATGTTTTATCAGCATCAAATAGCATTTGTCCGTCATGAGCATACAAGACGGTATAGCGCTTTTTGGGATTGTAATTTTCGGGCATCCAAACATCCACGTGCCTCGGTGTAATATATTTGGAAGGGAATTTGTGAAGGCGTTCAATAGTTCCTTGAACTTTTTTTGAGGCCTTTAGGGTGTAGGTTTTTACAGAATCAATCCTGACAGGCGATGCCCAAAGTATATTTACTCCGACAAACAATGTCCATATGAAGTAGATTCGTATTGGCATTTATTTTAGTTTTGAGCTAAAAATATAACTTCCTTTGTGGTTGACCTTAAGCGTCTTATCCCAAATAAATTCGGCTCTTGAAATAACGTTTTTGAACGTTTTCCCTTTCAAATTTAATTCCTCAAAGCGTTCTAAGTCTATAGATATTGGGGCTTGATTTTTATTTAAAATTAAAAAAACAACATCATCGTTATGAATTCTAAAGAGAAAATAAACGCCGTCTTTGGGTGCAAAATGAATCGTCTTTCCGTGATGTATAGCTGAACTTTGTTTCCGAAAATTAAGTAGAGTTTTGAGAAAGTTTTGCATGTCTTTTTGGGCTTTATCCAGACCCTTTCCTGTGAATGCATTGATAGTATCTCCTGCCCATCCACCCGGAAAGTCTGTTCTAATCAGACCATGATCACCAGGATTTTCAAAATCCTGCATTAAGATTTCTGTACCATAGTATATTTGTGGCACTCTTGGAAGCATTAAAAGTGTACTTAATGCCATTTTTGTTTGTACTATATCTCCTTTTAATTCTGTATAAATTCGGCTCATGTCATGGTTGTCCATCATGGCCATTATGGCTTTTGGATTAGGGTAATGAAAATCATTGGCTAGACCGTCGTATATCCTAATGAGCCCTTTGTCCCAAGCTTCATCTTCGTATATTCCTTTTTTGATATTATCCAACATAGCAAAGTCCATGGTTGAGCTCAAATTTGAGACATATCCTTGTTTTTGGTTGGTATCATTTTGCCAATATCCAATTAAGAGCGGGTTATAACTCCACTCCTCACCTACGATAGAAAAATTAGGATACTCTTTCATAATCCTATCTGCCCAATTACTCAAAAATGTTTTATCTGCATAAGGGTATGTATCTTGTCTAATTCCGCTAAGTCCTAATTCTTCAATCCACCAAATGCTGTTTTGAGTAATAAACTTTGCCATGAACGGATTTTTATGGTTTAAATCTGGCATCGTTTCAACAAACCAACCATCAATCATTTCCTTTTTGTCTATTTCTGAAGCATAAATATCTTGATTTACAGTGCGGCGATGGTTAGAATATTTTGTGGGTTTTCCTGATAAAAAATCATCTTGATAGTTTAGCCAGTCATCGAAAGGCAAATCCTCCATCCACCAGTGATACAACCCGCAGTGATTTACAATTTGGTCCATAATAAATTTGATTCCACGTTTATCAGCTTCTTTAACCAAAGTTTTAAATTCACCGAGAGTCCCAAATCTTGGATCTACTTGATAATGATCAGTAATAGCATACCCATGGTAGGAGCCTCTTTTCATGTCATTGGTTCGAAGTGGACAAGACCAAATAGCTGTAAATCCCATATTATCTATATAATCTAGATGGTTTGTAATACCTTGTATATCGCCTCCATGACGGGCATAATTATCATTTCGATTTATTTTTTGTTCTTGTAAATTTGGTTGAATGTCATTTTCTGGATTTGCATTTGCAAAACGATCTGGGGTAATTAAATATATTGCATCTTCAGAGTTAAAGCCTTTATATTCTGATGCTAATTTTGTTCTTTTCTTGAGCTCATAATCTAAGGTGTAGGATTGTTCATCACTTGATGAAAATAACAATTCAATCACACCTGGAGTTACATTTTTATGAATTTTCAAATCAATAAATAAATAATTTGGGCTATCGGCATTATGGACTTGCACGATTTCAACCCCTGGTGTATTAGTAGTAACATCCATCCCTTGAATGTTCTCAGATTTTACCAATAATTGAAGTTCTTCAGATTCAAATCCAATCCACCAATATGGGGGTTTAACTTGTTCGACTTGAAGTGTTGTTTCTCGCGATGTCTCTTGGCTCCTTTCAGATTTTGGATTGCAACTTAAAACGCTAAAAAACAAGACACCAAAATAAAATATTAATTCTATATTTTTAATATGATAATTCATTAGGTTGTAAGTGAAAAGTTTGGTTCAACATTTGTAGCTTGACCATTTACAATAATAGTCATCGGTTCATCTCCAGAAACTTCAAAACTTGTCCCTGAGTGTTGCACAATTGCTTTTAAAATCTTTCCTCTAAAATTAACTTTAAAAGAATAGGATTTCCATTGTTTTGGAATTTGTGGTGTGAAGTGCAACTGATTGTTTTTGACGCGCATTCCTCCAAAACCCTCCACAATACTCATCCATGTTCCCGCCATTGAGGTAATATGAAGTCCTTCGTGCACTTCATGGTTATAGTCATCCAAATCCAATCGGGATGTTCTTAAATAAAATTCATACGCTTGATCCATTCGGCCTAATTTTGCCGCTAATATGCTGTGTACACATGGTGACAGTGAACTTTCGTGCACGGTCAATGGTTCGTAAAAATCAAAGTGTTTTTTTAGTGATTCTTCTGAAAAATTATCCTCAAAGAAATAGAATGTTTGTAATGTGTCCGCTTGTTTTATATATGGAGAGCGCAAAATTCTGTCCCAAGACCAATGTTGATTTATTGGTCGTTCGTCAGCTGATAATTCAGATACAGGAGTCAGGTTTTTGTCTAAAAACCCATCTTGTTGTAAATAAACGTCATGTTCTTTTGAATACGGTAAATAAACTGATTTTGACATTGATTTTATAACTTCTATCTCCTGCTGAGTTAGTTTAGCTTTTGCTACAATTTTGTGATATGCTTCTGCGTCAGTATCTTTTATTTTGTTTAAAGTATCTAGCGCAAACTCCATACACCATTTGGCAATATAATTTGTATAAAAATTATTATTAATATTATTCTCGTATTCATTTGGGCCTGTTACGCCAAGCATAACAAATTTCTGTTTTTGTTCAGAAAAATTAAATCGCTGATACCAGAAACGGGCGATGGCAATCAAAACAAAAATTCCTTTAGAATACGTATAGTACACATCGCCAGTATATCGCTGATAGTTGTAAATGGCAAATGCAATGGCACCATTTCTATGAATTTCTTCAAAAGTAATTTCCCATTCATTGTGACATTCTTCACCATTCATGGTAACCATAGGGTACAGGGCTGCACCAGTATTAAATCCTAATTTTTTTGCGTTTTCAATAGCTTTTTCTAAGTGGTGAAAACGGTATTCTAGTAAAGTTTTTGCAACATTTGGTGGTTTTGTGGCCATATAAAATGGAAGGCAATATGCTTCTGTGTCCCAATAGGTGCTACCACCATATTTTTCACCTGTAAACCCTTTGGGGCCAATGTTCAGTAGGGGGTCATTTCCCAAATAGGTCTGATTGAGTTGGAAAATATTAAAACGAATTGCTTGTTGCGCCTTGACATCACCCTCGATGGTTATATCGGCCATTTGCCATATTTTGGACCAGGCGAGAATTTGCTCTTCCAATAGCGAATCAAATCCTTTCTTTGAAGCGATTTGAATTACAGTCGCTGCAGTTTGTAATACATCAGAATGTTTACGATCTGAAATATAGCCTCCAATTTTTTCTATAGAAAAAGTCGATCCTTGATCGACATGCGTCACATAAGTATGACCAATTCTTGAATTGGTATTTTGTTCAGAAAACGAAAGTGTGATAGGTTTTTCGTTTAGCGTACATTGATGATGCATGAAAGTACATGTCTTGAATCTAGTTTTCATGGTTTCTGCCTCGATAAAGGCATTAGAGTTTTTTGAGAAAACAGTTGAAATATTCCAAAATTGATCATCCCAGTTTTTATCTTGATTTGTGATATTGCCATCCAAAAAAGGTTCAAAACTAATTTCGGCCGAACAATTAAGCGGGGTAACTTGATATCTTATAGCACCAATTTCGTCTTGAGCAAGACTCAGAAATCGTAAACTTTTCACAGAAATCTGAACATCATTGGTAAGCGTTGCTGTAAAGGATCGAGACAGCCAACCTTCTTTCATATTCAATTCGCGCCTAAAATCAGAGATTAATTTACAGGTATTTAAATCTAAAATGACATCATTGACAACCACATTGATTCCAATCCAGCTTGGGGCATTAAGAACTTTAGCAAAATACTCGGGATAACCGTTTTTCCACCAACCCACTTTTGTTTTATCTGGATAATAAACTCCTGCTATGTAACTCCCTTGAAAGGTGTCACCTGTATACGTTTCTTCAAAGTTACCCCGTTGCCCCATTGCCCCATTGCCTAAACTAAAAATACTTTCAGATGATTTAATATATTTAGGGATAAATCCATCTTCGATAATGGACCATGAATTTGGAACTATATAATCTTGGTTCATAATATATTATGATTTTTTTATTAGTTGCTCTAAAAAGTCATTACTCATGACTTTAAAGTCTTTAAAATTGTATTGTGCTTCGTGCAAAACAGTTGAATCTCCAATGCCAATACTGATCATTCCTGCCGCATTTGCTGCTTGAATACCTGCTACAGAATCTTCAAAAACAATACAGTTCTTTGTTTTAGATTTTGTCAAGCGTGCTGCCTTTAAAAACACTTCTGGGTTGGGCTTGGCTTTTGTGACGTCGTTGCCGTCAACAATAGCATCAAAAAGACCAGTAATTTTTACTTTATCTAAAATTGGCCGGGCATTTTTACTAGCCGATCCTAATGTGATATATTGGTTGTTGTTTGCTAAAAATCTCAATACTCTATCGACGTCTGGCAAAAGCCCTGAAATGTTCATGTGAGAAATGTACTCGAGGTAGTTTGTGTTTTTTTGACTCAATTTATTTTTAAATTCAACAGGATCTAATGTGCGCCCTCCCCATTTCAGAATTTTTTCTAGGGAATGAACACGGCTAACGCCTTTGAGTTGTTCATTTTGCTCAATAGAAAAATCAACGCCAAGGTCTTCAGCAAGTGATTTCCATGCTTTGAAGTGGTATTTTGCAGTATCAACAATGACTCCATCTAAATCAAAAATAAAACACTTTTTTTTCATATTATTCTGATTGATATCTAATTGCAGAGGGATTCGTAATAATTAAATTGGTGAGTGCAGCAACAATCAGACTGATTCCTGCAAGTAACATACTGTTGATTGCCTCTGACCCGATAAGATTTGACAAAAAATTAATTGCACCTAAGGCTGCAGTAATTTGTGGAATTACAATAAAAATATTGAAAATTCCCATAAATACCCCCATTTTATTTGGATCTACCGAGCTAGAAAGCATGGCATAGGGCATGGACAAAATACTACCCCAAGAGAATCCAATTAAAATAAAACAATATTTTAATTGCTCTGGTGAAGCGACGTACATGGTTAAAAAGCCAATCCCTCCCAAAGCAAGTGAACCCATGTGTACATATTTTCTGTTAATGGTTCGCTTAGAGGTATACAATGTTAAAAGCAGCGCAAAAGCCATCGAGGAGAGCCCATAAACGCCCATGGCAGAACCTACGGCATTTGATGATTCCTGAAACGCTGTATTGACAATATCAAATTCGGCTTTTCCAATTTCGGTTGAAAGGTCATATTGCGCTTCTATTGGCGCAGGTGTTTTAAATACATGTTCGGTGAGCGCAGGATTGGCCATGCTCCACATGGTAAAAAAAGCAAACCATGAAAAAAACTGTACAAGACCAAGCTTTTTCATTGTCGTTGGCATTTGACCAATGTTTTCAATTATGTCTGGAATGAATCTATTTTTTTGTGCACGCTCTTTTTCAAAAGCTTCCATGTCATCTGGTGGATATTCAGATGTGGTCATAATAGTATACAACACACTTGCAAAAAACACAAATGCACCAATGGCAAATGCCACTTTAACAGACATTGGCACCACTCCAGATGGCGCAGAATTACTAACGCCTAGTTGTGAAACCATCCACGGCAAATTACTCGCAATCCAAGTACCAATTCCAATAATTAGCGTTTGCACTACAAATCCATACGACCGCTGTGACTCAGGTAATTTATCTGCGACTAATGCACGAAAGGGCTCCATAGAAATATTTATAGAGGCGTCTAAAATCCACAGAAATCCAACAGCCATCCAAAGTACTGGAGAATGAGGAACAAAAAAGAGAACTAAGGAACTTAAAATGGCACCAATTAAAAAATATGGTTTTCTACGCCCAAGCTTTGGATGCCATGTTCTATCGCTCAAATATCCAATAATGGGTTGAACAATAAGGCCTGTTAGTGGTGCAGCAATCCAAAGCATTGGAATGTCTGCTTTATCAGCACCCAAAGTTTGAAATATACGAGACATAAAGCCTCCTAGCAACGCAAAACCAAATTGTATACCCAGAAATCCAAAACTCATGTTCCAGATATCCCAGAACCCAAGTAGTTGCTTCTTCATAATAGTATAAATTAATTATTAATACTATTTTGATAATCAGCAAATGTGTTTATCAAAACTTAAATGTGAAAAGTAGAATTATAAGTTTTGATGCAACAAACATAGAAATAATTTTTTTCTGTACCAAATTATTTTGTAGAACCTCTTTGAATTAAATTAGTTGAAATAACAACGGTATTTATGGGTTCTTTTGGCAAATCACTTACGCGCTCATCAATTCGTTGAATAAGTAATTCTGCAGCTTTTGCACCCATAGATTCTCCATGTTGACTTACTGTAGATAACGTTGGTGTGGCGTGTTTTGAAAGCATTCCATCTGTAAAACCAATTACTTGGAGATCGTTGGGGATTTCATACCCCATATCTTTGGCAACTTTCATCGCAACAACAGCATAGAGCTCATTTACAGCAAAAATTCCGTTTACATCTGGATGAATGAGTAGTAATTCTCTCACTTGTTTTTCCAAAACATCAAGGTGATCGTCTTCATACAAAAGTTCATCGTCAATTTTTAAAATTAGATCAGGAATTGGATTTATCTCGTGTTTTTTTAATGCTTCTAAATAGCCTTTAGTTCGCAATCTTCCCACACTTACATAATCTTTAGTTGTTAATATTGCTATTTTTGTTGCTCCTTTGTTTATTAATGCATCTACAGCTATTTCTGCTCCTTTGGTGTCATCAACAGTAACCTTGTCACAAGGGATTTCGGCGACAACTCGATCAAACATGACTAAAGGAATTTCCTCATTCAATGTTTCAGTATAATGCTGATAGTCTTGGCGCTGCATCGTCTCTCTAGCCATTGATATTATAAATCCATCTATACTACCGTTTGCCAACATTTCCATATTGATAACTTCGTTAGAAAAAGACTCATTTGATAAACCAACAATGACGTTGTATCCTTTGGAATTGGCATATTTTTCCACGCCCTTTATAACTTTAGTAAAAAAGTGATGAACAATATCAGGGATAATAATTCCTATTGTTTTTGTCTTTCGATTTTTAAGACTCAACGCAATGTTGTTTGGTCTGTAGTTCAATAATTTAGCAAAAGCTTTAACTCTGTCAATGGTGTCTTGACTGATTTCTGGACTATTCTTTAGCGCTTTTGAAACCGTGGAAATGGAAACATCCAACTCTCTTGCTAACTGTTTAAGCGTCGTTCTCTTTTTCATAATTTTTTAAGGTTAAAAAATCATTGGCCAAATATGATGTTTTTTAATGGTTCTCACTAAAATATAAAAATAGTAATTATTGGAGCATTTTTTGCGTATTTGATAAAAATTACAAGTAATTTTAAAAATAATTCAAAAACTTATCAACACGAAAACGTTATAGTAATGTTATAGAATTGTTAAAAAAAATGCAATGGTATACATTAGCATAGAAAAGTAGAATTATAAGTTGAAATCTAAAATTAGTCTTAACTAACAATCATTTTATGAAAGCAAAAATTAATAGCTTCCTATTTTTACTTTTGATTCCCATCTTATGTTTTGGGCAATCAAGCGTTAAAGGTACTGTAAGCGAAGAAGACAGTGGATTACCACTGCCTGGTGTAAATGTGCTTATAAAAGGCACTAACACTGGAACAACAACAGATTTTGATGGAAATTATCAAATTTCTGCCAAAATTGACGATGTACTTGTTTTTTCTTATGTAGGATTTTCTACACAAGAAATTTCCTTTAACGGAGAAAGTACTCTAAATGTACAATTGGTAGAAGATGCATCGGCATTGGATGAGGTTGTTTTGATTGGATATGGAAGTGTAAAAAAAGATGATTTAACTGGAGCTGCAGATTTAATTACATCAGAGGACTTTAATCAAGGGCCTTTGGTTTCTGCACAACAATTGATTAGTGGAAAAATTGCAGGGGTTTCTGTAACTTCTAGTAGTGGTGCTCCAGGTGAAGGTCAAGTTATCCGAATTCGTGGTAATGGATCTTTGAGTTTATCAAGTAATCCTCTTTATGTTGTTGATGGAATTCCATTAAATGACGGTGGAGTTGGAGGTTCAAGGAATCCATTAAACCTTATCAATCCAAATGATATTGAAAGCATGGTAGTCTTGAAGGATGCTTCTGCAACTGCAATCTATGGATCACGAGGAGCCAATGGTGTCATTATTATTTCGACAAAGTCTGGTAAATCGGGAGACTTTAAATTTAATTTTAATGCATCAACAACATCTCATAATCCATTGAATCAAGTGGACGTTATGAGCTCAGATCAATTTAGAGAAACAGTAATTAACACAGGTGACTCTAATGCAATTGGTCTATTAGGAAATAGTAACACAGACTGGCAAGACGAAGTCTATGACACTGCCATGGGTCGCGATTTTTCATTAAGTGTTACGGGTCAATTGGCTAATATACCTCTACGAATATCTCTTGGGTACTCAGATCATGATGGTATTTTAAAAGGAGATAACTTTGGCCGAAAAACAGCTTCCATCAACTTTAAGCCAGAAGCTTTTGGTGGTGATTTAAAGACGAGCTTCAATGCGCTTTATTCAAATACAAACAATACTTTTGCAAATAGAGGCGCCATTGGAAATGCTATTTCCTATGATCCAACGCAAAGTGTATTTGATTCAACATCGCCTTACGGGGGGTACCATTCCTGGATTGATCCTGCAACTGGTAGTCAATATAACCTTGCCCCAACAAACCCTGTTGCATTACTCGATTTGACTGAGGATTCATCAGAAATAAATAGAATTGTTTCCAATGTTAAGTTTGATTATTCTTTACCCTTTGTAGACGGCTTAACCGCCACTGTAAAGCTAGGTATTGATCAGACTAATGGTAGTGGTGGAACTATAACTTCAGCAGACATGCCTACATCGGATCCAACTTTTGACGGAGCAGTAAGTCGCTATGATAATGAAGCAACAAACTCTTTGTTTGATGCATATTTGACTTATGAAACATCATTTAATGAAGTTCATAATTTAACTGCCGTTGTTGGTCACTCTTACCAATCATTTGAGTTCTACAACTACAGTTACGATAGCGAAGCTGAAGAAGATGGAAATGACTTTGAATTTATTGATAAATCCAAAAATGTATTACTTTCCTATTTTGGACGCTTGAACTATGATTACAATGGTAAGTATTTATTAACAGCAACCTTAAGAGCTGATGCATCGTCTAAACTTAATCCAGACGATCGTTGGGGCTATTTTCCATCTGTAGCTGCTGCATGGAATATTCACAAAGAAGACTTTATGGGAAGTTCTTTCTTTGACGAATTGAAACTTCGTGTTGGGTATGGTGAAGTTGGTAACGTCAACGGTTTAGGAGATTATAGATTCCTTACGCGATACACTGGAAGTACTTCTACAGCCAATTACCAATTTGGAAATTCATTTTACCAAACTTACAGACCAGAACCTCTAAACGAGGAATTACGCTGGGAAATTGGACGTACTACAAACTTTGGTGTTGATTTTGCAGTCCTAGACAATCGACTTTCTGGTTCTTTGAATTATTACATCAGACAAACAAAAGACTTGATTGCTTTTTCATCTGTTGATCCATTTACAAACTTTGGAAACAGAGTCGACAAAAATATAGGAGACATGGAAAACAAAGGGGTGGAAATTATGCTAAATGCAACACCTGTTGTTTCGGACAATTTCGAATGGTCAATTGGTTATAATATTGCTTTCAACGACAACACCATTACTAACCTTCCTTTTGATCAACCAACAGGAGGTATTAGTGGAGGTGTAGGAAACAATGTACAACTGCATACCCAAGGACAGGTGCCAAACAGTTTCTTCGTTTTTGAACAGGTATATGATGAAAACGGAAATCCAATTGAAGGTGTGTATGTTGACCGGAATGGAGACGATATCATAAATGATGATGATAAGTTTTTCCATAAATCTCCGTTTGCTGATATTACTATGGGCTTAAACACTAATTTGAATTATAAAAATTGGGATTTTGCCATGGTTACACGTGCTAGCATAGGAAATTACGCCTATGATAATTTGGCATCAAGTACAGCATACTTAAGAAGAGCCACAGAGAACAGTATTTTGACAAACCTTCATTCAGATTACTTGGATACAGGGTTTGTAAACATAACTGAAAACAATCTTTTAAGTTCTCACTATGTTAGAGAAGCATCGTTCTTTAGAATTGATAATATCGCTATTGGTTACACATTTGGAATTAACAGCGACACTACATTTAGAGTTTATGGTTCAATGCAAAATGTATTGACTATTACTGACTACGAGGGATTAGATCCGGAAATTTTTGGAGGAATTGATAATAATTTTTATCCAAGGCCTCAATCTTTTGTGTTCGGTGTAAATATTGACTTTTAATAAAACATAAAAACAATGAAAAAATTAATTTTATTATTAGCGGTCTTTATTGGTATTGTATCTTGTCATGATGACTTGAATCAAACACCAATTGATCCAGATAGTTTCACAGAGGAAAACGTGTTTGTTAATGCTGAAGAAGCAAAAGGCGCTTTAGCTAAGTTGTATGCGAGTTTAGCGCTTACAGGACAAAATGGACCTGCAGGTCAACCAGATATTGCAGATATTGATGAAGGATTCTCTCAATTTACAAGAATGCTCTTTAATTTGAATGAGTTAACCACAGATCACGCAGTTGTGGGATGGGGAGATCCAGGGCTTCCCGACTTACATGGTATGAACTGGTCTTCAAGTAATGACTTTACTGAAGCAATGTATAACAGACTTGCACAAGAAGTTTCGTTTTGTAATTCATTTATTTCGAATGCTGCAAATCTATCCGATCCTGTAGTATCTACATACATAGCAGAGGCAAGATTTCTTAGAGCATTTGCTTACTACAACTTGATTGATTTGTATGGAAAAGTGCCTTTGACAACATCTATCACTACAGACTTACCACAACAAAGTACAAGAACTGAACTTTTTAATTTTGTTGAATCTGAACTAATAGCAGTTAAAGACCAGCTAATGAGCAGTGGTGCAAATGAGTACGGTCGTGTTGATCAAGTAGCAGCATGGGCACTATTGTCTAAACTTTATTTGAATGCTGAAGTGTGGACAGGAACACCTCGTTATACAGACTGTGTATCTTATTCAAATGATGTCATTAATTCGAGCTACATGATAAACATTAATGATGCCAATGGTAATGGGACAGCTTATGATGAATTGTTCTTAGCGGATAACGATACCAATGGCGCTCAAAATGAATTTATTTTTACAGCAAACTTTGATGGTTTAAATTCACAAACCTATGGTGGTACAACTTTTCTAGTTCATGCGGCTATTGGTGGTAGTATGCCAGCCAACGAATTTGGTGTCAATGGTGGATGGGGTGGCCTAAGAACCACAAAAAGCCTAGTGAATAAATTTCCAGAAGGTGATATAGATGTTAATGCACTTAATAGTGCACTTTCAGGAACATTATCTGATTGGGGACTTGTTGGAGACGCTACAACAAATGGCTGGAATGGACCAGACATGGAAATGTATGAAACGAGCTCAGATGTGTTTGAGTTGTACGCAAACCTATTAGGAAACCAGATGAAGTTCCGCTTTGATGAAGATTGGGGTAACAATTATGGAGATAGTGGTGCAGATGGAACTTTAGAAAGTGGTGGAGACAATATTGTCATACCAGGTGATGGTATATATCATATCGTTTTGAATCTTAATTCTCTCACATACACTATTTCAGAAGTTATGCCAGAAATTGACAGCAGAGCCATGTTCTATACTGATGGTCAGAATTTAGAAATTGAAGATATACCAACGTTTACTGATGGATATGCTGTAACAAAGTTTAAAAATATAGACTCTAACGGCAATCAAGGAGTAGATACGTCTGGTAACTTTGTAGATACCGACTTAGCCTTAATTCGTTTAGCGGAAATATATTTAAATTATGCTGAAGCCACTTTAAGAGGCGGCGGTGGAGATATGAATTTGGCTGTAACTAAGGTTAATGAATTGATAGAACGCGGTTATGGGAACTCTTCTTATAATATAACGTCATCAGAGTTAACATTAGATTTTATATTAGATGAACGATCAAGAGAGTTGTATTGGGAAGGTCAAAGACGCACAGATTTAGTTCGATACGGATATTTCACCACATCAAGCTATCTATGGCCATTTAAAGCTAATCAAGTAGAAGGATCCTCAACAGATTCTTACAGAAATATCTTTCCTATTCCTTCTTCATCAATTTCTGCTAATCCTAATCTTCAACAAAACGAAGGTTATTAAAAATATTAGATATGAAAAATATTATAAGTAAATCAATTTATGCAATAACATTATTCAGTGCCTTTTTTGTGGCCTGTGAAGATGTTGATACAATTCAGCTAGATTCCACAGCTAACACCGTGGTTTCATTGTCAGAGGATAACGTAGTTTTAAGCGAAGATACTGCAGATGATAACGCAGTAACAATATCTTGGACTGAGCCTAATTTTGGATTTGATGCAGCTCCTTCTTACACCATAATGATGGATGTTTCAGGAGGAGATTTTACAGCAGCACAATTAATTTCAGCGGGATCTGACTACAATTATGTCTTTACTGTTGCTCAACTTAACAATAAACTTTTATCTCTTGGTCTATCACCAAATGAAGAATCATCAGTTGATATAAGAGTGAAAACAACTCTGAGTGCTTTTCAAGAAATGATATCAGAATCGGTGACCTTAGTAGTTACGCCGTATTCATCAATTCTTGATTTATCCACTAATCTTGGTGTTGTTGGAAATGCAACTGCAGCAGGTTGGGGTAATGAAAATATACCAGACTTGCCATTTTATACAACTGCAACTGCATATGAATATGTGGCTTATGTGACTTTAGCAGATGGAGAAATTAAGTTTAGAAAAGATAACTCATGGGCAGAGAACTTTGGCGATACTGATGCAGACGGAACATTAGAAGCCGGTGGAGATAATATTGCAGTTACTGCTGGAACATACAAAATCACCGTTAACATGGCTACTCTTACCTACACTATGGAGTCCTATTCTTGGGGAATTGTAGGAAGTGCCACTCCTAACGGCTGGGGAGCTCCAGATGTCATGTTGCATTACAATCCTTTTTCTGACGATTGGCGAACCGTTATCACTTTAGTCGATGGGGATGCCAAATTTAGATTCAACGAAGATTGGGCAATTAACTACGGAGATACTGGAGCTGACGGAAGTCTTGAAATTGGAGGAGATAATATAGCCGTATCAGCTGGTCATTACCTAGTCACATTTAACCTAAATACTCTTGAATATTCGTTCGAAGAAATGGATGTTTGGGGTCTAGTTGGAAATGCCACTGCTAATGGCTGGGATGGACCAAACCAAAAGTTTGTTCCAGATTTCGGAATTAACGAAGGTTACTACTACATAAACGGTGCTGTTCTAAACGATGGTGAGATTAAAGTACGCCAAAATGACGCTTGGGCATTGAATTATGGCTCTTCGTCTTACAACGCGGGATCGACAACCAACGACATGGACCTTGGTGGAAGTAATATTCCTGTAACTGCAGGAACTTACAACATCATCTTAGACTTTTCAGGATCTACACCAAAAATAACCATGTATCCTTGGTAAAATACTCAGTTATTTAAAAAAAAGGGTTGATTAAATTCAACTCTTTTTTATCTTATATATTATAATTTTATAACATGAAAAAATTACTCTTTATACTATTGTTGCCAGTAATTAGTTTTGCTCAATTGAGTACTAATCCTAGTACTATTGAAATCAATCAACAAATTACCATAACTGTAGATATTAATAGCACTGCTACCGACTGTAATGGTATGAGTAACCCCAACAAAGTGTATTTACATTCTGGTGTAGGTACCGACAGTGACGCATGGGACACAGCAGTCGTCGGAAATTGGGAACTAGATGATGGCGTTGGTGAGATGACCAATAACGGCGATGGAACTTGGAGTATTACTTTTGTCCCTCAATCCTACTATAATTTAACTGAAGCTGAGGCCAGCACAATAACAAAAATGGGGATGGTTTTTCGCTCAGAAGATGGATCTCAAGAGCTTAAAGATAACGGCTGTTCAGATTTCTTTTTTAATGTCGGGGCTTTCCAAGTCACATTAATTAATCCCAACTCAAGTGGAGTTATACTTGTTAATTCCGGTAGTCAAACACAGATTATAGCCCAGAACAATAATGGAATTGCCAATTATGAGCTTTTTGTAGATGGAGTTAGTTATCATACTGCATCAAATACAATATTCTATCAAAGTTCTTTCGTAACCAATATAACTGAAAATAAAGCCTGTCAACTTGTTGTTACTCAAGGCGGTAGTAGTATCACAAAAAACTTTAACATTTTTGTTAACGCCACAATTAGTCAAGCCATACCAAGTGGTCTGGAGCAAGGCATCAATTATAACACGACTGATACCTCAAAAGCTACTTTGGTGGTGGAAGCACCATCTAAGGATTTTGTATATGTGGTTGGAAGTTTTAATAATTGGACTCCAACAGCTCAATATGCAATGAAAAAAGATCCCAACTCAGATTTATTTTGGTTGGAACTTAGTGGGCTAGTACCTGGACAAATTGAATCCTATCAATATTGGGTTTTTGATCAATCAACAATCTCTGGATCACCAAAGTTAGTTAAAACAGCAGATCCTTATTCTACACTTGTATTATCTCCTTACGATGATCCTTACATTCCTGCAGCTACTTATCCCAATTTACCCACTTACCCGTCAGGACAAGATAGAGAAGTCACGGTACTTCAAACGGCACAAACACCCTATAATTGGCAAGTCACTGACTTTCAAAAACCATCAAAAGAAGATTTAATTATCTATGAACTTTTAATCAGAGATTTTGATGCTGACCGTAATTTTCAAGACGTGATTGATAAAATTGATTATTTTAAGAATTTAAATATAAATGCCATAGAATTGATGCCTATTATGGAATTTGAAGGCAATGAAAGTTGGGGGTACAACACATCATTTCATATGGCTTTAGATAAATTTTATGGTACAGAATCTAAGTTCAAAGAACTCGTTGATGTTTGTCATCAAAATGGTATTGCAGTGATCTTAGATTTGGCTCTCAATCATGCTTTTGGGCGAAACCCACTTGTGAGAATGTGGATGGATGACCCAGATGAAAATGGTTGGGGTGAACCAAGCTCAGAAAATCCATATTTTAATATGGTAGCGACACACAGCTATAGTGTTGGATCAGATTTTGATCACAGCAGCAATCTTACAAAAAACTATACCAAACGTGTAATAAAGCACTGGATTGAAGAATTCAAAATTGATGGTTTTCGTTGGGACCTTACCAAAGGGTTTACCCAACAGTGTACAGCTGGAGACGATAGTTGTACTAACGGTTATCGCTCCGATCGTGTAGCTGTACTCAAAGAGTATGCGGATTATTCTTGGAGTTTAGATTCTGATCACTATGTGATTTTTGAACATCTAGGAGGCCAGCAAGAACAAAAAGAATGGGCCGACTACAGAATAAATGAAGGCAAAGGTATAATGTTATGGGGTAAAATGACAAACCCTTACAACCAGATCACAATGGGCTATGCCTCTAATAGTAACATTTCAGGAATGGGGCACAATAGCCAAAATTTCATAGGAAAACGTCTTATTGGTTATGCAGAAAGTCATGATGAAGAACGGCTAATGTTTCGCAATTTACAATATGGTGCGTCTAATGGTGGTTATGATGTTACAAATTTAAACACTGGCTTAAGTCGAATGGGTGCTTTGGGAGCAATATCGCTAACAATTCCAGGGCCAAAAATGATTTGGCATTTTGGCGAATTAGGCATGGAAAATTCGATTTACACATGTGATGATGAGACTGTAGACACTCCTAGTGATACTGTGCCTGGGGACTGCAAACTAGATACCAAACCACAACCTCAATGGGTTGACAACTGGTTAGGGAGTTCTGTTCGGAATGATATTTACAACACTTGGGCACGCCTTAATGAACTTAAAATTAATGAGGATGTTTTTGAGGGGAATTACGATATAAATTCAGGTACATTAACCCCAAAAATATACATTTGGGATAATGCTTTACCTTCGACAAGCCTAAAAAACGTCGTGATTCTTTCAAATTTTGAGCTTACTACTCAAAACATCACCCCAAACTTTCCCAATACAGGGACGTGGTATGATTTGATGGACCCATCTGGAGGAACATTCATTGACGTGAATAGTACAACAGCGCAAATTAATATACCCGCTGGGGAATTTAGGATTTATGGGAATAGGCCATCTGAATCACTCAGTACAAATGACTTATTAACCGACAAGGATATTCAAATTTATCCAAACCCCGCTCAAGAATATTTTAAAATAAATCAACGTTCAACGCAAATTATAATTTATGATCTATTAGGGAAATTAGTACAAACTCATAAAGGAAACTTTAGTTCAGGATACCGCTTTGACATATCAAATTTAGAACCTGGGGTTTACCTCATTTCTATTAATACTGAAAAAAGAGAAACAACACAAAAACTTCTCAAAAAATAATCATTTTCAGTCATTATTATTTGTTTGAATTTTTAGCTTAAGAGCCACAACAGTGGCTCTTTTTTTAATTATTAAATGGATTTATTAAAACCCATAACCAATTTACCTCATAGCTTTCGGCACCAAAGGATTGATGATTTTAAACCATAAAGGGGGTACAAAGCTCAACAAAATAGAGGCCGGATAGCCCAAAGGCAAAGTTGGGCTTTCGTCATAGCTATTTAAAAGCTGATACTTTTTGGACGATTTGTAATGATGGTCACTATGGCGGGTAAGCTCGTACAGCACAATGCGGCCAATATTAAAATTAGAATTCCAAGAATGGTGCGGCTGAACACGTTCAAATCGCCCCGAAGGCGTTTTAAATCTCCTTAAACCATAGTGTTCTATATAATTGATGCTTTCCAAAAACAGAAAGGAAATCACTCCGATGGCAATAGCAAACAGCATCACACCTGAATCAAAGAACAAAAACACGCCAAAAAGGTAAGCCGGTTGAATCAAATGATACCACAACATATCATTTTTAAAAGATAAAAAACCATTGTTTTGGCGTTTCAAAAGTTCAAATTGCCGTTTCCACGCATCTTTATATTGCTTAGCAACAGATGTCAACCAAAAATAATATACTGTTTGGTTGTATTTCGCTGTAGCACCGTCTTCTGGTGTAGCTACGTTGAGGTGATGCCCAAAGTTGTGTTCAATGTAAAAATGCATATACAAACAAGGCATATATAAACATTTGCTCATAAACCGTTCAAAATAAGCTTTACGGTGACCCAATTCATGGGCAACGTTAATCGCATTTGTGGCCAATAAAATCCCTGCCGAAAGACTCAAACCAATCAATTCGTAAGTTGTATAAACTTCGTTTTGAATTTTCGAAAACACAAAAAACAAAAGACCAAAAACAAGAGGAAGATTGATGTACAACATCAAATCAAAAATCCATTTCTTTTTTTTATTCAGCACCTGCTCCTTGGAAAGATTATCGCTGTTTTGCCCCGTAATGATATCCAAAAAAGGGAGAATAACAAAAGCATAAAAAACAGCCGTATAGGTCAAAACCCCTTCAGACTCAAAAGAAATATAGGCCGAAAGCGGTACGGTGTATGCAAATAAATATTTCAAGTCTTTCATTCCTTAAAAGTATAAAATTTAAAATAAACCGAATTTTATTTTTGAGAAGGTTATAAAATTTAAAATTTTGTTTTGCAAGTAATTTTCTATATTTTCGTCTAATAACCAATTTAATTTCTAATGAAAAAATTATTTATCCTTTCGGCAGTACTTTTGATTTACGCCTGCCAGCAGCCCTATGCCAGTGTAACTACCAATGACGAAAAGTCTAAAACCATCAAAACACTTTTTGAAAAAGTTGGGGAAGAAAATATTGATTATTTAAAAGAAATATTTTCGGACAGTATGGAGTTTGTTGATCCTGCTGGGAACAAATTGAACAAAACAGGATTTATTGCTGCAGTCGAAAATCTTTACGATATGTTTGATGATATTTCAGTCATGGAAATGAATGGCGACGCTCTTGGAGCAGAAGTTGAAACTGTGACCTACAACAATGGTATTGTATGGACCAACATTTGGAATACATTTTCAGCTACAGGAAAATATACAGGTCAAAAAGTGTCTTTTCCATTTCACCTTTCCTATCAGTGGGAGGGGGACCAAATTATTAAAGAGGTTCAGTTTTTTGATACTTCAGTATTCGAAAAAGAAATGAATGCCAAGGCAGCGGCCAACAACTCTTCAGAAAAAGTAGTGATCAACATTGATATGGCTGTAAATACTGGCTATTCAAAAGATGATGTACAGGTATTTACAAAGAAATTAAATCAATTTATTAGAGACAACGAGCCAAACACATACGATTACAGTTATTTCATTTCTGAAGATGGTAAAAGAGTAACACTCATTGAGAAGTTTAGATCCTCTGAGGATTTTATTTTTCATGCCGATAAATTTGAAAACGGACCTAATATTAAAACTTTTATGAAGATGTTTACCTTCAAGTCTCTAGTTATTGCAGGCAATGTTTCTCAAGAATTAAAAGAACGCGTAAAGAATTATCCCGCAGAATTTAGAGGGAATATTGGCGGCTGGATTTATTAATCAATAATTAAAAAATTATGAGTAATTCAGAAAAAGATATAATCAAGGTTAGAAGTTCATGATGGGATTGTAGGAATTTTAAATATAGCCTCTATTATCTTAGCTAGTCAATTTGGATTAAATTGGATTTACGTCGCTGTGGGGGTTGCTGTTTTGCAAATCCTAAGTCCATTCACCAAATTTTGTCCAGTTTATACCATTTTAAATAAAATTATGCCAGACACTACCCCAATGCAAAACAGAAAATAATAATCAACTAACCAATAACAGTATATTTTATGAAAAAATTACAATTTTTATTAGGACTATTTTTAATAACGGCTACAATAAACGCCCAAGAAGAAGATCGTTTTGTATATGAATTACATTTTGAAGTTGCACAAACAGCATCTGTTTTAGATGCAGAAAAGATGTTTTTTATATTTTATGATGGATTCAAACAAAGCGAAAAGTGTACCAATGCACGTGCACTACAACACCATACTGGTGCAGGATTTCAATATAAAATTTTGGCCTATGCTAATAGCTGGGACGATTTAGATGATATGACTGTTGAAGCACAAACCTATTTTGCCTCTAAGTATCCAGATATGATGACCTCGGCATGGCCTATGGTTCACACCGGAGATGCAGTTTATGCTGTATGAACATCTTTTGAACAAGGATTTGTTTCACAATAAAAATAAATTAATAATAATCTAAAAAAATTAAAAGACACTGGACATGCTGTTGTAGCCTATGCTAGCAGACATCTTTATGGCTCTGGAGCTGATTGGCACACCTATCAATTCTTTGATGCTTGGTCAGATTTTGCTGCTTTTGAGGAAGCAAATATCGGAGTACAAATGGACGATGCAGGAAAAAAATTCTGGTCTGCTATTGAAGGCCATGATCTAGAAACAAAGGAATTTGGCCTTGCCAAATAAGAAGTCTTTAATTTTAAAAAAAGCCTCAACATTGTTGAGGCTTTTTTTATTTTTGAACAAAACACAAAACACATGAAATTACTAAAAGAATTTAAAGACTTTGCCGTCAAAGGGAACATGATGGATATGGCGATTGGAATCATTATTGGCGCATCTTTCAATGCCATTGTCAATGTTCTAGTGAAAAACATTATCCTGCCTCCAATATCTTTACTATCTGATGGACTCAGTTTTGAGGAAAAGAAAATTATTTTAAGAGAAGCCAGCAATGAAGCCGCGCAAGTGTCTATTGATTATGGCTTGTTGATAGAAACGGTTTTAGATTTTTTAATTATTGGCTTTACCATTTTTATTGTGGTAAAATTTATAAACAAACTAAAAAATCAAGCCAATGATGTGGAAGATACAACTGTGCCAACTCCAGTAGACATAGAATTGCTCTCAAAAATAAAGGAATTACTCGAAGCGCAAAATGAGGCTTTGATTAAGAAATAGAGGTTTTAGCATATAATCGAGTAACATATTTTCCGATGACATCAAATTCCAAATTCACAACAGTACCCACCTCAAATGTATGAAAATTGGTATGCTCATGTGTGTAAGGAATAATGGCAACACTAAAGCCATTATTTTTTGAATTCACTACCGTTAAACTCACACCGTTGACAGTTACTGAGCCCTTTTCAATTGTGACATTTCCGAGGGCCTCATCGTATTCAAAACTGTATACCCAACTTCCATCTTGCGTTTCGATGCCAATACACTCCCCAACCTGATCGACATGACCTTGCACCATGTGTCCGTCTAATCGTGCACCGAGTTTTAGACCTCGTTCCAAGTTTACGACATCTCCTATTTTTAAGCCGTTGAGGTTAGTCTTGTCAAGCGTTTCTTTTATGGCTGTTACCGTATAAGTTGATGGTGTGAGATCGACAACAGTGAGACAAACTCCGTTATGAGAAACACTTTGGTCTATTTTTAGCGCTGAAGCCAATATGCTTTTTATTGTCAAATGTAAATTTGTCTGCTCTTGTTCTAGTGATTCAACTACGCCTAAATCTTCAATTATGCCAGTAAACATGCTTTTTATTCGTTAAATTTGCAATGTCAAAATTACAAACATTACACATCATTTTTGATGAGAAAAGAAAAAAAAATAAAAATTGGGATCACAATAGGCGATTTAAACGGAGTTGGCGGCGAGCTCATCATAAAAACATTTGAAGACAAAAGAATACTAGATTTTTGCACTCCTATTGTTTATGCATCCATTAAGACCATGTCGTTTTTGAAGAAACATTTTCAAAGCTCAATTGTATTCAATAGGGTACAAAAATCTCCGCAAGCCATCGATAACAGACTCAATGTAGTGAATGTTTGGGAAGAAGACCCAACGATTGAGTTTGGCAAAGAAACACCAGAAGCTGGACAGTATGCGCTTTCATCACTCAAAGCAGGAGTAGAGGATTTAAAGGCCAATGCGATAGATGTATTAGTTACTGCCCCAATCAATAAACACAACATTCAATCTGAAGCATTTCAATTTCCAGGGCACACCGATTTTTTGAATCAAGAGCTAGAGGGGGAGAGTTTGATGTTTATGGTTTCGGAATCGTTACGGGTAGGATTACTTACAGATCATATTCCGGTAGGGGAGGTGCCTCAACACCTGAATGAATCTCTAATTTTAAAAAAAATAGAATGTATACATCACTCTCTAAAAACTGATTTTGCCATAAGAGCACCAAGAATTGCAGTTTTAGGAATCAACCCTCATACTGGAGACAATGGCGTTATTGGATCAGAAGACGACACTCTTTTACGCCCTGTATTGGAAGAAATAAAAACCACAGGTAAACTAGTATACGGCCCTTATGCAGCCGATAGTTTCTTTGGATCAAACAACTACCGAAATTTTGATGCAATAGTAGCCACCTATCACGACCAAGGACTTATTCCTTTCAAAACATTGACTTTTGGGAATGGTGTCAACTACACTGCAGGATTGAATAAAGTTCGCACTTCACCAGATCATGGAACGGCTTATGATATTGCCGGAAAGGGGATTGCCAATAGTGATTCATTTAAAGAATCAATTTTTATGGGCATAGAGATTTTTAAAAATAGAAATATGGATGTCCTCTTGAACGAAAATCCGCTTCAAAAACAACCCCAGAAGGGAAAATAAAAAACTTGAGTTTACGCAAAACCTAAAAAAAATGTATATATTTGCACGCTCGAATATGCAGGATAATGAAGCCATTAAAAGCATTTGATGTACAATTTGTAGGACTTAAGCTTGGCGAGCATATTTTTGAGTATGATATAGATTACACGTTCTTTGAACATTTTGAATACGACGAGTTTAACGACGTTCAATTAAAAACAACGCTTAAATTTCAAAAAAAAACAACGCTTTTGGAGTTAAATTTTGAAGTTGCTGGCAATGTAAATCTTAATTGTGACCTCACAAATGAACCGTTCGACCAGCCCATCAAATCCAGTTTTGGTTTGATTGTAAAATTTGGTTCTGAATATAATGACGACAACGAAGAAATATTAATTGTTCCACATGGAGAATTTAAAATAAACGTTGCGCATTACATCTACGAACTTATTGTGTTGTCTGTCCCCCAAAAACGACTTCATCCTGGAATAAAAGACGGTACACTAAACTCTGAAATACTCGAAACACTAGAAGACCTAAGCCCAAAAAGCTTAGACAATAAAAATTCTGACAACGATACAGATCCGCGTTGGGATTCATTAAAAAAATTATTAACGGATAAATAACATAAAAAATGGCACATCCTAAAAGAAAAATCTCGAAAACAAGAAGAGATAAAAGGCGTACCCATTACAAAGCAACTACACCACAAATTGCTACATGCCCAACAACAGGTGAGGCACACTTGTACCACAGAGCACATTGGCACGAAGGTAAGTTGTACTACAGAGGTCAAGTCCTAATCGATAATACAGCTGCAGAAGAAAATGTAGCATAAATTGCAAATGTATTCTATTAAATAAAACGCTCTTTGAGCGTTTTTTTTAATTTAAAAATTACAATTTTTGCCCATTTTTGAACAAAAAACAGTATTTTTGATGCGTTTTTTAATGTTTTTTGATGAAAAACCATCAAAATCTATGACTTTAATAAAATATATATGAGTAAAATCTCAGCAGCAATAACGGCTGTAGGCGCATACGTTCCAGAATTTGTACTTACTAACGCTATGTTGGAAAATATGGTTGATACAAATGACGAGTGGATCACCACAAGAACGGGGATTAAGGAGCGAAGAATACTAAAAACCGAAGGAAAAGGAACGTCTTTTCTTGCGATTAAAGCGGCTCAAGATTTAATTCAAAAACAACAACTCGACCCAACAACAATAGATTTAGTTATTGTTGCTACAGCAACTCCAGATATGAAAGCCGCCTCTACTGCTTCATACACAGCAACACAAATAGGCGCTACAAACGCCTTTTCATATGATATGGATTCTGCCTGTTCAAGCTTTCTTTTTGGCATGTCTACGGCATCAAGTTATATACAATCTGGGCGCTACAAAAAAGTACTTCTTATCGGTGCAGACAAAATGTCTTCAATCATCAACTACAAAGACCGAGCAACTTGCATTATTTTTGGAGATGGTGCTGGAGCCGTTTTATTTGAACCTAACGAGGAAGGACATGGGCTGCAGGACGAATATTTGAGAACAGATGGTGTAGGAAGAGAGTTTCTTCAAGCTACTTATGGGGGGTCTTCTCATCCAATCACACACGATGTTTTGGACAATGGTGGTCATTATGCCTTTCAAGAAGGAAGAACAGTTTTTAAAAACGCTGTATCTAACATGGCTGATGCTGCAGTAAAAATATTAGATCGCAATAAGCTTACTAAAGACAACGTTCAATGGTTGGCGGCTCATCAGGCCAACAAAAGAATCATTGATGCTACAGCACAAAGAATGGGTCTGGAGGACGAGAAAGTAATGATGAATATTGAAAAATATGGTAATACAACTTCTGCGACACTTCCCTTACTCATCAATGATTATGAAACACAACTCAAAAAAGGAGACAACGTTATTTTTGCTGCTTTTGGCGGTGGCTTCAGTTGGGGAGCAATTTATCTAAAGTGGGCATATACAAAACATAAAACTAACTAATACTAAATACTTTAATTATGGATTTAAAAGAAATTCAAAATTTAATTAAATTTGTTGCTAAATCAGGTGCAAGCGAAGTAAAGCTTGAAATGGATGATGTAAAAATCACCATACGTACAGGTAAAGAATCAGATGCGAAACAAGTTCAACAACTAACAGTTCCTGTTCAAATGCCATCAGCACCAGTTTTACAAGCTCCTGTTGCTGCACCAGTACCAACTGAGGCACCAAAAGCAGAGGCGCCTGCAGAAGATTCTAAGTACATTACCATCAAATCTCCAATAATTGGGACATTCTACAGAAGACCATCTCCAGACAAACCAATTTTTGCAGAAGTTGGACAATCCATTGCCGAAGGCGATGTTTTGTGTATCATTGAAGCAATGAAACTTTTCAATGAAATTGAATCTGAGGTTTCAGGAAAAATTGTCAAAATCTTAGTCGATGATGCCTCCCCTGTAGAATTTGATCAACCTTTATTCTTGGTTGACCCATCTTAATTTGAATTCTAAAAGCACCAAAAAGGTACTTTAAAAGAAGAAATTAACGTTTTAAAATTAACAGTTATGTTTAAAAAAATATTAGTTGCAAATCGAGGAGAAATTGCACTAAGGGTCATCAGAACTTGTAAAGAAATGGGCATTCAAACCGTGGCCGTTTATTCTACAGCAGATGCAGAAAGTTTACATGTTAAATTTGCTGATGAGGCCGTGTGTATCGGCCCAGCATTGAGTAGCGAATCGTATTTGAAAGTAGCCAATATTATTGCTGCAGCAGAAATCACGAATGCCGATGCAATTCATCCTGGATACGGATTTTTATCCGAAAACGCGCGCTTTTCAAAAATATGTGAAGAACATGGTATAAAATTCATTGGTGCATCCCCAGAAATGATTGATCGCATGGGTGACAAGGCCAATGCAAAAGCAACCATGAAAGCCGCTGGTGTCCCCTGTGTACCGGGAAGTGACGGTGTTATAGAAACATTCAGTGAATGTAAAAAAACAGCCAAAAAAACCGGCTACCCAGTCATGCTCAAAGCATCTGCTGGGGGTGGCGGAAAAGGAATGCGTGCGGTTTGGAAAGAAGAAGATCTAAAAGATGCATGGGATTCTGCACGACAAGAGTCAAAAGCAGCATTTGGTAATGATGATATGTATATGGAAAAACTCATTGAAGAGCCAAGACATATTGAAATTCAAATCATTGGAGATTCCAATGGGAAGGCATGTCATCTATCTGAAAGAGATTGCTCTGTTCAAAGACGACACCAAAAACTTACTGAAGAAGTTCCGTCACCATTCATGACGGACGCTTTGCGCAAGAAAATGGGCGAAGCCGCAGTAAAAGCCGCAGAATTCATCAAGTACGAAGGCGCCGGAACAGTAGAATTCTTGGTCGATAAGCACCGAAATTTCTACTTTATGGAGATGAATACTAGAATACAAGTAGAGCACCCTATTACAGAACAAGTGATCGATTTTGATCTCATTAGAGAGCAAATTTTAGTCGCCTCTGGAGTCGCTATTTCAGGCAAAAACTATTTTCCAAACCTTCATTCTATTGAGTGTAGAATTAATGCAGAAGACCCCTACAATGATTTTAGACCTTCTCCTGGAAAAATCACAACACTACATTCGCCTGGAGGGCATGGAGTTCGCTTAGACACTCATGTTTATGCAGGTTACGTAATCCCGCCAAATTATGATTCTATGATTGCAAAACTAATCACCACTGCTCAGACACGTGAGGAAGCAATTTTTAAAATGAAGAGAGCGCTTGATGAATTTGTAATAGAAGGCATCAAAACAACAATACCTTTTCACAGACAACTCATGGAGCATCCCGATTATATTTCAGGGAATTATACCACAAAATTTATGGAAGATTTTGTTATTGAATCTCCAAAATAAAACCTTGTAAAAACTCCGAATTATTTTCGGAGTTTTTTTTGAAAAACCATTAACTTTAGGGTATGAATTTATCCTATTGGGAGCAAAAAGAATGGCTAAGCAACATTGATTTTACAATCGTTGGCAGTGGAATTGTGGGGCTTTCAACAGCGATTTTTATCAAAAAGCGCTTTCCAAGTGCTAAAATTTTAATCTTAGAAAAAGGAGTTCTTCCACAAGGGGCGAGCACAAAAAATGCAGGATTTGCTTGTTTTGGTAGCTTGAGTGAATTGACGGAAGATTTAAAATCTCACACCGCAGATGAGGTGCTCACTTTGTTGAACGATAGGGTAGAAGGTCTAAATCTATTGCGACAAATGCTTGGGGATGATAAAATTGGCTATAAGCCCTATGGAGGATATGAGTTATTTCTAAAAAAAGACCAAGAATTTTTCAGTACTTGCATCGATAAAATCAAGGACATCAACTCACTTCTGAAGCCAGTTTTTAAGGGTGAGGTCTTTTCTTTAGTTTCTAATAAGTTTCATTTTGATGGAATTCAACCGCAATACTTTTACAATCAATTTGAAGGACAAATAGATACCGGAAAAATGATGAATGCTTTGCTTCAAAAAGCCCATAATCTTGGTGTTGTGATTTTGAATGCAGTATGTGTTGATTCATTTCAAGAAAAGAATAATTCAGTCCACATCAAAACCAACCGGTTTGAATTAAATAGCTCTAAAATGATCATAGCAACAAATGGTTTTACGAACAAATTGATTCAACAAGATTTAAAACCTGCACGTGCTCAAGTGCTCATTACAAAACCCATTGTTGAGCTTCAAATTAAAGGAACATTTCATCTGGATTGCGGATACTATTACTTCAGGAATATTCATAATAGAATTCTTTTAGGGGGAGGACGAAATTTGGATTTTGTAGGCGAAACAACCACAGAAATAGCTACAACAGCTAAAATTCAAAGTGAATTGGAATCGCTTTTACAAACAGTAATTTTACCAAATAAAAAGGTTGAAATTGACCAAAGATGGTCAGGGATAATGGGTGTAGGAAAACAAAAAATTCCAGTAATTAGACAGTATTCCGATTGTGTTTTTATTGGTGTACGAATGGGCGGTATGGGTGTTGCACTTGGTGCTGGTGTTGCTAAAAAAATCGTAGAATTAATTCCATAAAAAAAGCCGCCTGAAAAGGCGACTTTAGTATGATTTATATAAAAATCAATTGACTTCAAATGTGATTTTTAAATTCACTCGAAATTCGTCAATATGATCTCCATGCACTGTTGCACTCTGATCTTGTACGTATACGGACCGAATGTTTTTTACAGTTTTTGAGGCATGTTTAATGGCTTTTTGAGTGGCGTCTTCCCAACTTTTATTGGAATTGGACAACACTTCGATAACTTTGAGTACTCCCATAAGTAATTAGATTTAAGGTTAAGAATAATTTAGAGTATAAATATAAAAAAATAATTCAGAATTTAGCCATTGAGAGCATTTACCGAATTTATTTTATCCCCCATCATTTCTTTTAAAATGGCTTCAATACCATTTTTAAGGGTGAATGTAGACGAGGGGCATCCACTACAAGCGCCTTGAAGAATTACTTGAACTGTTTTGTTTTCAGCGTCATAAGAATCAAACATGATATTTCCTCCATCACTAGCCACTGCGGGTTTTACGTGTTGTTCAAGAATGTTTATGATTTCTTTTGAAATATCATCTAATTCTTCATAAGCTTTGTCTAATTGCTCCGTGGTTTTTTCGAGCGCTTCAGTTGCAGTACTAAGGATCATAGGTTTGCCTTGTTCGATGTATGATTTGATAAAGGTTCGAACTTCAAGGGTAATGCCTTCCCATTCTATAATATCAAATTTTGTAATAGAAACATAGTTTTTATCCAAAAAAACAGATTTGACAAAAGGAAATTGAAACAATTCTGTTGCAAATGGAGAAGGTTTTGCTTCTTCTATCGAGCCAAATTCAAAAGACGAATTTACCAAATTTTTGTTTGCGACAAATTTTATCACCGCTGGATTTGGCGTGCTTTCCGCGTATATAGTAATGGCACTTTTTTTGGATTGCTCTGCAATTACGACTATTCCGTCATTGTTGAGGTAATCCTGAATTTGACTAGCAACCTCATTTTGAACATCACTCCATTCCACAATATCGTAGCGTTCAATAGCCACAAAATTCCCTGAAATGTAAACTTTTTTTACAAATGGCAAGTAAAATAATTGTTGCGCCAAAGGGGAATTTTTAGCGTCATCAATATTAGCATATTCAAAATTCTCGTACTGAACAAGGAATGTGTTGGCTTCGAATTTTAATATTTTTGGATTACTCGTTTCTTGAGGGGTAATGTGAATTGAACTCATGTTTATTTTTTTGCAAAGATACTAAAGAAATCTCTTGTTATGCGTCAATATCATCTACCATAGTGACAAAATATAGAACAAGAACGAGCAACATTTTAAAACTAATCAATATATTTGAGGTATAACCATTTAACTTGAAGACTTTAAATTACATTTTTGCACTAATGTTAGCATGCGGATTTTATGCTCATGCTCAAGATATTAATATGCAAAATGGGGCCGTAAATCAATGCAGTGGTACACTTTTTGATTTTGGGGGTGCCGGCAATTATACCAATAACGAAAACTTTACGCTTACCATTTGCCCCGAAAATACTGGAGATGCTGTTCAGCTCGATTTTATATTATTTGACACTCAAGGTGGCGCAGATTATCTTACTATTTATGATGGCAATGATACAACAGCAACAGTTATAGGAGTATTCGATGGTAATACAAGCCCAGGAGTTATACAAGCTACAAACGCATCAGGATGCCTTACACTTACTTTTGAAAGTAGTCCATCAATTTCTAGACAGGGTTTTGAAGCGACCATCAGTTGCGCTACGCCATGCCAAGATATAGAGGCATTTGTTGCAACCACAAATCTCCCTGCTGGTTTGGGGGGCAATATAGTGATTAATCAAGGGGATACTGTTGACTTTACAGGAGGAGCAAATTTTTCTATGGATGGTACTGGTGCAACTTACGATTGGGATTTTGGAGGAGAAGACACTGCAACAACTGATTCTGGTGATACAGTAGTAAGTCATACCTTTAATAATATTGGAACATTTACGGTCACGCTTAACGTAACGGATGCAAATCCAACAGGGTGTTCAGATTCTACAACTATTGTTGTTCAAGTGCTTGGCCCATATTTATTAGTAGATCAAACCACCTATTCTGTTGAGCAGTTGGTTGAAGATATATTAGTGAATAGCTCTTGTGTTGAAATCACAAATATTGAATTTTCAACAGGAACTAATTTCAGTATAAGTGAACCTAATGGTATAGGATATTTTTCGGGGAATGGTGTTTCATTTCCTTTTACAGAAGGGATTTTACTAACAACTGGAGATGCTTCAGAAGCTGAAGGTCCAGAGACAGGGTCTGCATTGGGTTCTGGTACAACTATGTGGCCAGGGGATTTAGATTTAGAAAATGCTATTCCTAATCTTAGCCCAGGCCGAACAACCAATGCCACTTTCATTCAATTTGATTTTATTCCACTAGCCAATTCAATCAGCTTTAATTTTGTTTTTGCCTCTGAAGAATATGGTTTCTATCAATGTGAATATACAGATGCTTTTGCGTTTCTTTTAACGAATAACTCAACAGGGCAAACCACAAATTTAGCATTGGTTCCAGAAACAAACGATCCAATTTCTGTTTTGAGTGTACGTGACGGGGCATACAATTCAACTTGCTCCTCATCAAATGAAGAGTTTTTTGCAGCGTATTATGGTGGCGGAGGTTTACCTGCAATTGATAGCCCCATTGATTTTGTAGGGTATACCGTAAGTATGCTTGCCCAATCTACAGTAATCCCTGAAACAAGCTACACCATTAAATTGGTTATTGCAGACGACGGTAATGGTTTTGATGATACCATTTATGATGCTGCTGTATTTTTGGAGGGAGGAAGTTTTGATTTAGGTGGAGATCTTGGGAATGATGTCACTATTGAAGGCGGAACAGCATTGTGCTTGGGTGATACCATAACCCTAGATTCGCAATTGCCTGGTGCTCAGCACACATGGTATTTAAATGACGTTGAAATTGATGGTGAAGTATCTTCAACACTCGAAATTAGTGTTGCGGGAACTTATGCAGTTGATATTTCCTTTGGGGAAGATTGTATTGCCTCAGATTCAATTATAATTGAATACAAGCTTTCGCCAAGTATTGAAGCTATTTCGGACTTAGTATTCTGTAATGCGGGAAGTCCAACATTTGACCTTACAGAAAACAATTCCCTCATATTAGGAACTCAAAATCCTGGAGACTATAATATCACCTACCACAACTCGTTAGCTGCCGCTGAAAACGATAATACACCTATTACTACAACCCTAACAAACTACACAGCGATTTCAAATCCTGAAACCATCTTTGTCCGCATTGAAGATGCATTGACCGAATCATGTTTTGTCACAGGGGCATTAGATTTAATTCTAACCGATGGACCACCAATTTCTAATGTCTCTGACTTAGTTTTATGTGACGATTTGTCCAATGATGGGGTAGAGGAATTTAACTTAGAGTTACGAAATAGTGATATTTTTGGGACTCTAAATCCAGCTACTTATAACGTCACATATTATACAACTTTTGAAGACGCAAATATACCCCAAAACGAACTCCCATTACTTTACAGTTCTGCAACAAATCAACCGATATTCGTAAGAATAGATAGTGTAGATGATGAAGCTTGTTATAGTGTCAGTCCTAATCCATTATTCAATTTGATTGTAACCAACAAAGCTACCGCTACAATTCCAGGTCCTATGGTCGAATGTGATGATGGTTCTGGTGGTTATTTTAGTTTTGATTTAGAGAGCCAGACCAGCACAATCTTAGGG